>JAPKZA010000427.1 GCA_026394015.1 Acidobacteriota bacterium
AGTTCCCCGGTGAAGAGGCCTTGGCTAACGTAACCGGTCATGAAGCCGGCAAAGGTGTTGCCGGTGTTGGGAATGGCGACGCCATTCGGCTGCAAACCGGCCGTGACGCCGGCGAAGCTGAGGCTGGCCGGTCGGGCGTAGTTGGCCGAGTTCAAGCGGAATTTGAGAATCTCGTAGCCGAACTTGAAGGCATGGACGCCGCGGACGAGGGTCGTGTCGTTGCGGAACGAGAAGGTCTCGTTGACGAGTTTGCCGGGCGTGGCACCGGTAAGTCCGTAAATAGCATCGGCGCTGTCGCGGCCGCCGGACCCGAAGGCCGGCATCAGCGATTGGTCGAGGCCGGGGATGCCCAACTGCTGCGGCCAATTGCCGCCGAAGCCGGGAACCTGGCTATCGTTGCGACGGCGGAAGTAGCCGACGCGGGAGTCATTGACCATCGACGGGCTGGCGATCCAGGTGTAGCCCATGGAGGAGTTGATCTGCCGGAAGGGGGCGTAGTTGCCCTGCTGGTGGTCAAACGCGCTGCGGTCGGTTCGGATGTTGATCGGGCGTTGGAAGCCCGTCTGGGCGTTATCGGTGTAGCTGCCGTAGAGTTTGAAGGCCTGCGAGAACTGATGATCGACACGCAGGTTGTAGTCGTTGAAGAAGGTCAGCGCTAGCTCGTTCGCCAGTAGGTTGCCGACTGGGCCGAGCGTGTTGTAAGTGCCGGCAAAGTTCGGCTGCACCCACGGGTCGAAGTCGAGAACCTTGCGCGAAGCTGCATCAACGCGGTTGGTGGGGACGCGATTGCCGGGAAACGGATCGCGGGCCCAGGTCCCATCCGGATTGCGTCGGGTGGTGGCGGGGTCGCAGATCTGGTTCGCGTTCGAAATGCCAGGGAAGTTGAAATCGCCCAGGCGCATCGACGGGGTGGGGGTGGTGGCGACCACCTGAGCGACCTTCTTTTCGTGGAGGCGCTGGTAGCCGAAAAAGAAGAAGGTTTTGTTTTTGCCGTTATAGAGTTTCGGGATGACGACCGGGCCGGAGATGTTGGCGTCGGGCTGCATGAAGAAAGTCATCACGCCGAGGTTGGACGTCGTGAACTTATCGAAGTAAAGCCGATGCTGCATGCGCCGGGTGCGACCGTACCAGGAGCCCATGCCGTGGAGTTCGTTGGTGCCGGACTTCTTGACGACGGAGATGACGCCGCCCGCCGAGTGGCCATATTCGGCCGGGGGAACGGTGGTGATAACTTTGACTTCGGCGACCGCGTTCTGGAGCGGCTTAATCGTTCCGGTGCCGCCCATCTGGTCGTTGCCATTGACGCCGTCTTCAAAGATGCCGATGGCACCGCTGCGTTGGCCGGCCAAGTGGTAGGAGCCGAGGTCTCCGCCGTAAGCATAGCCGCCGCTGGTCATGCCGGGGACTAAGTTCAGCGTCGAGTTGATGTAGCGCTGATAGAGCGGCATCTCATAAAGCGTGTCGCCGGACATGACCGAGCCGGTGGCGGAAGTTTCGGTTTCGAGCAGCGGTGCGCCGCCCTTGACTTCGATCTGTTCGGAGACTTGGCCCACTTGCATGGCGGCGTCGATGGCGACGGTGTCGCCGGTGCGGACTTCGAGATCGTCGCGGACGATTTTCTTGAACCCTTGCGACTCAAAGGTCACTCGGTAGAGTCCGGGCTGTAAGGACGGAACGCGATAGATCCCTTCCTGATTCGATTTGGCGGTGAAGGTAAAGTTGGTTCCCTTCTGAACGATGACGACGGTGCAATTCGGTACGGTCGCGCCGGTCGAGTCGGTTACTCGTCCGGTCATCGTGGACGTGCCGATCTGCGCCAGGGCGATCGAAGCCGCGAAGCACAACAAAGCGATTAGTCTGTGCATAATTCCCCTTTTCCAAAGATCTTGATCCAAGGCGTCACCGCCTTGTGTCCCTGTTTAGATCACATCTGACGGCTGAGCGCAAGGGGTGTTGGAGGTAGGCACGGCTAATCGCTGATCGCGGAGTGTTTGTCCGAGGTTCCTGACGTCGCTTGCGGGCGCTTGGGCCCATTCGACGACACGGGGCAAACGTACTCCCCGCAGGCCCGCGACGAGGAGGTTGGCGGGCAAGGGACGGCTGATCAGGAACCCTTGTACCTGGTCGCAGCGTAGCTCGGCGAGAAGTCGGAGTTGCTCGCGCCGCTCCACCCCTTCGGCTACCACCTGTAACTTCAGGTCGTGGGCCAGGGTGATCAATCCCTTGGCCATGGCCCGCGTCCGGATGTCGGTGGTCAGATCGGCGACAAACATCCGGTCTAACTTCAGAGTGTGGAAGGTGAACTTCCGCAAGTGGCTCAAGGAGGAAAGCCCCGTGCCGAAATCGTCGATCGAGAAACGGATCCCTTGCTCGACCAAGCTAGCCAACACTTGTGGCGTCCGCTCGACGGCTTGCAGCATCGTGCTCTCATTCAGTTCCAGTTCGAGCCGTTGCGGCGACATGCCGGTTTCGCGAAGGATGTCGCCGACGAGTTCGGCAAAATCCGGATTTTGCAACTGTCGCGGCGATAGATTGACGGACATGAACGTGGGCACGAGACCTTGGTTAATCCAAGCGACGTGCTGGGCGCAGGCCGTCCGCAGCACCCATTCGCCGATTTCGTCGATGATGCCCAGGTCTTCGGCCAGGGTGATAAACTCAGTGGGGCCGATGAGTTCTTCAGCTGTCCGCTGCCAACGGACGAGCGCTTCGACACCCGTAATCTGGCCGGTCGCCAGAGCGACGACGGGCTGATAGTGCACCAGCAACTGGCCCTCGCCAAGCGCTTTGGCCAAGCCGTTTTTCAAGTCGATCACGCGCGAGTTCGCCGCTTGCATACTGGCGTCGAACAGTTGCACCAAGCTCATCGGCTGTAGCCGACCGGTCACGTCCCATCACGACCCCGACGCTCGCTCCGCTGAGAACTTCCCGGCCGCTCAAATCGTAGGGATGACCCAGCGAATCGCGGATCCGCAGGGCGATCCGCAGCGCTTCATCGGTATCGGTGACTTGTTCGAGGAGCACGGCGAACTCGTCGCCGGCGAAGCGGCTGACCATGTCCATCGGGCGAACGCAGTTGCGCAGCCGATCGGCGACGCTGAGCAAGAGCTGGTCTCCGGCCAGATGGCCTAAGGTATCGTTGATGGTCTTGAAGCGGTCCAGGTCCAGGAACAGCAAGGCGAACAGGCCGGTCGGGTGGGTTGCCGAGGTCTGGTTGGCGGTGAGTCGATTCAGCCGGGCCATCAGAAAGCCGCGGTTCGGCAGTCCGGTGAGCTTGTCGTGGAAGGAGTCATGCTTGGAGTTGCGGTCGGCGTCGATCACCGACGTCATATCGCGCAGCGACCCGGCCAAGGCGATGGCCCGACCGGTCTCGTTGCGGACCGCGTTCCCACGGGCCGAAACCCAGAGATAGGTTCCGTCCTTGCGGAGAATGCGATGCACGTTCGAGAACATGGCTCCTCCGCCCTTGAGATGCGTGTCGACATCGGCCCGCAACTGTTCCAGATAGCCAGGGTGTACCCGACTCCACCACTCTTCGATATCGTCTTTGATTTCGCCCGGCTTATAGGCCAGAAGTCGCGCCCACGCTGCATTGACGGTGAACTCGCCGGTCGCGATACTCCAATACCAGAGCCCGTCGTTGGAGCCATCCGCCGCGGCCAGCATTCGCTTCCTGACCTGTTCGGTTTCACTCTCCGCGGCCACCACAACCGCCTCGGGATGGGGGATACGGTTTCGAATCCACAGCGCGACACCAATCCCGATTGTGGCCAGAGCCAGTTCGATGGCACCCCAACGCTGATCAGACTGCGGAAGACGAATCGCCGAGGTCCCAACCCAAGCCAACTGGATCGGCAGCGCCAGGACGCAAAACCATTCCTTCCACTTCGGCAGTAACCACACCCCTCCGATCAGGATCAGCACTAAGTGGGAAAGCTGGTCCACTCCGCCGCCGAACGCCAGTCGCAGACCGGCGTGCAGAAGGATGAGGGCACAAAACAGCTTCGTCACTCTGGGATGAAACTGCTCTTCAAGGTCTCGCTTCCAAAGCGCCCAGCCCCCGGCCAACGAAGCGATCCCCAAAAGAAGCTCTAATTCATGGAAGATCGCCCACGCGTTTTGCGTCGAAACTCCGTGAAAAAACGACAAGACATAGTACAGGCCGAGGAGTGGATACACCACTCGCAGGGGAGCCACGGGCACGGTTGTGCGGGGCTGATCGGACCTCTGGACCATACCTTATAGGAACACGTACGAGCGTCTTGGTCTATGAACCGCTCGGTTCATTTCAACTTAGGACCCAGGTACCTATTTACCTAGGAAAAAGACCTTACACTTACTAGGAGAGCACGCCGTTGACCACGTCGCCAAAGACGTCTGTGAGGCGGAAGTCGCGGCCGGCGTAGCGGTAGGTCAACTGCGTGTGATCGATCCCGAGGGCGTGGAGCATGGTCGCGTGGAGGTCGTGAATCGAAACCCGGTCCTCGACTGCTTTGAACCCGAAATCGTCGGTGGCGCCGTAGGCGATTCCGCCCTTAAAGCCGCCGCCGGCCACCCACATGGTGAACCCGTAGGGATTGTGGTCGCGTCCGGTGCCGCTTTCCGAGACCGGGGTCCGGCCGAACTCGCCGCCCCAGAGAACGATCGTATCGTCCAACATTCCCCGCTGCTTCAAATCCTGCACGAGCGCGGCGGCGGCTTGGTCCATCATCGGGATCTTCTTCTGGTAGGCCTTCTCGATGTCCTTGTGGTCGTCCCAATCGCCTAGCCCGACGTTGACGTAACGGACGCCTTTTTCGACTAAACGCCGGGCGAGCAGGCAGCCGTTGCCCGACGAATTCTCCCCGTACATGGCTCGGGTGGCGGCCGATTCCTTCCGGATATCGAAAACGTCCATGGCCTCGAATTGCATGCGATAGGCGGCTTCCATGGATTTGATCCGACCGTCCAGGAAGTCGTCCGCTCCGAAAGAATCGTGGAAGCGCTTGTTGAGTGCCTGCACCGCATCGAGTTGCTGGCGTTGCTTGGCGGGGTCCAGATGGGTATTCCGCAGATTCGGAATCATCTTTTCGGGATCGGGCTCGGAGTTGTTGACGGGGGTGCCTTGGTGCTCGGCGGGAAGGAAGCCGGAGCGGGTGGACGACCCGCCGAGCGCCGCACCGTTGGAGGTCAGGGCGACAAACGACGGCAGATTCTGGTTCTCCGAACCCAGGCCGTAGGAGATCCAGGAGCCCATCGACGGCCGGTTCAGCAAAATAGAGCCGGTGTGATAGAGGCTTACGCTGGGGGTGTGGGTTGGGTTGAACGAGTACATCGAACGGATGACGCAGATGTCGTCAATCGCGCCGCCGAGCTTGGGCAGAATTTCGCTGACGTCGACGCCGTTGCGGCCGCGCTTGCGGAATTCGAACGGGGTTGGCATGAGGCCGCCGGTCTGCCGTTCGGTGCGGAGGTCGGTGCCTCCGGGGCGCTGGCCCTGAAACTTTTTGAGGAGCGGCTTGGGGTCGAACAGGTCCACCTGGGACGGTCCGCCGGCGAGAAACAGGCTGATCACCCGTTTGGCGCGGCCGGGCGTCCGCTGGCCGGCGTAGCGGCCGAGGGCGGCGCCTTGGGCTTGTCCCGAGCCCAACACGGCGCTGAGGCCGAGAGTGCCCAGGCCGCCAAACGCGCTCTGAATCAGGTCTCGACGGCTTAAGGTTAAGGCCATAGAATCTCCTCGTTGGTGGACAGTAGGACTTGGGCATACTGTTCGAGCGTGCCCTTGGCTAAAAAGGTCAACGCCATATCCAGTTCCTGGGGGCTGGGGTCGCGCGAAAGCAGGCGTCGATAGAGCTCTCGCATGCGGGTTGAGTCGGTCGGCAAGTTGCCGACGACTTTGCTGATTGCGGCGGCGGAATCGAAGAAAAACGGGCTGTTCAGCACGAACAACTGTTGCAGAGACGTTGTCGTCAGGTCGCGTCCGCCGGCGCTTTGCATGGGGTCCGGAAAGTCGTAGTTTTTGAGCACAGGGCTCAGGCGGCCTCGACTGATCCGGCCATAGACCGTGCGCCGGACGTTGGTCGCGAGCTCGACATCTTCTGACGGCCCGGCCATGGTGTAGCTGAGGCGGCCGGAGGCGCGGAGCAGGGTGTCCCGGTAGGATTCGATGTCCATGCGCCGGGGGGACATGCGCCAAAACAGGGTGTTGGTGGGGTCGGCTTTGACGAGTTCAGGGCGAGGTTTGCTCGACTGCTGGTAGGCGGCGGAGGTCATGATTTCGCGATTTAGCCACTTTAGCGACCAGCCATGGGCGATGAAGCGGGCAGCCAGATCGGTGAGGAGTTCGGGATGGGTGGGCTTCTCGCCTTGCACGCCGAAGTCGCTGGGGG
>JAPKZA010000014.1 GCA_026394015.1 Acidobacteriota bacterium
ACTGCAATGTGGGATTTAGATATTGCTGACTCTACATTTTCGACGATTGTGTCAGATATGAGAAGGGGTCTTGTAGAAATAGATAGGCAATTCTCACGATCAGATTGGGCACCGACTACTTACTCTGATGACTTACCACTTAGTGTTCGTGTGATTACTGATGATGTTCTAATGGCGCAAGCCTTGGAAACTTTTCGAAAAGACTCTAAGGATTCTTATGAAATCGTTAGAGCACTTTCCCATGTCCGTGATGTGCCGTTTGCTGGCACTTCATATTCATGGGCAGATCTCGATGGCACAACAACGCGGTTGGTGATCCTGGCGATTACAGCAGCAATGGAAGTCGCATCATGGGCTCTGGCCACAGGGGATATGGCTGCATTTGAAATTGCTGTCACTGCTGGCCTGCGGGTATTCCCGGGACATGAAGAGTTATTGGGGCTTCAGGCTGATGCGCTACACAGTTACACTCAGGACATATCAGTTTAAATCTTGGGAGAAAACGCATGAAAATCAAATCCATCTCGGTAGGGGTTGTGAGTTTTCTTTGTGTGGGTCTAATTGGCGTTACGCCGGCCGCAGCGGTTACAAAAGGTACACCTCCTAAGCCAATCGTCACCCTCATTCGTTCTGCTCCGGCTCCCAAGGGCAAAGTGAACCTCACATTTGTGATTGCAACAACAGAGTCAAAGAACAAACCAACGTCCACTGTTGTTGCTCTGGCTAACTATGCAAAATCATGCACAATTCGCGGAAAAGCAACATCGTGCACAATTAAGAATATTGGAGCTCGAAAGGTTTTGGTTCCTGGAGCAAGTCACTCTCTTTTGTTTCGGGAAGAGGAACATTCATTCGTACTGGGTATGACTCCAAGGGCGTGAAGTTTCCGTCACCCATATCAATGACCGACAAGAGTCGCATTCTTGGAAACTCGACTAAGTGGACAAAGTTTCAGCCGCTCAAACGTAAAGGCGTGGGATCTGCCGGGTTGCGTCAGGCCAAGGTTCCATCCATAGTTCCCTCAAGCACGGTGGTATTTCAGGTCAGTGGAATCGTAGGGCTAGCACAGACTTCTTCTAACTCGACTTGCAGTTCCGTAACACCTGGGACAGCCCCCTTAAATACATGCACGTTTAGCGTGGGTATGGATGGATCTTCGTCGTCGGTTTATGCGACAGGGAGTGCCACACCTGCAGTTCGCGATTTTTACTCGGCTACAAACAATAAGTTTTACGTAGTTTTTAATATGGCCTCGCCGCTTGTAAGTGGTGGACCGAACTGTGTACTTGCAGAAGTGAATACTGATACTGGTATTCCAACATGCGTTGACAGTGAAATGACGTCAGTATCAATGGGCCTCGGAGCAATGTTTGGAATGGGTAATGGCAATGGTCCTATTCAGTTTGATAATGCCGGAAATATTTACTACACAGGCACAAGCACCGGCTACACGTTTACTTTGCGTAAGAGCGTTAACGGGGTGGTCACTCCACTTGTGCG
>JAPKZA010000081.1 GCA_026394015.1 Acidobacteriota bacterium
TCTTCGTCCGCTCCAAGCTCGTCGCCGACTTCTGCCCCCCAACCAAAAGCTACTTCTAGCGTTCACGGTAACCGTCTGGGCGCTAACCAGTTGCAATGACCATCCCGCTCCACAACTACTGCGCCCCAATCGTCCCCATAACCTGCCAGCCCGAATTGTTGAGCACCGCATCTCTCGCCGCGGCATACACAATCCGGTTTCCCCCGAATCGCGGACGGTAAAACTCCAAGTCAAAGTTCAACGTCACGCTGTTCCCCGAAAACTGAACGCTCGTGCCTGCGGCGTACAGCCCGCACGGGCTATTCGCCGCCATCGACGGAGTGCCCGAGTAAAACAACGCATCCACACCATTATCCGCAAGGAGCAAGAACTGACCCGTCGACCGAACGTAAGCCAAGAAGCAAGCGTTGTTCCCATCAAGCGCCGTATTGATGAGCAGATTCAACACATTCAAGTCCGCATTGCCATTGGGATCGGAAAAAACGACGGTAAAGGTTTGCCGCTCCGCTGTCGTACGCGCCGGACTCAGCGAGACGACCTCGGGAACATTCGGCAAGCTCGTCGGCATTGGCAGATACCGAACCCCCATCGACTGCCACCCCGAGTTCGCCCCGGCACCATCGCCCGCTGCTGTATAAATTACCTGTCGACCGGTGAACGCCGCCTTGAACGTAAAATTCACCGTCAACGTCAGCGTCGTGCCGGACAGCGTTGCGCTCGTCCCGGATCCATTCACCTGGCAACGGGTATTATTAACGCCCACCGACCCCGAACTCCCAATCGACAACGCCTCCGCCGTCTGGAAGTTGTCGCTGTATAAGTACAGAATATTCAGCGTTCGAACATACGCCAGATAGCAGGCGTTCGAGCCGTCCAGAGCGCTGTTGATCAGAATGTTCGTAACTCCCAGATCGGTCGCGCCGTTGAAATCCGAGTAAGTAAACACGATCGTCCCCGAGTTCGAACCGCTGGACGGGGAATCCCCATCGGCCGTCGGAGCGACCTGGCCCGCGTTGGACTCGACGGCAACTAACCGATCCCCCAGCCGGATGTATTCCTTGATCATCTGCGCCGTGGCCGGAACCGCCACGAGGAAAAGAACGGCGACAAAGATACTTTTCATTGCAATCTCCTATTTGTTAAGTCCGAACTCCAAGCGGCCTACGATCACATCCTCGAACAATTCGCTCTGGAACTCTGAATCGGCGCCCATAGAAATTCCAAGTGGTCTAGCGGGAAGCTGGTGGTCGCTGGCAACGGAGCCAACATCCATATCCTGCAAGCCGCCTTCTACGCCGTCAAGTTCGAAGTGCAGCGACGGAAAAGATAACACCCAATCTTGCTGAGCTCTTACGCCGCTGACGAAAGTGCCTTTACCTCTGCCTCGATGTCGAGATGGACAGATTTTGGAAGATGGATCATTAGCAATCCATCAAGCGCTCGTTCCCAGTTCCCGCCCACTGACATAATGCGATCAAGCAACGGTTGCAGCCCCGGTGCCTGCATTTGCTCAAATGTAAGAATACAGTTCACAGTGGTCATGCCTGAAGGAACAGCCACACGCTTGAACAGTAGACCGCCCTCCTGCGTCGGTTCCGCCTCGATGACATCACCAAAGACAGCTTCGCCCAACAACGAGCTTTCCTCTAAGCGGTAAAGGTTGGGTCCAACTGGGCTGACCAGCAATCCTTCGCTACTCTCATCTGGATACGAAATTTCAAAGGTGTGTTTCTCAGTCATCACTGGACCTTTATCCTAATCGGCGGCGGGATGTGGCCGGGATTCGCTCCGCTCGTCCGAGCACCACCTTGGATGACGACCTCCTTCGCCCCTTGCTCTCTACCGAACTGTTTCGCAGCCTCTCGAATTTCTTTCAACAACTCTTTCCCACCGAACTGTCCCGCACCGGAACCTTGCATGTGTGCGCCTTGAAGGATGATGGTGTCACCTTCACGACTGATATTTGCGATAACTTGATAGGCGCCCTTCGCGCCCTGCACTTCAAGGTGGATCGTACCTGCAACCTCTTCCAGAATCCTGATTCCCCTTCTTGACGAGCCAAGGCCAGGAAGAATCGTCATGGCAACGCCCGTCTTGCTGCAACCACTTCCGGTGATCCCGGAAGTTATGCATTGTGCGATATCGGTAGCACCCGTCAGTCTGCCCGTAGCTTGTGCGGCGTCACTCACGAATTGCGCCACCCCGTGGACTGTAAACTGCTGGCCGACTCTCTGCAGCATGTACGAATTGGCTTCGTCACGGCCCACACCAACCGTTACCGAGTTAGTGTTGTTCTTGCTATCGCCTATCGTTCCACCGGAGCAAGGGCCAGGGAACAGACCCGAACCCTGATCGGTGTAGCCGCCTTTAGCCTCGCTACATCTCCCCGTGGGGTCTGTGTACCGGAGCGGGTTATTGCGAACATATGCGTACAGATTCCAGCTTTGTGGATCATAGGGGCTTTGATCGAGAAGCGGTTCATCCGGGGAGGTAAATCGGCCTTGTACATTACTAAAATATCGGGCCTCCATGAAATCCAACCCCGTCTCGGCATCCCGTTCCTTGCCGGTAAACCGCTGCGCCAACCCATCCAATCCCGACCCATTCCGCACAATCTCCGCCCCGAATGGCTCATAATCAAACCGCGCCATAGGCACCCCTACCCCATTCGTCTTCGTCCGCGTCGAGCCCAACCCATCCGTCAACACATACTCCGGACTCGCCGACCCGCTCGTCGCCGCCGCCCCATACTCCGCCACTCACTCCCCATCCGCCCCATACGCATACCGCGTCACCACCCCACCTACTGACTTCCGAACCCGCTGCCCACCTCCCCCGTACCCATACTCAAACAGCGTCGTCCCCAATTGCGTATTCCGCCGCCGAAGGATTCGCCCCTCCCCATCGTAATCCGTCACCAGCTGCGGGCTGTTCACCTGTAACTGCGTCTGATTCCCCGCCCCGTCATACCCCACATTCAAGTAACGATTCGTCGAACCCACAAACCAACTCGCCCCATTGGCCACCAACGGCGTTGCCCCGAAGTTCTCCGCGCTCCACGCATTCCCAAATCCATCAAACCCAAACTGCTGACACCACTCTCCTCCGGTCCAAGTAACCTGCGTCCCGCTACAACTCCCAGAACTAGGGTCGGCCGGAGCGCCCGCGCTCCGCTCCATTGCCAAGCGCAGCCGATTCGCACTGTCGTATCCGAAATACTGATTCCACGTTCGTTGCGGCGTGGTACTGCTATGCGAACTAACATTGCCGTTATTCCCAACTGCCGGGTAGGAATACCCCAACCGATGAATCAACTGCGTACCACGCTTAACCTCGATTTGCGTCGCCTGGCCTAGCTCATTGTAATTTCGCTTTTCCAGCAGACTGCCCCCGGCCAGATTGCTGCTCAGCACAGCCCCACCCGGCGCATATTGCATCGCCGAAGCATAGGTCGTGCCGCCCCCCGCGAACGTACCGCTCAGTTGCGTTGCCTTCCCCGAATCTCCCAAGCTGTAATTCACCATCCTTCCCGACGGATAAGTCATCGACTTTCTTGCCCCGCCAGATCCGTAGGTGTAAGAAATCACGGCATCCCCCGCCAGTCCGTCGACGCTCTGCCGCACCCGCGTCACCCGTCCCAACGCGTCAACCCTCTCGTAGTTCGTCGCCGCTATCGAGTTTCCGTAACCCGTCAACTGTCCCTTCGGGAAATCCGCACCATCCACACTACGACTCGAAACATCCGCCACGCAGCTCCCGTTCGAATACCTTTCGCCGTCATAGCAGTAGCGAACCGCGGGCGTCCCATCGTTATAGCTCTTCGTCAGCAGCCGTCGGGCCCCATCATAGGTCAGCGTAGTGACCACGGCGTTTCCGCCCGTCTTCGTCCACACCTGCCCACCGGGATAGTACGTATAACTCGTCGTCCCCGATTCCGGATTCACCGCGCTAGCCAATCGGCCCGGCCCAGCGAGGTATAGGTAAACGTCCGCGTCTGCGTCGCGGAACCCGTCTGGGTAACCGTCATCTGCCGCGCCGGGTACGCGTATGCTGCCGTCGCCGAACCGGGTTGCGCGACCGATGTCAATCGGCCCAAGGCGTCCCGCGTCTCCGTGCGGGTCTTGGCCGCTGCGTCCGTAATCGTCACACTATAGCCGTTGTAGGACCACGTCTGCGACGAAACCACTGTCGGCGTCGTGACGGACCACGGAGGCGGCGGCGCACTCGTCGCGGTCTCGCGCTTGATCAAATCCTCCGCCAACAACCTTCCGTCCCGGTCATATTGGCGACGTCGCCACGCCAGGGGAATCCCTGCAGTAGCAGTCGCCGGCGGCATCGGTGCCGGTGAGGTGAGCAGAGAGTAGGGGACCGCCTCCAGTTCATACCGGAACAACCCCGAATAAAGGTATTCCTGCTCGGACACGACTCCAGTAGTCGAAGTCGCCGTAATCGCCCCGCTCGATTCATCCGACCACCGCCGCCGCTGCATGTATCCCGCCGGATCTAAGCTCGAAACCGTGGCCATCCGAAAATCCAGCGGCCCATCCACGCTGGAAAGCTCACGTACGGAAAAGCCCGCATCGTCGTACTCGTTGTTTCGCTGGCGCCATTTGGTCGAAGACCCGACACCGGTCCCCGTGTAGTTGGAGGTCGGCCTGGCAAAACGGTCGTAATCGGTGACCTGCCCGATGGCCCGGCTGCTCCCGGGTTCAAACGTCGCCGTCTTTTGCGCGCCCGTGGCGCAATCGTAAGTGAAATCCTCGGTAAGGCGAAACGCGGCGTTCTGGTCATGCCGCTTTACCTGGGTCGGATACAAGTTCGTCCCGCAACCGGACACCCCGCGTACCGTCGAGGTAACGTCACCATCCGGAAACGTAGCCGCGATCAGATTGCCTTGGTTCCAGGTAAACGTCGACACCTCCGCATTCGCTGCGGTCAGCCCCGGACTGGCTGGCGTGCCGTTTCCCGGCAAGCTCGCCGCTTTCGTACTATCCCATCGGCGTTCATCCGTCACATTCCCGGTTGTCGTCGCGCTATCGTAGAGCCATTGCGTCGCCGACTCCGCCCCGCCACTCAGCCCCGTCACGTTCGTCCGAAACCGCGCCTGTTTGTAGACTGGAGTCGAAGAGCAGCCCCAGTAGGCACTCTCGTATCCGGCGGCGCAAATCGAACCGCCTAGCTGCCCCGCGTCCGGAGTCTCGCTATGGTACACATGCGCCATAGTCCGCAGGATGGTGCCACCCGAAGGTAGGGAGGTTGGCGGTTGGCCCGCCGGTGTCGGGGCACCAACCCCGTCGTATACCGTCTCGGAAACCACATTGCCGTTCTTGTCGAGCGCGAAGGCCGTTGCATTGTAGGTTCCACCGGCCGGTTTCCGGTACTCGGCTCGAACATAGGCATTCTTGCGATCCTGGGGTGCGGAGACGCCAATCCACGGTTCGTTATACGCCCAGAATCGCTCCACGGTCTCCCCCATCGGAGATACCGTCTTCCACGCCAGCCGGTGCCGGCCGGAAAAATCCCAGAAGAACGAATTGGTCGTGACCCCGCCGTCTGGGGCGGTGATCGTACCATTGAAGTTCCCCGGACCCGGATAGGTGTAGGTCCAGCTCTCGTCGCGATCTGTTCCCGCCGTCAGCACGGTCTCTCTCCGGAAAAACGACTTCGAGAGCACCGCGTTTTCACTCGATGACGTGGCGCTCCGCGTTTGGGCACGCGATTCCCGGTACGAATACTCAACTCGCGGTCGGTAACTCGGTGCCGGGTTGCCACACGCAAGGTCACCCGTGGTTCCGTTGGGTAGACCTATTGAGATCAGTTCGCCGTATCCGCGTTTACCCGTCACTGCGGCGTCGTCGGCGTAGCAAAACTGGTACCGAAGCGCGGTGCCGATCGATGTCGGCAAGGTCACCTGCTGAACGTTGCGGACATAAGTGCTCAGCCGACAGCGTCCGTTGTGATTCGGATCGTTACCGACGGGCGAGGAACAGTCGTATGGAATTGCGTCGCCGACCCCGATCGCGGATTGCACCCACGTTACTTTCCATAGGCTATTGTTCACACTGGCGGGATCGGTCGCCGTGCCCCCATAGCCAGATCGAAAGATCTGGTCCTCGCTGTTAAGGCAAAACGGATTGGCGGGGCAGGTGGTGTCCGTCGTTCCCACATGTTTAATGCGCACCGTCCGGCCCATATCGTCCACTAAATGGGTCAAGACCGCCAAGTCGGTGTCGATGACGCGGCTGATCGTGCCGCAGTTACCATTCCGGTCACAGATCTTCGTGGCCAAAGCCACATCGAACGTTGAACTGGTGGATACCTGCCGCCCGTCGGGGAATGTCGCCAGCCAGCCAAGATCCGACTTGGACACTTGTACATAGGTGCCGTCGGTTGTATGAAACTTCAGCGGCAGTGGCAGGCCCCCCACGCCGGAACACACCCCCGCTCCGTTCGGCCCATATGGATAGTACCCATCGAAGGTGCCGGGAAGTCCACCTTGTAGCCGGAGCAAGTGGCTGCTGCCGTCTGGAAAAGTGATCGTGTACCTCCAGACATTAGTCGACGTGTCGGGGTCTGGAAGGCCTGAGCAGGCGTTAAATCCCACTCCGCTCCGAAGCGTCGCCTCAAATCGGTAGGTCATCGCATACTGCCACCCACCCCCGGAGTTGGTGGCCGGTTGCAATACATTCGTGTTCGCCGGACAGGGCACCCCGGATCCACAAAATGAGTTTTGCTGATCTCCTTGGACCGTGGTCAGGTCGTAGATTTGCGACGTGTAAAGCAAATCTACCGATTGACTAAATCCCGCCCGGCCTGGAGGCAGCGCGGCCAGCGGAATGCGTAAACCCAGCGTCCCCGTAGCCTGATCGATGGATTCGATCTCAGAGAGCGAATAAACCCCGTATGGCATCGTGCCACGCTCAGGTTTTGTCGAACTAAAGACCGGTTTCTGTGCCCACGCCTGGGCGAAAGAAAGTGCCGCGATCCCGACTAGAGTAAGATACCGCATCGCCTACTTCACCTCCTGCGAGAAAATTCCATCGGTCGCGCGAGGGCCCCAAACCGCGCTATCCAAGTCGAGCCGAAAAACCTCGTTCTTCCCTTGGCTTTGCAAAATAGTTCGTGGCATAACGTACCCGCCCAGTATCTCGTAACGAGAAAGTTCAGTCACGACCGCTACGAACTTTTTGCCCACCGCGCGGGAGTATTGCACTCGGGCCAGCAATCCGGTTCCGGAGTCAAACCCAAAGTGCTTTACGCTGGCACCGGCCACCCGACGCGCCGCTACCGGGATTCCGTGTTCGAAGACGTCCACTCTTGAACCGAACCCGGTCCGCCCCGCCACGACAAACGAATCGCCCAGAAACCGGGGAATATACCCCCGCTGAACGGAAAGTAAAAACGCCTCCGGCGTGTCGCCAACGAGCGCCTCCAGAATCTGCTCCTGAGAATCATCGACAGCTCTGGCCGACGAATCGGTGGCCGAAAACGCCAATGTTTTTCCCTGGCTCGGTATCGCAAAACGCAGACTGCCTGGATATTCCCAGGTCCAATTGACCGCCTGCTCGGCACCTTGCGACACCTTTAATTTCGCGGCGACAACAACTCGCTCGTTGCGTGTTTTTGTGATTCTATCGCCTAATGCATCGCGATATCTTCGCAAGTAAGACGGGATTCCATCAAGCTCCCCCCCCCCCCGGGGCGAGAGAGTTTGGCCCAATGCGAGCGATCCGAACAAACCGATCAGCCCCCGCCTCGGAATGAATGTGCCGTGTTTACTGAGATGACAAGGAATCAAACGCCCCTCCATTCACCACTGCTCTACCTGCAGCCACAGAATAATCCAATTGAATTACGGATTTCAAGAGTAAAATAGAAAATATTTCGTTACAATATGGGGCCGACCGCAGCATGATAATCACCTCCGTTAGAGCTGCACAACAGACACCGAAGAGGGATTCACAACCTAAAAAAATAAATATTCTGCATTTATCTAATTGATTACAAACAAGTTCTTTGGCTCGCTCAATCGGCTTCCTCCGAATTCAACTCTTTCCTCGACGTAAGATGAGATTGAGCGTGCCAACCGTGTTTTAGACGGCGGGGATCGGAGAGTCTGCATTCCTTAATCCAGCGGGAGTTCGCGATTGTTGCGCCCAGGGCACCAGGAACATAGCCGACCTCTAGCGGAATTAAATCGATTAAAAACATGAAATTAGAAGAATAGAATCAAGTCGCGGTAATTCATGCCCCGCGCTTCTATGCCGCGGCCGAGGACAATTCCACTGCGGGCGGATCTAGCCATGTCCCAGCGCACGACCGAGGCAAAGACAAGAAAACGCGAACCGAGCCGAAGCCTGGAAGCGGAGCGCTTGGGCATCAAATTCGCCACCCCGCGTCGGAAAAAACGAACCCAGCACAAATAAGCCATGAAGAACATTAAGCATCTTATAATCAAACACTTAGAAGCATTTCAAGCGATTCGTGGAATCGAAAATCGTCGGGGTTAAGCCTGCCTGGGAGCAAAAGCGAACCCACACGAGACAGTCCCAATCAAGGACTCGCAAATCAATCTGAAGCCGAGCCCAGGCGCTCCGCTTCAGGGAAATCGAACCCAGCTCAAATGAGCCCCAAAAAACGGTAACTTCCTTATAAACATCGACTTAGAATGATCTCACGATCTTGGTAAAATCGAAAACCGAGAGCGTCGGGCCAATCCGGGAGCAAAAGCGAACCCACGCGAAGGTGTCTCAAACAAAGCGCGGAAGGCCCGACCGAATCCGGGCCGCGAAGCGCCGGGGCATCGAGCCCCGGCGCTTCGCTTCAGGGAAATCGAACCCAGCTCAAATGAGCCGAAAAGAACGGTAACTTCTTTATAAACATCGACTTAGAATGATCTCGCGATCTTCGTTAAATCGAAAACCGACAGCGCCGGGCCAAGCCGGGAGCAAAAGCGAACCCACGCGAAGGCGTCTCAAACTAAGCGCGGAAGACCCGACCGAATCCGGGCCGCGGAGGGCCGGGGCATCGAGCCCCGGCCCTCCGCTTTAGCCAAATCGAACCTAGCTCAAATGAGCCGCAAAGAGCAGTAACTCTCTTATAAACATAAACTTAGAAAGAACAGACTCCAAATCAAGAACCGACAAAGTCAAGCCAGTAGCAAAAGCGAACCCGCACGAAACAGGCCCGTATACCGAGCCGGAAGCGGCGTCGATCCCGTCCAACGTAAAAAAAGCGGCCGCCAGCTTTCGCCGGCGGCCGCCTCTTACTTACTGTCTTGCAACTACTTCGTGCGGTTCGCTTCGCCGCTATTGCCGCCCTTCTTCGCGATCATGGCATGTGCCGCCGCCAACCGGGCAATCGGCACCCGATACGGCGAACACGAAACATAGTTCATGCCAACCTTCACGCAGAACTCGACCGAACTCGGCTCACCGCCGTGCTCGCCGCAGATGCCCACTTCCAGGTCCGGACGCGTCTTCCGACCCAGCTTCACAGCCATGTCGATCAACTTGCCCACACCCGTCTGGTCCAACACGCCGAACGGATCCGCGTCGAAAATCTTCAGGTCCTCGTACTGCTTCGAGAACTTCGTATAGTCGTCGCGGGAAAGTCCCATCGTCGTCTGCGTCAGGTCATTTGTACCGAAGCTAAAGAACTCGGCCTGCTCCGCCACCTGATCCGCCGTCAACGCCGCACGCGGAATCTCAATCATCGTGCCGATCATATAGTGCAGATCCGGCACACCGGCCTTGGTCAACACTTCCGTCGCCACGCTCTTGGCGATCGCCTTCTGATGCTCGAGCTCCTTTACGGAACCGATCAACGGAATCATCACTTCCGGCGTCACCTTGATGCCTTTCTTGGCGACTTTAGCTGCCGCTTCGAAAATGGCGCGTACCTGCATCTCGGTGATCTCAGGATACGTAATGCCCAACCGGCAACCACGGTGGCCCAACATCGGGTTGAACTCGTGCAGCTCTTCGACGCGCTCGAGCAACTCAGGCAGTTTGACTTTCAGGTCAGCCACCGGAATGCCGTACGCCTTCGACATCTCTTCTTTCGCCTTGTCCTTGGCATACGGCAACTTCGCCAAGTCCACCATCAAGTTCTCACGCTTCGGCAGGAACTCATGCAGCGGCGGATCCAGCGTCCGGATCACCACCGGGAAGCCGTCCATCGCCTTGAACAAACC
>JAPKZA010000182.1 GCA_026394015.1 Acidobacteriota bacterium
CGTCACGAACTCTTTGGCGTCGGCTGGACCGGATCTGAAACGCGAAGTTCCAGGCGAACGTACATCCGACCTCGAGGACCACGTCGGCCAGCTTCGGATCGTCCACCGTTCGAATCTGGAGCGCCGCAAAGTCCTCGTTCTCCAAGAGAGTAGCCTTGACTTGGGCGCTATCGAAATCCTGCGCGCGGCGGGCGTCGACGTACATCATTTTGAACGTGCGCAGAATTGTGTCGGCGGTCTTTGCGGCGTCGAGTCGATTACACTCTCGATCGGCATGCCAAGGTTGGTCGGCGTCTCCTATCGCACATTCCCCACGAGCAATCCCAGCGCCCGCCCCTGGGAATCAAACACCGCCGCTCCACTCCGGCTCGAAGCGACCGGAGCCGAAACCTGCAGCAATTTGAATCCGCTTCCCGCGCCGGGAAGTTCATCCGCCATTCGGTAGGCCGCCAATGTTCCTGTGGCAACCGACCAAGGCAGCTCATACGACGAACCGATCAGGACAACCGCCTCGCCCACTTTCGCTTGGCTCGGGCTAGCGAACGGAACCACCGGAAGCCCAACCGCCGAAATCTTCAAGGCCGCGATGTCGCGCCTGGCATCCACGCCCAAAAGCTTCACGTCATCGAACACTTCCCCATTCTTAAAGCGCACCTGCAAAGTCTTCGCGTTCTTCACCGCGCGATACGGAGTGAGTAGAATTCCATTTTCGCGGACCACTAACGCGTTCGCCATTCCGGTAAGTACTTCCCGATCCGCGCCCCCGAAATAGCACATTGCCACCGAAGGAAGCGACCATGTAACGCCGTCCTTCCACGCCCCGACGGACACCCCGCCGACCAAGTCACCATCTTCCCTGATTGTGGACTCACCGCCGCACACGACAAACACGGCGAAAACGTCGAAACGCCCGCGTGACGTTGAACAACAGAAATGACTTACCCGTCCTGCCGCCGCTTCTGCCGCGACTCCCCCAGCACCCCGTTCCAGGGCGGAATCACGATGCTTGCGCTCCCCCGGACAATCGTCTGGCACGCTAAACGGATCAACGGACGCTCCGCACCGGCGTCATGGAACTCATTCTCCCAGTAGCCGAAGTAGTTCATCCGCTTCCGCTCGAACTCGGTCACCGGCTCGGTATTCTCCAGGCCGCCGAGCACCCCGACCCAACAGGTTCCGCAGCTCCCCGCCCGACAATCCACCGGAATCGGCCCCATGTCTTTATAACACCGCTCGTCGGATTCATGATACGGCCGCTTGTCGAGTTCGGCCCCGGTCGTGATGTGTTGCCCGGTGAGAATGGGAAACCAGCGATCCGGCTGATCCTCGGCCATCGTAATCCGCAACGCCGCCTTCGCCCCCGACAACTTCCCCCACATGCTGCGCGGCTGATCGCCCGCGCGCGCCGCTAGAATCTGCTCCGGTGTCCGCCCGTCCGCCGTCGGCTGATACGCGCTCGCCAGAAAGGCGGGACCCGCCTGCCGCAGCGTCATCACCCCCACCGCGGCAATCGGCAACGCCATCTTCTGGCCGCCCGCCGCATGTCGAATCAATCCCAGCAAATCGAGCCCCTCGGGCAGGCTTGCCAAAGCCGCCTTCACCGCCGGCCAATACCGATGGCTGTAGAAAAACTGGTGCGACGTGTCGGCGTTTTCGGCCAGCAGATACCGCCCCCGTAGCTGGTAATACCGTTCAAACTCCGCCCGATTCGGGTCGGCCGCCGCCAGCCGGGCGACCGTTAGCGGATACAACTGCAGCCAGATCAGCAACGCGTCCCGGTCCACCGCATGGACCTCCGGCAGCAACCGCTCGATCTCCGAGCGCCATTGGGAATCAAAAATCGCGAGATCCATGAGACTAGACGTAGTGAATCTCGAACGGCTTATTGGTGATGAACAGCACGACGACGTCGGTCTCAGCCGTCGCTCCGTGCTCCATCTCCGGGCCTTCCGGAAACCACACAAAATGCCCCGGGCCGTAGCTCCCGGCGTGCGTCACCAGGGTGCCTTCCAACACGTACATCCCATGCGCGCACGGATGGGTATGCCGCGTATTCATCACCCCCGCCGGATACTTCACGACGCGGATTTCCATTCCCGTATCCGGATCCGTCACGAGGTTTTTCCGATACATCGTCTTCCCCAGATGCTCGCTGTAGCGCGTTTCCCAGGGCTCGGCGGCGACGTCAATCGCCAAAAATTTCGATTCCGACATACCCCATTGTCCCACCCTGCGGGCAACCGGGCTAGCCCCCGCAGGGCTAGCCCAATCCCTCCGCACTAGTTCGCTTCGAACTGAACCGAACCGCCCTTCTTCGAAAACGTAAGACTATGGATCTCGCACAGATCGATGTCCTCGACGATCCACTCCTTCTCGTCTTCGTCCTTCAACATCACATCGAAATGGCAAACCTTGTCGCCATACCCGCTGAACTTAATGTCCAGCGTCCGGCCGGTCGCCATCTCACCCTCACCCAAGATGTCGTTGCCCCAGTTCTTCGCCTTCACCGGCGAAGCGTACAAGGACGTGATCGTAAAACCCGTCTTGTTTACAATTTTGAAATCCTGTGCGTCTGCAAAAACGGACGCCCCCGTTCCCAATAACAGAGCCATTGCGCCTAAAATTCGACCTGTTCGGCCACCAAAATAATGTTTCATAGTATTGTCCTTAGTTTCCTACACCCCGCCCTTATCGACAAGTTCCACCTAGTCAACAATATTTTTGCACCGCCACCCGCGGACTCGTCGCCGCCACCCCCAACGGCCGCACCACGTCCCCCTTCACCGACACCGCCCCCCCTTGATTCTGCAACACCCCCATCACCCGCAAATACCCCTCCCCCCGCACCGCCTTCTGGTGCTCAGCAAACACCGCAGGCGACAAGATAATGTTGCTGATCCCGGTCTCATCCTCCAAGCTCAAAAACACAAAACCCTTGGCCGTACTCGGCTGCTGCCGGCAAATCACGAGCCCCGCCACCTCCACCACCCGACCGTTCCCCAACCCCGCCAACTCCTCGGCCCGCCATACCCCCTCGGCGACCAAACCCTCCCGAAAAAACCGCATCGGATGCGCCCCAATCGTCAATCCGCTCGTCCGAAAATCCGCCTGCAACCGCTCCATCCCGTCCATCGGAGCCAGCGGCGCCGGCCCCTCCACGCTCGTCCCGGTAAACAACAAACCCGCCGAACGCACCGCCAAACTCGCCTGCCACAGCGCCTCCCGCCGATGCCGCTGCTGGCTCTGCCCTATCTTGTTCAACGCCCCAATCTCCGCTAAGCGGTTTAACTCCTCCCGCGAAATCTCCCGCACCCGAGCTTTCATATCGTCAATACTCCGAAACGGCCGCGCCTGCACAATCGCCTCCGCCGTCGTCTTCCGCAGCCCTTTTACATAGTTCATCCCCAGCCGTAAGTGCAGTTGCTCGTCCAAGATACACTCCCATTCTGAACGTTCTACATCAACCGGCTGAAACCGCAGACCATGCCGTTGCGCGTCCTTCACCAGCGTCATCGGACTGTAAAACCCCATCGGCTGATTGTTCAGCAGCGCCGCTGTAAACGCCCCCAGATAATGGACCTTTAAATACGCGCTCGCATAGCTCAACAACGCAAAACTCGCCGCATGGCTCTCTGGAAACCCGTACAGCGCAAACGCCGTGATCGACTGCACAATCGTATCCTGCACCGGTCCCTGAATCCCGTTCGCCGTCATCCCCGCCCGCAACTTCGTCTCGATCTCGGCCATCCGCTGCTGCGACCGCTTAAACCCCAAAGCCCGGCGCAACTCCTCGGCTTCTCCGCCCGTGAAATTCGCGACCAACATCGCCATCCGCAGCAACTGCTCCTGAAATAAAGGAACCCCCAACGTCCGCTTCAATACCGTCTCCAGCTTCGGATGCAAACAGTCCGCCGACTCCAGCCCCTGCCGCCGCCGCAGGTAGGGATGCAGCATATTCCCCACAATCGGTCCCGGCCGAATAATCGCCACCTGCACCACCAAATCGTAAAACTTCTCCGGTCGCAACCGCGGCAGACACGACATCTGCGCCCGGCTTTCCACCTGAAACATCCCCACCGTATCCGCCCGCCGCAACGTCTCGTACACCGCCGGATCATCCGCCGGCAAATGCGCCAAATCCACCTCTTCCTTGTAGTGCCGCCGGATCAATACAATCGTGTCTCGCAACGCCGCCATCATCCCCAAACCCAGCAAATCGACTTTCACAATCCCCATATCCGCGCAGTCTTCCTTATCCCACTGCACAATCACCCGCCCCGGCATCGTCGCCGGCTGCAACGGCACAATCCGGTCCAACTGCCCCTGACAAATCACCATGCCCCCCGAATGCTGCCCCAAATGCCGCGGCAAATCCAAAATCTCTTCCACGAACCGGTCCCGCAGCTTCGCCAGCGGATGCTCCCCCGTCGCCCCTTCCATCCCCAACGCCTTCCCCACATCCCGCAACGCGCTCCGCTTCCGATACGAAATCACGTTCGCCGTCATCGCCGCCCCCAACTGCCCATACCGCGCGTAGACGTATTGAATCGCCCGCTCCCGATCCGGCCCGCTGGGTAAATCCAAATCAATATCCGGCCACTCCCCCCGCTCTTCGGACAGGAACCGCTCAAAAAGCAGCTCCATTCCCACCGGATCCACCGCCGTAATCCCCAGCGAATAACAAACCGCCGAATTCGCCGCCGACCCCCTCCCCTGCACCAAAATTCCGTTCCGCCGACAGAACTCGACGATATCCCAGACAATCAGGAAGTACCCCGCCAAACCCAACTTCTCAATCAGCCGCAGTTCGCGCTCAATCTGCAACCGCGGCTTCTCTCCATACGGCTGATATCGCCTCCGCGCCCCCTCGTCCGTCCGGGCGGTCAGAAAGCTATCCATCGTCTGCCCTTCTGGCACCGGGTACCGCGGAAACTCGTATCCCAGATCCTCCAGCGTAAACTCCAACCGCTCCGCCAACTCCCGCGTCCGCCCCACCGCACCCGGCAGGTCCCGAAACAAAGCCTCCCGCTCCGCCGCTGTCTTGAAATGTCTCTCCGCGTTCCGAGCCAACATCCGCCCCGCCGCCTGAATCGTCGTATGCTTCCGCACGCAGGTCAAAACGTCCAGCAAAGGCCGCTCTGCCGTCGTCGCATGGCTCACGCCGTTGGTCACCACCGCCGGAATCCCCAACTGCAAGAGCGCCTGGTTCCGCACCTCCCCTTCGCGCAGATAGTGCCGTTCTAAATCGGCATACATCCGATCGCCCGGAAAGATCCGCCCCAGCGCCTCCGCTACGCCCGGATCAAACCCCTGTGCCGCCAGCGCATCGCCGGCCAGCAGGACCAAACCTTCTCCATAAGTCTCCAAATCCGCGAACGTCGCCCCCGCCCGACGCTCCAGCTTCAACCGCGTCAATAGCCCGCACAGATTCTGATATCCCTGCCGCGAAGCGCACAGCAGCGGATACCGAAACCGTCCGCCCGCCTCGGTCACTTCGGCCCCGAGCAGCGCCTTGACCCCCTGTTTCACCCCCGCTTTGTGGAACCGCACGGCTCCTGACAGACCATCCCGATCCAGCAGCGCCACCGCCGGAATCTCGAGCTCCGCCGCCCGCGTCATCAACGCCTCCGGCAAACTAGCCCCCTCCAAAAAGCTAAACGCCGACCGCACCCGTAGTTCTGGTAAAAAACTCATCTTCGCCCTTTGTTCGCTACTGTGAGTCTATCATCAACACAAACCAGCGTTTCGCTATCACTCGTTCGATCGATGGGTTGCCCGCTTTTAAAGAGGCGGCCATTCACTTGCGTCAGGACGATTAGCGACCTGCGGCAGCTGTTAATACTTTGGGCGGCGTCTCTGGAAACGCATACCGTTGCCGCATTTGCAAGAACGGCGACTCGATAAAGCGGTAACTCATATACCCCAGTGGGTAAGTGGCGACAAAGCATACGAGCGACGCACCGAACGCTATATAGAAGTTACTGAGCGGGAGAAGTTTTCCATTCACCAGCGCGGCGGCGTGAAAGACAAAGAACCAGTGGAACAGATAGATCGAGTAGGAATACGCCCCGAGCCGTCCCACGAAACCGGATAGGCCCGTCCGTCCAGGCGAGAACGAGGAGTCGTACCAAGCGATGCCCACGCCGTAAGCTAGTCCTTCGATCGTCGGCAACACAATCCAACAGGCGCTGGACACCGAGTACTTTGCCTTGGAGTAGAAGCCACCCAATGCATCAAAATATTGGTAGAAGAGACTAAACGCAGCCAGAACGGCCAAAGCCCGCAGATGCCGACCGGCAAAGTAGCCGCGAAAGGAAAAGGACATCATCCCGAGCACAAACTGATCGATCCGCCCCAGAATTGTCCAGTAAGCGACCTGTTGCACTTCTCCGATCCACAAATAAATCGCGATACGCAGCAACAGCGCACCGCCCAAGATCGCCAACGGCAGCAGCTTCGACTGGCGCGTTAACCGAAGCAGCCAGGGCAGTATCAGATAAAAATGAGCCTCAACCGTGATGGACCATCCTCCATTGGGTAGCGTGGGGATCGCAACACCAAGGACGATGGTCGCCAGAAACTCTCCCAGGGGCAAACCGTTTGAGACCTGACCAGAGCCCACCATGATCAGGACAAAGATCAGTAGGGGGAGCAGCCGAAGCGCGCGGTTCCGAAGGAATAACTTGAGATCAATCCGTTTTCCTTCCAGCAACTTAGCAAACAAGTAGCCGCTCAGTGTCATGAACAGCGAGACTCCCGTATGCCCCTCGTCGGCTAGCGCGAACGGCGAAATCGAGGGATAGTATTCGATCGGAATCGGGAACCCTTTCGCTCCGTGCATAAAGTGCCAAGAGAAGACAAGGAACGCCGCCAAGGCGCGAAGGTGGTCGAGTGCTATGTAGTGATCGCTAGAAGAAGATTGCATGGCGCATCGTTTCGTACTATCGACACGGATCGCCGCAGAGTTTAGCCTCGGAGCACACGAAAGCCCTCCGACTCTAGTGGAACGAAATATAAATCTCAACGGGTAAATCAACGGCGAGTTTTAGCATTGCAGAAAGTGGACGGCTGGGATTTCGAAGGGGCGAAACGGTGCATTTTGTGTCGGTGAGGTCGGTTCGGCGGTGGGAAGGGTTGTGAGGAGGTTCCCGAGTCCCTCTTGGTTGGCGCATTCGGTAGGTCGGGTCGGGATGCGGTGTTTGGGTGGAGGCGGAAAGGAAGTCCGTACGACTGGAGTTGGCTGCCGGAGGGCTTTCCGCTTAGGGAGGCGAATAGTATGGGGCGGATCATTGCGTTGGAGCCGCCGGTGAGTTGGAGCCACAGGGATCATCTGACTCCGTTTTTTGCTTAGGCGGCGGAGATTCGGAAGGTGATCTATACGACCAAGGCGTTGGAATCATTGCACATGAGCCTGCGCAAGGAGAGCAAGACGCGTGGATCGTTTCCTCACCAGGATGCGGCGATGAAGTTGCTGTATTTGGCACTGGAGCACATTGCCAAGAAGTGGACCAAGCCGGTCAAGGATTGGAAAGCGGCGTTACAGCGGTTTGCGATTCTGTTTGGAGACCGGGTTCCGCCGTGGGAACTGAACTGACCGACAAGTGAGGTGAAGAATCGGAAGAAGATCACTTTCGGGATGGTGGCTCGGTAGAGTAGGGCGCAGGCGCGACACGAGTACCCGCACGTTTCCTGCACCCCCTCATCGA
>JAPKZA010000043.1 GCA_026394015.1 Acidobacteriota bacterium
CACACAGGAGGGCCTTGCCATCCTATCGCCGGAAACCAGGGTGCCGATCAAAGTGGCGCTTACTCTACCGCTCGACCCCGTCGGGCTCGCCGAAATCAGATTCTAGGAGAGAGTAAGTGCTGTTTTGGACAGTAGTGACGATTTTTGAACCGCCGAAGGTGGGTGCGAATGAGATCCGGGTGCCAAAGGCCGGAAAATCATCCACAAGGTTTGCGAAGCTACCCGTGCCAAAAACCGTACATTGGCTGTTGCTCACCGACTGCGACGACGGAAGGAGAAGGGGAGGAAGTAGCGTTTCCGGTCCGTTATCTCCGACCAGATACAGTTGCTTCGAGAGGGCGGAGTAGGCGAGATAACAAGCGGATCGCCCATCCAACGAATCGCGGATCAATAAATTGATTACGTTGGCATAAGAACCGTGCGGCGAAGAGATCGGCACGCTGAACGACTGGATCGCGCCCGATGTGGCGGTCAAACTAGACCAAGATATCGTGGGCAATCTCCCCGCTTTCTGCACGAATTCGACCGTGGTTCCCCCAATAGTAAAGCGGGCGGTGCGACTGGTGGTGAGCGACTCGTTGAAATCGTAGGTGAACCAAATGGTTTTGCCGCCTGAGCCCGCCGGGGTGGCCGTTCGGACCCACGACGAGCCACCCTCGATGGCCCAGCTGGCATCGGGTGGATTCGGGCCGATGCCGACGCCAACTACCCCGGGTTCCGCGTCGAGAAGGAATGATCTTGAGGGGACGGCCGGATTGCTCCCGAGGACATAGACCCGTGTTTCCGCGGATAGCCCGTTGTTGATGGCTCGAATGGTGTAGGTTCCCGGGGTGGATCCAGCGACTACCGTCGCAACGGCCTCGCCGGACGCATCGGTCGCGGAGGCCGCATTTTGCAAGCTTAGGCCCGCGGGTGGGTCGATGCTCCATTGTATCGGTTGGTTGGCAACGGCTAACCCGAACCGATCGGTGGCTCGGACCGCAATGGGAGCGCTGGAGCCGCCGCGGGGCAGGGTTTGGTCGCGTCCACGGACCATGCGCAAGTACGGGAGCTCGGTGGGAGCGATTTCGACCGTCAAGCGGGGAGGGACCAGGTTCCAGTTTCCCGGTACTCTGAGAATTCCGCCGATTTCGACCGTGCCGGCGCGGCTCCCCACCCGCAACGGGCAGTTGGCTCTTCCGCTGGAATCGGTGAGGACGACACCCGCTTCGCCGTCGCAGCCGAGGTCCGGGAAATTCAAAGGGGAGATGATGGAGAGGGCGATATTCGGAACAGGTTGTCCCGCCTTACGTTGATCGTCGACTCTGGTGACAATGGAATTCACTTGGATTGCGTTCGGAAGTACCGAATTGACGACTCCAGTGGTCGAAAACTGAAGCGGGGCAATCCACCCCAGAGAGGGCAGATGGGTGGTGGAAAGAGCGGTTACGAAGATCGTTCGACGCGGAGCCTCGCCCGAGGTGACGGAAACCCGTTGCTCTTGCATGTATTCTGTGGCGGGAAATTCACCGGGGACAAAGCCGAGTTCGATTTGGCCGTTGGCATCGCTGCGGAGAGTACAGATCGGCGAAGAAGCGCAGTTCAATCGACCTGCCCCATTCGAGATGGAGAACTGGACGGCCGTATCCACAATTGGAAAGCCAGCGGCATCGCGGACGCCGATTCGGAAGGGGGTGACTGAATCGAAAGGTCGGGGCGCTATCATTTGCCCCTGCCCAGCCAGGATCGCGATCGACGCGGGAGATTGACGAACCGACCCGAGGGGGAAGATGGCCTTGGCGTGGCCCGCGGTGACCGTAATCGCCGAACCGAAGGAGGCAGGCGGGCTGAAGAGGGCCCAGCCGTCAGCATTCGAAAGGGCCGATTCCCCATTGGAAGCTTGGACTCGAACGTCCCGGAGGGATCGGCCGACGTTATCGGTAACGCGAACGATCAAGGGCAGTGCGCCGGAGGTCTGCTCGCCATTGTAGGCGTAAAGGTGAGCGGGGTTGCCCGTGAAGGCCGGGGGTGCGGCAACGATGCGACCGGCGGCAAGGACGGCGCCGTCGGGTGGGAATTGTCCCGTAGTATTGCCCTGGTTGGGAAAATAGACATTCCTGGCGCGCGGGAATTCGCTCGAAGCCCAAATGCTGGTGTATGGGGACCCACCATTTACGAAAGCGGGTACTTCGCCGAAGGAGAAGGGGTTTAGCGTCAATTGGTAAGGTTTCCGGTCCCGCGCCGAGTAGGCGTATCCGGTGTTGCTATCGGTTAGGAAAAGAGAATCGAGTTTGAGGCCCGTGTCCTGAATGCCGCCGCTAAGGCCGCCGAGAACAAGGTCGAATCGCAGGATGCTGAAGCCGGTCTCGGGAGCCTGGTTGATCGCGAGCCCGGTGCGGGCGTCGGGGGTGAAGATGAGGCGACCGGGTCGACCGGGGATTTCGAACTCTCGGCGGATCGCCGGGGTGCCGACGTCAACGATTTCATAGAGCCGGTCCTGGGCCGAAACGTAGATGAGGCCGGTGTGGCTGACGGCTAGTCCGGTAGAGAACTTGGGGATGGGAATGACGTTGACGGGGGTGTTCGTGACTAGGTTTATCGTCGTGAGTTGGTCGGTTAAGACATAGGCGCGGCGGCCGTCCAGGGAGACGCCGAGGTCGGTGGGCGTGGGGCCGGGGATCGTCGCGACGACGGTATCGGTGGCGGTATCAAATGATGTGCAAGCCGAGGCTGCCGCCGACGAGGAGGCGGCGGCGGCCCGGCGAGAGGACGGCGGTCGTCGCCGCAGAGAGGTTCAGGCGGGCGAGGACGGCGTTCGGCCGACGGAGTAGTATTTCGTGCCCTCGGCGTTTTGGAAGAAGAAGGCCGGGACGTTGCGGGTGTTGATGGTTGGGAAGGCGGTGAACGGCTCCTGCGTCGCGGGGGTGATCACCGAACTCGACTGCGGCAGGATGAAAATTTCCGGCTGCGCGAACAGAGACGAGGACAAAGCAACGAGGAGCAGGAGACGCATAAGATCACTGGGGCTTCGGGCGATTCTTTACGAACTGACGGGCCATCTCATCTTCGATCCGCTTCATCAGGCCGTCCGGATAGGTTTTATTCGCTTTGAACAGATTCATGTGATCGCGTTCGGGCACGATCTCACAAGCGTCCTCGGCACCCTTCGACTTCATGAAGCTACAAAACAGCTTAGCAGCTTCTTCTAAGTGAAACGTATCCTGATCGCCGATGACCAGCCGAATCTTACCGCGGAGCAGGGGGCCCAACTCAGCCCACCGGGTTTGTACCTGATAGCTAATATCATACTTGCGCCAATACTCGGCGATGGCGGGGTCGATGGCTCCCGTTACACGGTTAAACAAAGGCATGGGGCGACCGTCGTCTCCTTTGGGGCTGAAGACCCATTCAAAGGACGTAAGTTGGCCTCCGTGATCGCCGGTGACCCGTTCCTGTAACGCAAAATCCTTAAATGTAACAATCTCTTTTCCGTTCATGCGGACGAGCGAGAGGGGCTGGCCGTCCTTCGTCAGATAGGCGTTTTGACTGGAGCCGGGAGTAACATCGATCCCCGTAAAGCTCTTGAAATCGACCGAGTCCGGGGCGGTGGGCCACGTGCCGCCAAAGAACTTGGGATAGGCGACTTGGAGCCAGAGAGTGGACCAGCCGCCGGAAGAGTGGCCGGTGAGAAAACGGGCGTAGGGCCGGGGAATTAGCTTGTACTTCTTTTCGAGGTAAGGGATGAGATCCTGGGTCAGCGCCGCTCCCCAGGGGCCGTTGTTGGCGGAATCGGCGAAGACGTGGTGGCCGCCGGGGACGTTCGCGTTCAAATAGACGTGCACCGCGTTGAACTTGGTGGCGGGTTTGGCGCGCCATGCCTCGGAATGGTCGCCTCCGAAGCCATGGACGTGATAGACGGTCGGGAACCGAACGCCGGGCTTAGCGAAGTTCTCCGGCAGGACGACGCCGGCCTGCATCCGAATGGGCCGACCGAAGAAGCGGCTGAGTTGGGGGCTTTCGAAGTCGACTAGCTTCACGGTATCGGTATCGACGAGCGCGGGGCGGGCGGGATTCTCTTTGCTCAGGGTGAGCTTGGGTTCGGTCGCCACAGCGCTGACAAAGTCGCCGGGGCCGGCCCCGGAACGGGCGTAGCTATGGTCGCGATCGAGAATGGCCATGTAGTGCCACTCCCCGGCGGGTGCCTGCGAGAAGGGCTGGGGGAAGGCGATCTCGTCGCCATCGACGGTGACCGTGGCGCCGGGCGCCCAGTGTTCAA
>JAPKZA010000029.1:0-1804 GCA_026394015.1 Acidobacteriota bacterium
GCACCAGGGTGATGGCGATGATCGGCGCGAAGATCTGTCCCATCGCCCGCTTCGTCGCCTCCGCCGGCGAGAGTTCGGGATGTTCCTCCATCACCTGTTCCACCGCCTCGACCACCACGATGGCGTCATCGACGACGATGCCGATCGCCAGCACGATGGCCAGCAGAGACATCGTATTGGCCGAATAGCCGATGGCGTTCAGCACAATGAACGTGCCGATCAGGCTGACCGGCACGGCGATCGTCGGGATCAGGGTGGCGCGCCGTGCTAGCCGCTTGCTGATGCAAGTAGTCTGCAATCTGCTCAGCCGTCGCAAGGACGTGACTCCCCCTCGCAATCAACTTTGCGGCTAGAGGCAGTGCAAAGATTGAAACAAATCCCGCCTTTGCCTTTACCTCCGGGAAGTCGAGGCTAGCAAGGTAAAGGCACGAGCCGTTGTTTGGCTGTAGCTCGAACGCGGCACGGTCGCGACTTTTAGTAAACTCTGCCTGGCGGCGCTTGAACTTCTGCCAGAGCGACTCCCGAGTTTTCGCCACAAGTTTCAAATCTAAATCTTCATTCATAATCCTTGGTTCCTATGTTTTTTACGAGAGAGCCGACGAAACGGTCCCTTGGAGCGATCAGGCCTCCCTTTCGAGTCGCCGCCCCGGTGAATGAAGTTAAAAGCGCATCTGGCCATCAGCAGGTGGTTCTTCATCGGCCCGGAGGGCAATGCCTGTGAAACACCACGTCTTTGGCCGTCCATCTACCGTCGGTTGCTTCGTCCCAACTTTCGGACGCAACCGCTTGAGCCGTTCTGTGAAAACGCTTTCAGGTGGAATTGGCCGCCCGCTGTCCTTGCACTCCCCGGCGTATAGATTCCTTAGCCGGGCTTTCGCTACGTATGCCTCCGGCTGATCCACCGTGTTGCTGTCCAACCAAACCGCCAATGGGTCCGTAGTGCGCCGAAAGTCCTGCCAAGCATCGCGCATAGACTGGCTCTCATTGAAGCGCCCCGTCCGAATCTGGGGCAGCGCGTCCAGTGCCCTATTCAACAGCCCAGAGAGTTCATTGCGTGCCGACAACCTTGCATCAAGTTCTGCCCGCGTCACCGTCCGAGGGTCCGTCTCATCGAACGTCCGGGTGAATGGGATCACCAACCACCTGCGGAAAAAGCCATGGGTTGCATCGTCAGATCGCGGTGCGGAATTGGCGCTGAAAACCAAGCGGCAATAGGGCCGAAACTCAAAAGAAGCTTCGAATTTTCGTTCAGCGGAAATCGTATCGCCACCAGTGAGCGCCTTGAACATGCTCGTTCCGGCCAATGTGACGGTCGGCAAATCCGGGCAGATATTAGCGAGCTTTCCAACGAGCCGCGCGGCAGCGAATTTGTCAGCCTCGATCTTATGAAGGCTCAAGGCAGCAACGTTCTTCCGACCTATGAAGCGCTCTAGCAGCGAAAGGAACACCGACTTGCCATTGGAGCCTTCACCAACGGCAAGCACCGCCTTTTGAATGCTGCTATCTGGAAGCATTAGCCACGCCACAACCTCCGCTGGGATGTGCTGGGCATCTGTGGGAAACACATCAGCAATAAAGGCTTCGATAGCTGGGCAACCCGCGTCTCCGTTGAAATCCACGTCAATTTGCACTGGTGACAGGTGCATCGGATCGTGTTGACGTAGCACCCGCGTTGCAACGTCCAATAGGCCATTTCGAACGTTGAGCGTATCCATTGGCGGGCGCTCCCACAAATCCGGACAATCGACGCAAAGATAAGCTTCCACCTTCGATGCAAGGTCCGGGCTCCAGGATTTCCCCTTAC
>JAPKZA010000029.1:1834-3594 GCA_026394015.1 Acidobacteriota bacterium
TTAACGGCGCATTGAACAACCCGTTCGCCAACCGGACGGTAAACGCCGTCTTGAAACGAATAGAGCAAACCGCCCTCGTCGCGAGCAAAGTGGTGTTCCTTCAGAATCTCGCGAGCCAGCTCCTGAACAAGGCCAGCGCCCGGCTCGGCCGCCCCGCCGTCGCCCTGCCTCCATGGCTCGCGCTGAGGGCGGCTATAGGCCGAAGCAAGGGTTGCCTTGGCCTCAGATAACGAATAGGGTTCCCGGCCCGCCGTAGCGGCGTTGGCAGCGTCAACGTAGCTGGGCAGGATCTCAGACGCCTCCGCTTTCGAAAACCCGTTGTCGCGAGCCTGAGTGAAAAGCCAAAGCCCAGTATCGTTACGTCCCGCGCCGGCATGAACCTGAGCCATAGCATCCGCCAAGAGCCGCTCAAGAGAGGGACGCGAGCGACCGCTCGCGGAGCCCGTAGTAGGCGGCGTTGGCCTAGCCGTGCTCGTTCGCTTGGTGGCCATGCTCGCAAGGGCTAACAATCCCTGCGGAGGCGTCGGCAGTTCAATCCCAAGGCGATTCGAGATCATTGGATAGGGTTCAGCTTCCCACTCGTAACGCCCACCGCTGGCGTGCAAAGACGGCGCGGCAACGATATAACAGCCGGTGCCGACGAGTAAATCAAGGCCTGGCCGAAAGCCTCGGGACGTAGTGACTCCAGCGAGTTCAGCGAACAAATAGTGCCAGCCTCCGCTACCAGAGCGCTGACGCGCGCGGGCTTCAAGAGCGCCACATTCCGCTTCGAGGGCCGCAAGTGATTCAAAGCCGTCGTGGCGAGGGTCAACGTCTAGGACCATAAGGCCGTCTAGTAACAACCCAATGTTTGCGCTGGGCCATTGCGACCACCAAGCCTCAATCTTCGCTTCGTCGCATGATGCAAGCGCTTGCCATGATGCAATCCGGGGGTGTTTCCCCACCTTTGAACAATCCGCACTACCGCAGGAGCATTGGCCTTGGCCGGTTGGGCAGTGCAATGGGAAGATTCGCCAGCCGCGTTGGGCGTAGCCTAATGCTTCACGTTTCATGGGTGAACCAACTTTGTATTTTGCGGAGAATGATTCTCTCGGCAACGTGTTAGCCGCGGGGCGTCCGGTTCCCGTGAAATGGGAACCGGACGTGATGATCCTTCGCGGCTAAATCGGACTTTCTTCCGGAAGCGACTCTAAGAACGCCCAATCTTCTGTGGTAATTTTTCCCAACGGGAGTGATTGGAGCCAATCGGCCCACCGCAACTCCGCCGCCCGCCGACTCCGATCCCAATTGAGTAACTCCGCATCGCTCCAGCCTGTTGGACGACGAGCCGATAAAATACTAGTGCTATGACCGCGTGAAAGAATTCCATTAGTATCCGAACGTTTTCCGTGCGGCCTTCCTGTCGAATTGCCAATTGATCTTGGTAGCTGTTTTGTTAATACGGCGGCGCCATGCGGTGCATTCTTTGCTTAAGGTTGGGAAGTCTGGAATCCTCCGTTTGCCGAGACACTGTTTGGAGAAGGTGCCGATTTCGATTTCTGCTTGATTGAGCCAACTTCCATGCTTGGGGGTGTGGTGGATGGCGAATCTTCCCCAAACCTGCGATCCGATCTCGGAACCGAAGGCGTCGGTCAGGGACTTCGCGCAATGGATGTTGAGGTTGTCCATCACCAAGTGGATCTTGGTGGCCTTCGGATAGGACATAGCCAGTTTCAAAACAACCAGTGCGAACTGAAACCCGGTTCGGTCCGGCGTGGGAA
>JAPKZA010000432.1 GCA_026394015.1 Acidobacteriota bacterium
CGCCGATTCGCCGCCGCCAACCGCTCCCCGTGCAGCCGCTCCCTCTCCACCTTCGTCGAAGCCGCCTTCTCCGCCCCCACTAAACACTTCGTCTCCTCCCCAAACAACTCCGCCTTTGCAAACGAAGCCGCCGCCTTCTGCCAATACCCCACGTTCCGCATTGCCAACCCCGCAGCATAACGCCACCGCTGCGCCTTCCGCGCCTCTTCGGTCTCGAGCGCCGCCATCTGCACATGCGGCTCCGCCCACCGCGGCCGCTTCTGCGCCTCGGCCTTCAACTCCGCCATCGTCAAACCCTTTAATACCGGCGCATCCCCCGCCCACCGCGCCATCAACTCCGCCGTCTCCGCCGCGTTCAACTCCTCCTCCCGCCACCGTTTCAAATCGATCGGCTTCCCATTCAAACTCGCCGTCCCAAACTGCCCCCGCGCCAAATAAGCCTTCGCCTCTTCGGTAATTTCACTCTCCTTCACCCCCACCGAATTCGACCAAGCCACCGTCGGGTCCACCCCCTTCGATAAATTCGCCAGCAGCACCCGCGTCTTCCCGCTATATCGATCATCGGTAAACAGGTAGTGCATCCGCGCCCACGCAAAGTCCGGCTTCGCCACCGGTACCCCCACCTTCACCCGCGGCCCCGCCACCTCCAACGTCGAAAAAAGCGCAATCACCCCCCGTTCAATCTCCTCATCAAACGGCAGCGTATTCTCCCGAATCAACAGCCCCGTCAACTCCCCAGCGTCCACCGACCCCGCCAAAAATACCCCCCGCCCCCACCCCAACCTCCCCCCCCCCCGTCACCGCCCAACTCGGCTGCCAGTCCTTCCCAAACTGCGCGCTCAGCGTATGCTGCACCTGCAAGAGCATCGCCAACGCCTCCCGCGCCTCTTTATCCTTCCCGTTCGTGTACACCGCAAACGGCTCACTCCGAAACACGCTCCACTTCTCGGCCCCCGCCAGGCCCGCCACCAACATCAACGCTACCGCAATCAGTCTCACCAGCCCATGCTATCGCAGCCCACTCTATCGAAGCATCAACGCTGCTGAAATCACCAGCGCCCGCGCCGACGTCTCCGAAACACCCCGATACGAATGCAACTCCGCCGAATCGAAATAACACGAATCACCCGCGTTTAAGATGTGCTCCTCATCCTGATACTGCACCGCCATCGACCCCTCCATCACATAGATCAACTCCGCCCCCGGATGCACGTGCGCCGTCGCATCGCCCTCGGGTGCCTGCGGAAACTCCGCTAAAAACGCCTCAATCGGCTTATTATTGGCTTTAAACGCCAATACCTCAAAGTAAAAGTTCGGCTTCTCAGACTCCGCCCGATTCGGAAACTTCATCCGCTCGTCCTGCCGTACGACTTCAAACAAACCCTCCTTCCGCTGGCTCCCAAAGAAGTACTCCATCCCCACATCAAACACCATCGCAATCCGTGCCAAGGTCGGCAGCGTCGGTACCAACCGCCCATTCTCCAACTGCGAAATCATCGAAGCCGACAGCCCCGTATGCCGACCCAACTCCGTCAGCGCAATCTTCTTGCGCATCCGCAGCTGCTTCAGCTTCCGCCCGATCTCGTACGAACCCAACAGGCGGCCAATTGTCTCCGGACCACTTTCGATTTCTGACATAAGCTCATTTTAGCGTAGTTTAAAACGCTTTCAGTGAGTTGTCCTGCACTGAAACGACGTTGAGTGAGGTATAGGAATACCCCTTTTCCACTGTTAGGTTGGATTCAGAGGATATATTAATGGCTACCGCCCTTACCGTTCTAAACAGCTTCATCCCCGCTCTCCTGCCCGTCCCGGAGCTCGCCCCTGTCTCGATCGCCCTCGAGACCGCCCCGAAACACGAGCCCATCGTCGACGCCGACGCCGATCTCGTCCACCGCGCCCAACAAGGCGACCAAGCCGCCTTCACCGATCTCGTTAACCGTCACTATCAATCCTGTATCAAACTCGCTCGCTCTATCCTACGCGATTACGAAGACGCCGAAGACGAAGTCCAGAACGCCTACACCAAAGCGTTCCTCCACCTCGCCGGCTTCGAAGGGAACTCCCGCTTCTCCACTTGGCTATCGCGCATCGTCGTAAACCAATGCCTGATGCGCCTCCGCCAACTCCGCCGCGCCAACTTCACCTACCTCGACGACCCCGGCGCCGACGAAAACCAGCCCCGCTTCGAACTCCGCGATCCCACCGAAAACCCAGAACAGCGCTACGGGCGCAACGAAGTCGCCGCTATCCTCAATACCGAAGTCAATCGCATCCCCTACCTGCTTCGCAAACCGCTCCTCCTCCGCGAGACCATGCGCCTGCCCCTCACCGAAGTCGCCCTCAAACTCGACATCTCCGAAGCCGCCGCCAAGTCCCGCCTCCTCCGCGCTCGCCGCGAACTCCGTGATCGCCTCACGAAGCATCAAGGCCGCTACGGGACAGCGACCCTCCTGAGCTAGCGCCCTCCAGGACGCGCCGCACAGCCGCAACCAGCGGGCCGCAATCCGCGACCCGCCACCCGTAATCCCAGCCCGCAACCGCACCCCAGCAACCGCCGCCCGTAACTGAGCCGCGAACGTAAGGGACCGGTTACTAGGTCGTACCGCGCCTCCCCCACGAGCCCATCGCCGACCTAACGAGCCGCTACCCTGCTGACTCAGTTATACTAAGGAAGATGTCGTTCTCTCGCGCATGAAACTTAGCGTGCCACTGTATAGAGGCATCGAATCCCTCTATGGAACTCGGGACGAGAACATTCGGCTGTTAGAAGCCGAACTGAAGATCCGCACGCGCTTATTGACCGATTCCCTTGAAATCGAAGGGGATTCCGCCGGAGTCGAGCGCTGCGGCCAAATTCTCAGCGATTACTCTGACCTCCTCCGCGAAGGCCACTCTTTCGGCCCCGACGATCTCACAAGTTATCTTCGCGTCGTCACCGGAGATAGCACCGTTTCCCTCCGCGCCCTCGTCGCCAGCGGTCGCCAACGAAACTTTGGCAAAAAAGTTCTCGCCCCCAAGACAATCAATCAACGCCGCTATCTCGAAGCCATCGAACGCAACGATCTCGTCTTTGGCATCGGCCCCGCCGGCACCGGCAAAACTTATCTGGCCGTCGCCATGGCCGTCTCCGCCCTCATCACCAAGCGCGTCTCCCGCATCATCTTGACCCGGCCCGCCGTTGAAGCCGGCGAAAAACTCGGATTCCTCCCCGGCACCCTCAAAGAAAAGGTGGACCCCTACCTCCGACCCCTCTACGACGCCATCTACGATATGCTCGAAGCCGAAAAGGTCGAAAAGTTTATCGAACGCGGCGTCATCGAAGTGGCCCCCCTCGCCTTCATGCGGGGTCGTACTCTCAACGACGCCTTCATCATCCTCGACGAAGCCCAAAACTGTACCCCCGAACAGATGAAAATGGTGCTCACCCGCCAAGGCTTCAACTCGAAAATGGTCGTCACCGGCGACGCCACCCAAATCGATCTCCCGCCCGGCCGCCGTTGCGGCCTCATCGAAGCCCTCGAAATTCTCAAAGGTGTCCCCGGCATCAGCTTCGTCAGCTTCGACGAACGCGACGTCGTTCGCCACAGTCTCGTCCAGCGCATCGTAAAAGCCTACGAACGCCACCACGAAGCCAGCGGCATCGGCCGCCAACTCGCTCTCCGGCTCACCGAAGCCGCCTCCGCCGCCGAAGCCGCGGAAACGATTCCTCCTGTATAGTTCTCTTCAACCAATATGTCTTCTGACGGCAGTAGTACCAGCAGCATCATTTTCCAAGGCGTCAAACGGTCCATCCCGCTCGACAAGCCCCGCCTCCGCGCTTTTGTCGCCCGCCTCACGGCCGAAGTCTCCGCCGGCCAGCCATTCACGGTTCTGATCGCGAACGATAAAGAGCTCCAACGGCTCAATCTCGCCTTCCTCCAGCACGACTACCCCACCGACGTGCTCAGCTTTCCTGGCGAATCCGAACTCGGCGAAATGGCCATCTCCGCCGACCGTGCCCTCGAACAAGCCTTGAGCCTCGGCCACGACGTCTCCACCGAAGTCGAAGTCTTGATCCTCCACGGCCTCCTCCATCTCCTCGGCCACGACCACGAAGGCGACCGCGGAGCCATGCGCCGCCTCGAAACCAAATGGCGAAAATCCCTCGGCCTGCCCGCCGGACTCATTGAACGGACGAAGCAAAAGTGAGCCTAGCCTTCTTCGTCACTCTCGCTCTCCTCGCCGGCCTGGTCGTCCTCAGTAGCTTCGTCCAACTTCTCTATCTCGAATCGCTCCGCCTCCGCTCCCGCGAATCCGCCTCCCTCAATCATTTCAAAGAGGAGTACGAAGACCGCCTCGGCCTCAAACTCGAAACCGGCGCCCTTACCTTCTCCCTCATCAAACACTCGCTCATCGCCCTCCTCGGCGTCTTCGCCATGGCCTTCATGGGCATGGGCCATGAAGAGTTCTGGAACGGTCTCGCCGAAGCCGGCATCGCCGCCTGCGCCGCCGTCCTCCTCTGCTCCCAAATCATTCCCCAACTCCTCTACCGCAAAACCGCCGGCTTCTGGCTCATCGCCTTCTTCCCCCTCGTCAAAGTCCTCATCTGGATCGCCGCCCCCATCATCGCCATCCTCCGCTTCCTCCAAGCCCTCACCGAACTCGGGGCCACCGCCGAACAACCCGACGAACAAGAAGAACAAATCGAGGCCCTCATCAACGCCGGCAAAGAAGAAGGGCTTATCGAAGAAGAGGACCGCAAACTCATCCAAAGCGTCGTCGAGTTCGGCGACAAGACCGTTAAAGAAGTGATGACCCCCCGCCCCCGCATGGTCGGCATCGAAAAGGGCGCCACCGCCAACGAACTCCGCCAACTCGTCATCAACGAACAGTACTCCCGCATCCCCGTCTTCGACGGGACCATCGACGATGTCGTCGGCTTCATCCACGTCCGCGACATGTTTATGCAGGACGAAAAGCATCAGTCCGCCCACGTCTGGGAACTCATGCGCCCCATCCGCAAAGTCCCCGAATCGAAGAAGGTCACCGACCTCCTCCGCGAAATGCAGCACGACGGCGCCCACATCGCCGTCGTTATTGACGAGTACGGCAATACCGCCGGCCTCTCCACCATGGAAGATCTCGTCGAAGAAATCTTCGGCGAAATTCGCGATGAACACGAACCCACCCAGGACCTCGCCCCCGACGGCGAAGGCGCCTGGATCGTCTCCGGCTCCTTCGACGTCGACCATCTCAACGGCCTTCTCGAGTACCGCCCCGACGAGGAGTTCGAATCCACCACCGTCGGCGGTCTCGTCGCCGAATGGCTCGGCCGAGTCCCCCGCGTCGGCGAAGGCGCCGAACGCGACGGCATCCGACTAGAAGTATTGGCGGCCAACGACCGGCGCGTAGATCGCGTCCGTGTCTCCCGCATGAAAGAGGAGTTTGAAGAAGAATTGAATGCCTAGGCGCTTAGCATTTCGCGCCGGAACCGCGTCCATCATTGGACTGCCCAACGCCGGTAAATCCACGCTCTTGAACGCCTTAGTTGGCGAAAAACTGGCGATCGTTAGCTCCAAGCCGCAAACCACGCGGACCGCGCTCGACGGGGTCCTCACCACCCCCACCGCCCAAATCGTCTTTGTCGATACCCCCGGTATCCACAAATCAGACACCCCCTATAACCAGAAAATGATGCGCTCCGTCCGCGCCTCTCTCGACTCCATCGACGTCCTCGTCTTCGTCCATGACGCCCAGCGCGTCATCTCCACCGAAGTCGAAGGCGCCCTCGATCTCGTCAAAAAGTCCCGCGCCCCCGCCATCCTCGTTCTCAACAAAATCGACCTCGTCGACGACAAAACCAAAGTCCTCGCCCTCCTCGAGCAGTTCCCCACCAAACACAACTTCGCCGCCTACCTCCCCATCTGCGCCCATACCGGCGACGGCGTCGAAGGCGTCCGCGACGAGATCATCAAACTCCTCCCCCGCGCTTCGAAAATCTACCCCGACGACCACATCACCCAGATGCCGTCCCGCTTCCTCGCGGCCGAAATGATCCGCGAGAAGATCCTCACCGAAACCCATCAAGAGGTGCCCCACGCCGTCGCCGTCCTCGTCGAAACCTGGGAAGAGAAGCCCAAACTCACCCGCATCAGCGCCACCATATACGTCGAACGACAAGGCCAAAAAACCATCGTCATCGGCGAGAAAGGTGCCATGCTGAAAAAGGTGGGCACCGCCGCCCGCCTCGAAATGGAGCAGTTCTTCAGCACCAAAATCTTTCTCGAACTCTTCGTCAAAGTGCGCCCCGATTGGCGCACCCAGCCCGAGTTCCTGAATGAGCTAGATTGGAGAGTAATGACCGGAGAGCGTGATGAATAAACTAGCGATTGCATTCTTAGGCCTGGGCCTCTCGATCGGCGTCCCCCTGTTCGCTGACGAAAAGTCCGACAACTTGATTTACGACGCCACCCGCCGACGCCTCGCCGGTGACCCCGACGTCAAGGGCGGAGCCCTCGAAGTCGAAGTCAAGGACGGAGTCGTTACCCTCAAAGGGATCGTCCGCACCGACCAAGCCAAAGCCAAAGCCGAAAAACTGACCCTCAAAGTCAAAGGGGCGAAGAAAGTCGTCAACGAACTCCGCGTCTCCCCGTACGGCAGCTAACTCCCTCCGCCTGATGCGACTCGAAGACCTCTCGGTTCCCGATCGACGAGACTACGACAACCTGCCAACTCTGCTTCGAGAACTCCTCGATGCCGAGTTGGCCGTCGGCAACGAGATCGCCCAGGTCCAACACGGTTACCCCGCCGCTCCCGTCGGCGCGTCATTCCTCCTCACCGGCCCGGTGAGCACGCGCCCGCGCCAGACCACCGGCGAACTCCGCTTCATCCAGCGCAACAGTTCTCTCTATTCCGGCGAGTTCACCGTCGCCCCCCGGCACTTTTTCATCCTCGAACCGCCCCTCCCCCCACCCGACTATCCGGACATGGACACCCTCCGCGCCGGCCCTCCGCCTCCTCCGCCCCCGATCCCCACCACGAGCGGCCCCCGCACCAAATTCAACGCCAGCATGGTCATCGACTACGAAAAGTGGCACGACGGCATCGGCTACGATCTTACCCAGATCCCCCTCATGACCCCCGAGGAACGGCAGGATCTCGAATCCGAATTAATCAGCAAGCTCCGCAACAACGGCGACTGGCGGGACGTCGAAGCCCTCCTCGAACTCGACACGCCCACCGCCTTGGCCGCCGCCGAAAAGGCCCGCCAGCACCACTCGCCGGAAGTTCGAAACTTCGTCGAGCAGAACATCCCCGTCACCCCTGCCGAACGCGAACCCCAAGCCATCGCCGCCATCGAGCGAGCCGCCGTTCGGTCCGGCATCGGCCACGCCGTCGACCTCGCGATCAACTGCAACACCCGGGACGTCCGCCGAGCCGTATTGGACCAGGCCCGCACCGCCAGCGACTCCACCACCCGAGTCCACATGGCCGCCCTGCTCTACTACCTCTGCGCGAAGAGCAAGGAAGCCTTCGACTGGGACCATCGCCCCTACTTCCTCCGTTTCAACGACGACCACACCGCCGATTTCCGCGCCGCCTGGATAGAACTCCGCGACGTCCTAAAGGACTTCGAAAACTCCCGTCGTTAGCGTTCACCCTCGCCACGAGGGCAAACGGCCTACTGGTACACAGCAACAAGTCGCGATCACCCTGAGATAGACAGTTCTCGCCACAAAGTCACCGGGTTACGTGGACGTTCAGAGCACCTTCGCAAACTCGGCCATCGCTAGGTTTCCGTAGTCGGGGTCCTTGATAGCGAACTGAGCTTTCCTGATGCTGGAGTTGATATTCAGAAAGACTTGTGATTCTTGGTCGCCTTCTCCAAAGAACAATTTGAGCGCTGCCCAATGTCCCGGCGGGTCCTGGGTAAGCCCACCCCCACCGGCCTGTGACAAGTTGTCCCCCAGATTGGCATACGGGAACGGAACAGTCTTCTTTTGGGGAGGAGTCGAAGGCAAGGTCTTAGCCTGAAGTGCCTTTTGAAGATCGGCCAGGAGCACGCTTGAGTCCGCCCCCCGTTCCGGTAACAGTCTGCCCTCGCCGAACTTGAAGGTAAACTCCGACGTGATCTGAGCGGGAGCAGCCTTTGCAGGCCCCAGTTCGATTCGGAACCTGGCAACCTTTCCGCCCGAGACGTAGACTCCCATCCACCGTTGCGATTGGGAATCGCTTTGTAGCGGCACCAAATCAATCGTCACTGAGGAGTCGTCCGGGACGTGGAGTTCCGCCACGCGCTGTTCGACTCGTTTGCAGGCTACCGAAACGACCAAGGCAAACGCCAAAAAGGAAACCAGCGCGCATCGAATCATACACGGACAAGTATTGCAGAACATGGCAAAGCGCAAAGCTTAGCGTGTGGTCGATAAAACTGGATCGCTAGCTTCCATGCCTGGCCGCTCCTCGCTTGTTTCGGACAGCCTGTCGGGCTATCGTTAACTGATGACTGTCGAAGCGATCAAAGTTGCCATCGCCGGGCTACCTGAGGATGATCGCCATTCTCTGGCCGCTTGGCTCAATGATTTCGATTATGACGGCTGGGATAGGCAAATGGTAAAAGACTTTTCTCCCGGCGGACGCGGCAGCGCCTGGGCCGAAAAAGTAAAACGCCAGATTGCCGAGAGGTCGGCTGGCTCAATGGAAGAGGGGGTTGCGGAGCGGGACAGCCTTCCAACGTGATCTTCCGTTCCCGGACGCTCCCCGATTTTGGCATTGCTACGACGCACTGCCTGAGCAAATACGGAAGCGCGCTTCCAAACAATTCGCCATCTTTGAGCAGAACCCCCTTCACCCCTCCCTCCAACTGAAGCCCGTAGGTGAATTCTGGTCGGCCCGAGTCAATGACAACTATCGAACCTTAGCACTGCGCGAAGGCAACATCTTCACGTGGTTCTGGATCGGTACACATGACGAGTATGAACGCAGGATCAACGGCTGAACTTCCAGCTAACTTCCATAGCCGTAGGCAGTGCCGCAAACCTTCCGCAAACGACCAGCTTTGCGACGACCTACCGCCCCTCCCCATTGCGTCATTTGCCCCCATAATCGATCACCGCCACCCTACTCGGACCGCCATCCTCCTAACCTCTCGCGGCGGCACCGGCGACTACGCCGCCCGCCTCGGCGAAGCCGTCCTCTTCCTAATCGTCATGGGGATAGCGTGCACCCTCGGCGCAGCCGCCGCCACCATCTCCCTATTCCGCGCCGAACCCCTCCCCTGGCTCGCTGCCATCGCCCTCATCGGAAATCTCCTCGTCATCGTGTCGATTTTTCGACTTCTCGTGAGCGAATAGCGCCTCCCGCTGCGCCCTTAAAGACAGGATGAAATACTTCGTGGTCGTTACCCTAACCGGATGCCTGAGCGGGCTCTACCTGCTCTACAACCTCATATGGGCGAGCGCCATGAACGGTGTCCTATCGTTTATTACCCCCCCAACCCCCATCAACGAATTCCGTATCCTCTGGTCCCTAGCCCCGATCCTTGCCGCCCTGGCGATCAACGGCTGGCTCCTGTCGGACCAACGAGTCGGCAGCCGAACCGGCGGCATCACTGCCCTAATCATCTGTACCGCGGCCGCCAGTTTCGCTGCCTACGTCTGCTGGGACATACTCAAAAGGAAATTATGAGCAAACAACTAATTGAAGCACCCGCCAGTACCGATTCCTACCGGTACGAGACCCTCGGCTACATCGAAGCCTACGACGCCATCTTGAACGGCGACTACGCTTTCGTCGCCTACAAAGAGACCGACTCCAGCGGCGACTGGCGAGTCCGCATCACCGGCCACCAGACCGCCGGCGCCGTTTTCGAGCCCGCGGCGATCAAGTCCCAAGCCCGCGCCGCCGGAGCCCAAGGCAAGCCCTGGTTCCAATGGGGCTACAGCTTTGACCCCAGCGACTCCGACAAGCGCAACATCCAGTTCCGCGTCCACGTCACAAACGGCAAAGCGTCCGCCATTGAAATGTTCGTCCAACTCCGTAAGTTCGACGGCTCCTCCGACGAACCCCAATCCGTCCAGTTCCCCTGGCCCGAATAAGTCTGGTCCCTTACTTCGACACCGCCACAAACCGCGGCGGTGTCGAAGTGTTCGCGAACTCCAAACTACGCCAATACGCCCGCTCCTTAGGTCGAAGCCAGCTCGCTCCGACCCCTAAGTCCGTCGATTCCGCCAGCGACACCTATTCTTGCCTCGACCCAGACCAGTCCGTTGTTTCACAAACTCCAACTTACTCCGATACGCCCGCTCTCTAAGCCAGCGCCCAGTCGCTCCAATCCCTAAGTCCGTCGATTCCACCAGCGCCCCCCTCCCTCACCTCGACCAAGCCCGGTCCCTTACTTCGACACCGCCACAAACCGCGGCGGTGTCGAAGTATTCGCAAACTCCAAACTACTCCAATACGCCAGCTTCAGTATCTTCGCCATCTTCCCAAAGTTAATCCGCTCCACCGTATCAGTAACTTGGTGATAGTCCGGATGGAACCCCGTAAACCACCACATCGCCGGAATATCCTTCAGCACAAACGGGTATTGATCGCTCCGAAAAAACACATTCAAAGCCGGCTCCATATCCCACTTCTTGCTGAGCCGCAGCCCCACCTTCCGGTTCGCCTGCTCCACCACCCGCGCATACTCCGGGCTATAGTAGGCCCCCACCAAATTCATCTCATTCGAAGTATCCGCCGCAATCTCAATTAACCCGTCCGTCTGCGTACTCGCCGTCTCATTCCGCCCGATCATGTCGAAGTTGATCACCGCCCGCGTCCCCGCCAACGGCCGCAACGGCTGGTTCGCGTAGTGGTAGCTCCCCAACAACCCCCGCTCCTCCGCCGCAAACACCGCGAACAGGATCGACCGCCGAGGCTTCACCCCCGCCTTCATCATCGCGTGCGCCAAAGCCACCACCCCCACCGTCCCCGACCCGTTATCATCCGCCCCCGGAAACAGCGCCCCCAAGTTGAACGCCGGCCCGTCGTGGTCATAATGCCCGCTCAGCACAATCGTCTCCTGCTTCAGATCCGTGCCCTCCAGCAGTCCCACCACGTTGTAGCTCTCCGCCCGCTTCATTTCTGCATTGACTATCTCAATATCAATCTCCACCCCGGGTACCGCTTTTGACCGCGGCTTCAAATCCCGATCAATGCCTTCGTGGATCTCCCCCGCCGTTTGCCCCGTCAACGCCACCAGCTCTTTCCCGAGTGCCTCGCTCAAACTAACGAGTGGAATCTGAATCTCCCCCTCCGCCAGAGCCTGCTGCGGTAGCCGCGATGTCCGCTGCGCCGATCCCGGAATCCGCGCCCGCCGCTCTTCATTCGAAGGGTGTTTCCGCTTCGGCTCCGGCATCAGCAGCACCGCCGTCGCCCCATGCTGCTGAGCGTTCTTCAGCTTCACATAGGTACCCGCATAACGCGTATTCCCCTTCCCGCTAAAGATGGAGGCAGCGTTATCCTCCTGCGGCTCATGGTCAAACACCAGGACGACCTTCCCCTTCACCTCCAGCCCCGCGTAGTCGTCGTAGCCCAATTCCGGAGCGCTGATCCCAAATCCAGCGAAGACGACTCCCCCCCGAATCCGCGCGTTCTTTGGAAACGATCCCGCCGCCTCCGGAGCCCGGTAGGTCTTTTTGACTCCGTTCCGCGAGATGGTCACCCCAGACTTCTCCCGATCAGACCGAAATTCGATCAGCGGCACCGGCTGCAAGTACGAGCCATTCGCCGCCGGCTGCAACCCGGCTTTGGTGAACTCCGAAACGATCCAATGAATCGCGACGTCGGAACCCCGTTCGAGCGAAAGCCGCCCTTTCAATGGCTCTGAAGTCAGGAACGTCAAATCCGCCCGGAGCCGTCGTTCATTCAGCTCCGCGAAGGCTTTTTGATGATCTTGCGCCCACGCGCATCCAGTCCAAAGTACCAGTAAGAGTCGCACGCTTCAGCCTAACCCAATTCAAGGACAAAAACAGACTCAAACGAGCCAAGAGAATTTCCCGCTTTTGTTCCCACCTCTTCTTGAGGGCCCCTCGTATGACCAGGAAGCGAGAGCTGTCGAAAAGGGCTAAAACCCGAGCCGATCCGGGTTTCTCGACGTGAAAAGAAATTGAGTTCAGTACTCCGCGGATATCCGCTAAGCGATTGATACAGATAGGCCACCTGCGAGAAATTTCCCCAAAGCGAAGCCAACCGAACCCAAAGTCAGATTCTCGCCGAGTAAGTGGACCGAAGCCAAGCGAAGCCACGACTCGCCAACGACATTGAAATCACCAATACCCACGAACTACCCGGGCCGCCGGAACGAGCCCCCAGCGCCACCCTAATCCCGCTACCGCCTCAGCCCCTAGCCACCCCGCAACCCGACCATCGCCCTGCCCCCAGCGCCACCCTACCCCCGCAACCGCCTGAGCCACCAGAACCAGCCCCCAGCCACCCCGCGACCCGAGCATCGAACCGCCCCAGCGCCACAGAACCCCGCGACCGCCTGAGCCGCGAGTACGAGCCCCCGGCCACCCCGCAACCGAGCATCGCCTCGCCCCCAGCGCCACAGAAACCCCGCGACCGCCCGGGCCACCAGCACGAGCCCCCAGCCACCCCGCGACCCAAGCGTCGAATCCCCTCCCTGCACCACCGAAACCCCGCGACCGCCCGGGCCACCAGAACGAGCCCCCGGCCACCCCGCCACCCTAGCATCGCCTCGCCGCCAGCGCCACAGA
>JAPKZA010000482.1 GCA_026394015.1 Acidobacteriota bacterium
CCCTTGGCCGGGCTCGCCCTCGTCTTCGTCATTCTACCGATCCTCATCTACTACCCCACCCACAAATTCCTCACCCGCTTCGCCCCCCAGCGGGACGCCGTTCACCCCAGCAACCACTTGGTGAACTCGTTCTCCCCGTGGACATCGGTCAGCCGCTGGTCCCGCCCCTGGTAACGCCACGTCAGCTTCAGATGGTCAATCCCCATCAGCCGCAGAATCGTCGCATTCACGTCATGAATCGACTTCGGCTGCTCCACCGCCCGCAGCCCGAACTCGTCCGTCGCTCCCAAAGCCCGGCCGCCCTGAATGCCCGCCCCCGCCATCCACATGCTATAGCCGTACGGATGGTGGTCCCGGCCATTCTTGCCCTCCGCCAACGGCGTCCGGCCAAACTCAGAATTCCAAACCACCAGCGTACTATCCAACAATCCCCGCGCCTGCAAGTCCGTCAACAACGCCGCAATCGGCTGATCGGACTTCTTCGCCATCTTTTGGTGCGAACCGAGTAAGTCGTCATGCGCGCTATCCCAGTCGTCCCCTAAGTTAGTCCCAAAGAAAAGCTGCACAAACCGTACGCCCCGCTCCACCATCCGCCGGGCCAGCAAACATTTCCGCCCAAAATCCGCCGTCATCGGCTCATCCAACCCGTAAAGCTGCCGCGTCGCCGGCGTTTCGCTCGTCAGGTCCACCGCCCCCGGCGCTTCGCTCTGCATCCGAAACGCCAGCTCATACGCCTTAATCCGGGCATCCAGCGTCGTATCCTCTTCCCGCGAAGCATAGTGCTTCCGGTTCAAATCGTTCACGAGCGCCAGCGTCTCTTTCTGCGCCGCACCCGTCACCCCCTCCGGCGTGGCCAAGTTCAGCACCGGGTTCTGCCCCGCCCGAAACATCGTTCCCTGATGCGTCGCCGGCAAATAACCAGCCCCGTACGCCCCCGCCCCGGACTTCATCGCCCCGTCCGACATCACCACATACGACGGCAGATTCTTGTTCTCGCTCCCCAGCCCATAAACCGCCCAGGAACCAATCGAAGGCCGACCCGGAAACTGCGAACCCGTACAACTCAAAAACATCGCCGGAGCATGGTCAAACGCGTCCCCGTAGCAGGACCGAATCACCGCCATCTTATCGGCGTGCTTCCCCAAGTTCGGGAACAACGACGAAAACTGCAAACCACTCGAACCGTACCGGGGGAACTCCCACGGCGACCCACGCATAATTGCCTTCCGGAAATCGATTCGCGCCGTCACCAAACCCGCCGCGAAGCTCGGCGGCAGCGTGGTGCCGTTCTGCTTCGTCAGTGTGGGCTTCGGGTCGAACGTGTCGACGTGCGAAACCCCGCCGTGGTTGAAGATGTAGATGATGTTCTTCGCCCTGGCCAGCGCGGTCGTCTGCGCCTGCGACATCCCCGCCATCGCCAGCCCGGCAAAACCCTTCCCCGCGCATTGAATCAGTTCCCGACGGTTCATACTTCACTTACTCCACGTAAAGAAATTCGTTTAAGTTAAACAACCCGCGCGCTAACTCCGTCAGCGCCGCCGGCTTCGATCCCAAATGCTGCGTCTGCTGGGCCAGAAACTTGTTCATCCGCGCAGCCTCAAACGCATCCGGATTCCGCCCAAACAGCCGCTGCCAAGCCGCCGTTACCGGGTCCGCTTCCGGCTCAAGTTTCGCCGCCAGCGCCTTCGCCTGAGCCAACGTAAACCGGCCATTCAATAGCGAAAGCGATTGCGGCGCGGTCGTCGAAGAATCCCGCCGCGAACAGCTCAGAACCCCCTCCGGCTGGTCAAACGCTTCCAACAACGGCATCCGGAAATTCCGCCGCGCAATCATGTAAATCGTCCGCCGATCATGCTCGCGCAAATCCTCGGTCACAATCCAAGCATTGTTCAGCGGCTGGCTCATCCCATAAAGCTCTTCCGTCGCGAGCGTCGGCACCACCGGCCGCCCACCCATCTTCAGGTTCAACGCGCCCGAAGCCGCCAGAATCGAGTCCCGAACTTCTTCGGCCTCCAACCGTCGCCGCGTGAAATACGAAACCAGCGTATTGTCCGGGTCCATCTCCAACGCCTTCGCCGAAGGCTTCGACGACTGCCGATACGTCTCGGAATTCAAAATCAGCCGGTGCATCGCCTTGAACGACCACTTCTGCGCCACAAACTCCGTCGCCATCCAATCCAGCAACTCCCGATTCGAAGCCGTCGCCCGCGTCCCAAAGTCCGAAGGGGTCGCCACCAACCCGCGTCCGAAATAATACTGCCAAATCCGGTTCACCATCACCCGCGCCGTCAGCGGATTCTCCGGCGAAGCAATCCACTCCGCCAAGCCCTTCCGCCGATAACTCGTCTCCGCCGTCAGCGGCGCGGCCGGAATATCGCCGCCGCCCAATGCGGTCGGGTAGCCGGCAAAAACCTCTTCGCCGTCGCTGCCGCCCTTGGCCGGCATGAACAGCCGCGGAGCTTCCCGGCCCAAGTCCGTCAAACCCGGCGAAAACGGCCCCGGCTGAAAGTTCTTGAACATCGCCACCAGCTTCTTCTCGATGCTGTCCATCCGCGCCTGCTCTTCTTTCGAAAGCCGCGCAAACACCTGCGCATCGGTCGGTTCCACCTCTTTCTGAAACTGGTCGGTGATCTTCTTCTGCTCGGGCGTCTTCTGGTCGTCCGGCGTATGGAAGGCCAGCGCGACTTCCGGCGAACGCTGCGCCAGCGTCGCCTCCCGCAGCGCCTTGCGATGCGGATCGAGCAGCGCCATCATCTGCGTCCCCAACTCCTGCAAGCGGAACGTCCGGGTATTCTCGTTCAGGTCGTAGCCCCGGGCTTGGTTGTAGTGCAGAAAAACGCGCGTCTTCAAATGCGGCATGAAGACAGCCTGCAGCCGGTAGTAATCCTTCTGCGGTATCGGATCGAACTTATGATCGTGGCAACGAGCGCAGCCCACCGTCAGCCCTAGAAAGACCCCGGCCGTGGTATCGGTGAAGTCGGTCAAGGTTTCCACCCGATTCTCTTTTTCCTGCTTATAGAGCAGGTCGCGATTGGTACCGACGGTGTAGAAACCGGTGCCCTGCTGCGCTTCGGGCTCTTCCGGGAAAAGCTCGTCCCCTGCGATCGTCTCTTTAATGAAGCGGTCGTAAGGCTTATCGTCGTTGAAGCTCTTGACGACATAATCCCGATACCGCCACGAGTAAAGTAAATACGGATCCTGCTCAAAGCCGGAGGTGTCCCCGTAGCGCGCGAGGTCGAGCCAGTGCTTGCCCCACTTTTCGCCATAACGCGGCGAAGCGAGCAACTTCTCGATCAACTTGGCGTAAGCATCCGCACTGCTATCGGCGAGGAAAGCATCGATGTCGGCCTTGGAGGGAGGCAATCCATGCAGGTCAAACGTAACGCGCCGGATCAACGTGAGCTTGTCCGCCGCGGCAGCTCGTTTCAAGCCCTTTTCTTGCAGTTTAGCGGTAACGAAATGGTCAATATTAGGTCCTACCGGTCGAACCGGCACCTGGAAAGCCCACCACGTCGGAGCCTTCGCCGCCGCCGGGCCACCCGTGGGGAATACGGCACCGGCCGCGAGCCAGGTCGAAAGCAGCTTGCTCTCATCGGCGGAGAGCTTGCCCGTCGGTGGCATTTTCACTTTGCCGGTGTAGGCGATCGCGGATAGAACGCGATCGCGGTGCGTCGTCAGGTCTGCGGTGGAGCTGAGGCGGACGCTCGCCATCTGCATCTGCTGGTTATGGCACTGTTGGCATTTGGCCGATAGTACCGCGACAGCGTCGGTATTCGAATCGGCGAAAGCGAGGGCGGTCCCAACGAAAAACCAGTGAAGAAAGCGCATGATGAACTGCAATAATTACATCACAATTTGCCTCCTCTCGCGCCGAAGCGCCCACGGCCGTGGGCCGCGGGCGCTTTCGACTCTACGAGCCTGATTACTTGCGGGTAATCTGGACCTTCGGGACCGCGAGATAGCCCTTCACCGCGTCCTTGGTCACTTCGTTCACGACCAGTTCATACGGTTGCCGCGCTTTCGACAAAACATAGAACTGAACCGGTTCGTTAGCCGTCTTGTCGCGCTTCTCGATCTTCCGATCGTCGGCGATCACGTCCAAGGTAAACTTGCTGCGTTTGACATCCGTCTTGCGCACGGCCAGTTGAATATCGCCCACTTTCTGCGCCTTGCCGGTGCGCGGAATCTCGAACTCCACGTAGTTCCGATCGCCGAGTTCGCGAAGTGCCGTCAACTCCTTAGAGTTCGTCGCGATCAACCCGCTCATCACGCCCATGTCGCCCGTCGCTCGGCGCAAGTCAGAGATGGTGTTCTGCAACTCGGTCTGCGTCTTCGCCACTTCGGCTTTCACCCCACCAACGTCGGTCGAGACTCCCTCGATCTTCGAGTTGGCTTGCAGCGAATTTTCCTTCACTTGCGAAAGCTCCTGGGTGAGTTGATTCGCCTTCTCCTCTTCGCTTTTCGCCAGTTTGGAGACGATCGTATCGGCATGCCGCCGAGCGGCGAACTGCGCGGCCATAGCGGCCTTATTCACGGTGGCTTGGGTCTCTTTGCGGGCGGCATCGAGGTCCGTCCGGACGCCTCCCAGGTTGGTTTGCAGGTTATCCCGCAGAGACTTGTCCATGGTGCCGAGGCTAGCCTGCAACTCGTTCACTTGGCGCTGCACCCCGCCCACTTCTTTGTTGACGTCTTGGAGACGGACGGCCTGGAAGCCGTTGATGCCTAAAGAGAGGGCGAAAGCCCCTGCCAATACCGGAGTGGCCCAGTTCCCGCGGCCGCTCTTCTGTGAGGTCTGATTGTTATCTTCCATTTGATTCACGTCTTGCGCTCCTTGCCTATAACAAATGCAATCCCCGTGCCAAAGACGTTCGCTCCAATAATTCAACAACTTAGGGACCCACAGCGCCGACGGTGTCTAACAATCGGACAGTTCGCCCTGACGAGACCAGCCGATTCGATGAAAATCTGGACACGTCCATAGAGGCGAACCTTGTCGTTTCCACCCCAGGGCAAAACCCAACTACCCCTACCGCGATAATTGCGTCAGCCCGGTCTCTGGAGCGTAGTCGGAAATCCTTACCACCACCGCCGCCACCCGTTTCCTCCCCGGCGCCAACCTCCTTACACCAACTCCAGACGCAGATCCCGACCGACGGCCCGCGCGGCCCG
>JAPKZA010000312.1 GCA_026394015.1 Acidobacteriota bacterium
AGTAGCAACTGGACCACTAGGATTTGTGGGGTTGAGGGGAAGGGCCGCTATCGATGGACTTTTGGACGTAGAAAAGGCCTCACCGTGAAGTGAGGCCCCTGAAGAGGGCGGGGAGGCATCTCCCGCCAAAGCTATACCAAGGTTGATGCACATGAGTGGCCAAAGGATAACTTCTTTTCTTTCAGTGAGGCGAAGGAGATTTCTCCAGAAAATGGGATACGGGGTACACTATTCGGGATGGGACGTCGCAAGAACCGCAAGGCGAAACTGGAGAACGCCAGGCCCGTCGTTGCCGAGACCGCGGTCGAGTTGGCTCCGGTGGCGGTGGCGGTTGCTGCGGTGGCGGTAGCGGAAGAGCGGGTGGTCGAGTCTTTGGAGCCAGTGCGCGTGGTGGCGGCTGCGCGGCGGGAGGCGGATCGACCGGTGACGGAAGGGGTGTTGAATGCCGCTTCGAGTCGGCGGGCGTTGGGTGGCTTTTTTTTGTCGGGCCTGTTGTTTTCGTTTCTGGGTTCGTTTTTGCCGGCGTGGGGATATCACCTGCATTCGGATTATCTAACGGTGGGGCTGTACTTCCTGTTTTTGAATTTTGGGGTTTACGTGGCGTTCCACTTGACCCAGTTGTTGCTGCCGCGGCGGGGAATTCGGTTTGTGTTGGCGCTGGGGAGCGCGATGGCGGTGGGATCGTTGATTTATCTGGCGACGTTATCGGTGCCGGTACCGCCGTCGTTACGTATGGCGGGGCTGTTTGTGGTGGGGATGAGCGCGGCGATGGTGAATACGGCGATCTTCCACGCGATTACTCCGATGTATGAGCATGACCCGGCGGCGACGATTAATTTGGCGGGGGTGTTTTTCGGGTTGGGTTGTGTGGCGACTTCGGGGGTGATTGCGGCGGCGTTCACGACGTACACGGCGTCGGCGATTTTGTTGATTATCGCGTGCATTCCGCTGTTTTATTTGCTGTCTTGGCTGCGGGCGGCGCCAATTGCGTTAGCGCGGACGGAGTTTCCCAGTTTGCGGGTGGCGTTGAAGGATTTCCGGTCGCCGGGGGCGGTGTTGTTTACGCTGTTGCTGTTTTTCCAGTTTGGGAATGAATGGGCGATTGCGGGGTGGTTGCCCTTGTTTGTGGTGCAGCGCCTGGGGGCGAGTCCGGCGACGGGAATTGGGTTGTTGTGCTGGTATTTCCTGGCTCTGCTGGTGGGTCGGATTGTGGCGCAGGCGTTGCTGCGGCGGATGAAGCATTCGCGGCTGTTGTTGTTTAGCGTGTTGGCGGCGTTTTTTGGGTGTTTGCGGTTGTCGTTGAGGGAGACGATTGAGGGGGCGTTTGTGGCGGTGTTGTTGCTGGGGGCGGGATTTGCGGCGATTTATCCGTTGACGGCGGAGAGCATTGAGCATCGGTTCCAGAGCTATCATCCGGGGTTTTACAACGGCATTTTTTCGTTAGGGCTGACGGGAGCGTTGCTGGCTCCGACGGTGTTGGGGGTGGCGGCGCAGTATTGGGGGATTGGGAGCGTGATGTGGTTGCCGCTGGTGGGTTCGGTGGCGGTGTTTGTGTTGGTGTTGGCGATCTGGTTGGAGGCGCGGTTGACGAGGCGGTAGGGGACTCGTTGCGGGTTCTTTGGTTGCATGGGGGCGACCCGTCCCCATGCGTTTTCGGGGAAATCCGAGCGGACGTTGCTGTGAGGTGCGGGAGAGTGTTGGGTGGTAACTCCTTTCGGTGGAGTGGCTTAGAGGAGGGAGGCGGCGACTGGGGTAGCGTGGGGGATCAAAGCGATAGCGCGAGGGACGGGTCAGGCTGTCCCCTTCGGCGTCCCCTTCGGCGTCCCCCTCAGCGAGCCGCTGGCCATTGGTCCCATTGCCGTCCGTGCGTTTTTTGATCCGTATTGGATCCGTCATGTCGACAACGATCGGTTGAGCCGGCCAGTAGTTCCGGTCACCGAATTCGAACAAGGGCGCTTCGCCGACACCGGGTTTCGAGACAGGCCATTCTTTATCCGGCGCGGCATTCCGGCTGGTCGGGCCTGGGCTGAACTTTGAGTGATACGAGAGGGAAAGCGCGCTGGGATCTTGGTGCTTTCCGAACTCGATTGTTGGTGGACCGTTTTCGCTACTCAGCCAAGTCCCGTGCTTTGCACTCGCAACGATTCCTCGTCCCTTCACGAATTCCCCTTGAAAGTTTTGCGAATTCGCGAGGAGTTCGCAGACCGAATGGGTCCGCCGACGCGGCCGCCGAATTGGTGGCGGAGGAGGATGTTGCGGGGGGAGATGGGGTTGCCGGCGGCGTCGGAGCCGTGTTGGTTGTTGAAGCAGGTGTTGGCGTTGAAGGCGGTGTTGCGGTGGAACTCGAAGAGGGACCCGGAGAAGCGGTTGCCGCCGGAGCGGGAGAGGACTTGTTGGCCGCTGACGACCCCGCCGACGGAGGTGGCGCGTTCGGCGATGAGGGTGACGCTGGCGGCGGAGACTTCGACGACTTCGGTGAGGGTGCTGAGGGTGAGGGTGAGATTGATGGAGGGTCGACCACCGACGTCGAGTCGGATGTCATTGAGGGCGACGGATTGGAAGCCACTGGGGGTGGCTTGGAGGCGATAGCGGCCGGAGGGGAGGGTGGGGAAGTTGTAGACGCCGGATTCGTTGGAAGAGGTTTTGGTGGCGACACCGGTGAGGGCTTCGGTGGCTGTTACGGCTGTTGCGGGGACGGCGGCGCCGGAGGAGTCGAGGACGGAGCCGGAGATGTTTCCTAGCGTTTAGGCGTAAAGGGAGGGGATGAGGAGGAGCAGGGCGAGACGAGACATAGGTTATCAAGCAGGACACATCAAGAGGGTTGCTTTTCAGTATTAGCGTGATACACTACTATTATCTGCTGTAAAGAGGCTCAACTATGGATCTCAATAAACTGACCGAAAAATCGCAAGACGCGCTCCGGGCGGCCCAGTCGCTGGCCACGCAGCGTTCCAACTCTCAATTAGAGGTGGAGCATCTGCTGGTGGCGCTGCTGGATCAAGAGGGTGGGCTGACGACCAACCTGATGAAGAAAGCCGGGGTGGCCGTCGATGCCTTCCGGGCCCGGGCGGAACAGGAGGTCGGCAAGCTGCCGGTGGTCTCCAAGGTCGAGCAGGTCTATGTGACTTCACGGCTGACGAAATTGGCGACCGAGGCCGAAGCAGAAGCCAAGCAGATGAAGGACGATTTCGTTTCGACCGAGCACTTTGTGTTGGCGATGACGGGCGACGCCGGGGCGACGGGGAAGCTGTTCAAAGAGTTTGGAGTGACGCGGGAGCGTTTGCAGTCGGCGTTAAAGGACGTACGCGGGTCGCAGCGGGTGACGACGCAGAATCCGGAGACGACCTACGAATCGCTGGAGAAGTATGGCCGCGACCTGACGCAGATGGCGGCGCAGGGGAAGCTGGACCCGGTGATTGGGCGGGATGAAGAGATTCGGCGGGTGATTCAGGTGCTCAGCCGCCGGACGAAGAACAATCCAGTGCTGATTGGGGAGCCGGGCGTCGGCAAGACGGCGATTGCCGAGGGCTTGGCGGCGCGCATCGTGCGCGGGGACGTGCCGGAGGGGTTGAAAGATAAGAAAGTTGTCTCGCTCGATATGGGGGCGTTGATTGCGGGGGCGAAGTTTCGAGGCGAGTTTGAAGAGAGGCTGAAGGCGGTTTTGAAGGAAGTTCAGTCGGCCGAGGGGCAGATCATTCTGTTTATTGATGAGCTGCATACGGTTGTCGGGGCGGGGAAGGCCGAGGGGGCGATGGACGCCGGGAACCTGCTGAAGCCGATGTTGGCTCGCGGCGAACTGCATTGCATTGGCGCGACGACGCTGGACGAATACCGGAAGCACATTGAGAAAGACCCGGCGCTGGAGCGGCGTTTTCAGCCGGTGCTGGTGGACCAGCCGAGCGTGGAGGATACGATTTCGATTCTGCGCGGTTTGCGGGAGCGGTACGAGATCCACCACGGGGTACGGATTAAGGATTCGGCGTTGGTGGCGGCGGCGATTTTGTCGAATCGCTACATTACCGATCGGTTTTTGCCGGACAAGGCCATCGACCTGATGGACGAGGCGGCGGCGAAGCTGCGGACGGAGATTGATTCGGTGCCGACCGAGCTTGATGAGGTGCAGCGGCGGGTGATGCAGCTCGAGATTGAGCGGGAATCGCTCAAGAAAGAGACGGACCCGGGCTCGATGGATCGGCTCGGAAAGCTCGAGAAAGAGCTGGCGGATTTGAAGAGCGGCTCGGCGTCGCTGCAGGCGCAGTGGCAGAACGAGAAGTCGGCGGTGGATGCCTTGCGGAAGCTGCGGGAGCAGATTGAGCAGGTGAAGGCGCAGATTGAGCGGGCCGAGCGGGAGTACGACATTGAGAAGCTCGCGCGGCTGAAAAATGGCGATTTGGTGGCGCTGCAGAAGCAGTTGGCGGCCGAGGAGTCGGCGATTGAGACGGGGCAGAAGCACCGGTTGTTGAAAGAAGAGGTGGACGAGGAGGACATTGCGCAGGTGGTGGCGCGGTGGAGCGGGGTGCCGGTGGCGCGGATGTTGGAAGGCGAAACGCAGAAGCTGTTGGGTTTATCGAAAGAGCTGCATCGGCGGGTGATTGGCCAGAACGAGGCCGTGGACGCGGTGGCGGATGCGGTGATGCGGGCGCGGAGCGGGCTGAAGGATCCGCATAAACCGATTGGTTCGTTTATCTTCCTGGGGCCGACGGGCGTGGGGAAGACGGAGTTGGCGCGGGCGTTGGCGGACTACTTGTTCGACGACGAACGGGCGATGATTCGGATTGATATGTCCGAGTATCAGGAGAAGCATTCGGTGTCGCGGTTGGTGGGTGCGCCTCCGGGATATGTGGGGTTTGAAGAGGGCGGGCAGTTGACCGAGGCGGTGCGGAGACGGCCGTATTCGGTGATTTTGTTCGATGAGATCGAGAAGGCGCATCATGATGTGTTCAATATTCTGTTGCAGGTATTGGATGACGGTCGGCTGACCGATGGGCAGGGCCGGACGGTGGATTTCAAGAACACGATCGTGATTATGACTTCGAACGTGGGTTCGGCGCGGATTTTGGAGTATCGTGGCGGGTTTGACGGGGAGAGTTATGAACGGATGAAGCGGACGGTTCTTGAGGAGTTGCGGGCGGGTTTCCGGCCGGAGTTCTTGAACCGGGTGGACGAGATTATCGTGTTCCACGCTTTGGATGAGAAGCACTTGAAAGAGATCGTGCTGGTGCAGCTGGAGAGCTTGGTGAAGCGGTTGGCGGATCGAAAGATTTCGCTGGAGTTTAGCGATGCGGCTTTGGATTGGCTGGTGCGGGCCGGTTACGAGCCGAGCTACGGGGCGCGACCGTTGAAGCGGGCGATTCAGAAGGAGATTGAGAATCCTTTGGCCCGGAAGTTGATCAGCGGGGAGGTTCGGGATGGGCAGCTGGTAAAAGTTGAATTAAATCCGCTGCGGGGGGCCTTAGACTTCAATCCTCCTGTATCCGCGATGGCATGACGCGCATCTTATCTGATATAGGGAGACTAAATGACGACCCACGATGAGTTGAAGACATTACCGGTATTGCCGCTCAAGAACACGGTGCTATTCCCTGGCTTGATGCTGCCCCTTTCGGTGGGGCGGAAATCGACGCAGGCCGCGGTGGACGCGGCTTTGGCGGCCGAGGGGAAAGAGATTTTGATCGTTTCGCAGCGGGATGCGAGCGTGGAGGCTCCGGGGCAGGATGATTTGTACGGAGTGGGCACGACGGCGGTGATCCGCCGGAACACGCGGTCCAACGATGGGTCGATGGAGTTGATGGTGCTGGGCGTGGACCGGGTGGCGGTGGTAAAGGTAGATGGGGAAGAGGGCTATCTGCGAGCGCGGGTACGTCCTTTGCCGTTGCCGGAGGATGTCGGCACCGAGGTGGAGGCGCTGGAACGGACGATTCTGGAACTGGCTTCGAAGGCGATTTCGCTGGCCCATGGGGACGCGACGCCGGACTTGGCGAAGCTGCTTTCCGGGCAGGAAGATCCGCTGCGGATGGTGTTCTTGTTGGGTTCGATGATGTCGTTGTCGGTGGAGCGGGAGCAATCGTTGCTCGAAGCCGAGACGAAGGTGGACGCGCTGCGGCTGTTGCATAAGTACTTGTGGCACGAGGTGCAGGTGCTGGAGTTGCGTTCGAAGATCACGAGCGAAGCGCGCAGTGAGATGTCGAAGGAGCAGCGGGAGTATATGCTGCGCCAGCAGATGAAGGCGATTCATCAGGAGTTGGGCGAGGGCGAAGAGGGAAGCGAGATTCAGCAGTTGCGCGATCAACTGGCGAAGATCACGTTGCCGGAGCAGGCCAAGAAAGAGGTTGACCGGGAGCTGAAGAAGCTGGAGCGGACCAACGCGAATTCGCCGGATCACCAGGTGACGCGGGGATGGATTGAGTATGTGCTCGATCTGCCGTGGAACACGACGACCGAGGACAACCTGGACATTGCGAATGCCCGGGCGATTTTGGACGAGGACCACTTCGAGTTGAAAGACGTCAAAGAGCGGATTCTGGAGCACTTGAGCGTGCTGAAGTTGAATCCGGAGGCGAAGGCACCGATTCTTTGTCTGGTTGGGCCTCCCGGAGTGGGCAAAACTTCGCTGGGGCAATCGATTGCGCGGGCGCTGGGCCGGAAGTTTGAACGGATGAGCCTGGGCGGGATGCACGATGAGGCGGAGTTACGCGGGCATCGGCGGACCTATATCGGGGCGATGGCGGGGCGGCTGGTACAGGCGATTCGCCGGGCGGGATCGAAGAATCCGGTGATTCTGCTGGATGAAGTGGATAAGGTGGGCCGGGACTTCCGGGGCGATCCGACTTCGGCGCTTTTAGAGGTGTTAGACCCGGAGCAGAATAAGACGTTTCGGGATAACTACCTGGACCTGGATTTTGACTTATCGAAAGTCATGTTCATTACGACGGCTAACTCGCTGGATACGATTCCGCGGCCATTACTGGATCGGATGGAGATTCTGCGGTTGAGCGGTTACTCGGAAGAGGAGAAGGTGCATATCTCGCGCCGGTTCCTGATTCCTCGGCAATTGAAAGAAGCGGGCGTGAGCGAAGAGCAGTGCGTGATTAGCGAGGCGGCGCTGCGGCGGATTATCAGCGGTTATACGCGGGAGGCCGGATTGCGGCGTCTGGAGCGGACGATCGGCAAGGTGATTCGGAAGTTGGCGTTGAAGATTGTGGAAGGGACGCATACGATAGTTACTGTGGAGCCGGAGCACCTTTACGATTTGCTGGGGGCGGAGAGCGTGTCGCCCGAGAGGTTCCGGAAGGAGCTGCCGGCCGGGGTAGTCACTGGTTTGGCTTGGACCGAGGCCGGTGGCGATGTGTTGTATCTGGAGGCGACAACCTTACCCGAGGGTAAGGGGATGACGATTACGGGTCAGTTAGGCGAAGTGATGCAGGAATCGATGCGGACGGCGCAGAGTTACATCTGGTCGCACGCCGAGGAGTTGGGCATTCCGCCGGATGCGTTTAAGAAGCATGGGTTGCACGTGCATGTGCCGGCGGGGGCGATACCGAAAGACGGGCCTTCGGCGGGGATTGCGGCGGCGACGGCGATGACTTCGGCGTATACGAAGCTGCCGGTGCGGTCGGATACGGCGATGACGGGCGAGATTACCTTGACCGGGTTGGTGTTGCCGATTGGTGGAGTAAAAGAGAAGGTGTTGGCGGCGCGGCGGGCTGGGATGAAGCGCGTGATTCTGCCGGCGGCGAACGAGAAAGATCTGCGGGAGGTGCCGGAAGCGGTGCGGAACGAGTTGACGTTCTTGTTTGTCGAGCGGGTGGAGGACGTGTTGACGGCGATGATTCCGGGGCTGGAGGCCGGGGTGGTGGTCGCGGCGGCTTAGTCGCCGGTCCGGGCGGTCGGGGATACCATGGATAACTATGGTCCCCTTCGGCCGATGGGGTTGCTTCGTGACGATTTCAGGTAAGTACGGCGGTCGTTACTTGTTCGTGGCGGGTCTGTGGGGTGGGCGCGACGGAGAGAGTTGATTCGGATGAACTCTGAACGATGAACAGCGGATATGCCGTTTTTTCGAACGTCCTGTCAATCGAGGAAGTGAACGTGCTCGTCAAAGCGCTTGATTCCGCCGATATACAGATTAAGGCGACTCGAAGCGGCGATGTGCGCAATCTGTTGGAACGGGTTCCGGAAGTCCGTGAGTTGGCGGAGTCGTCGGCGATCCGAAGACTGGTCGAGCCGGTGTTAGGGGCACGCGCGTTTGCCGTGCGTGGAATTCTTTTTGACAAGACTCCGGAGTCAAACTGGAAGGTTCCGTGGCACCAAAACTTGACGATTGCAGTAAGCGACAAGATCGAAGCGAAGGGATATGGACCCTGGACCGTCAAAGACGGAGTCCATCACGTTCAGCCGCCGATAGAAGTTCTGGAAAGCATGTTAGCTGTGAGAGTTCATCTCGATGAGTGCGGCGAGGGAAGCGGGCCGGTTCGGGTGATTCCGGGGACCCACTCGATGGGACGGTTGAGTGCGGAGCAAATTGAAGCGATACAGGCCGAGGTTTCGAGCGTATCCTGCCGTTTGGGAGCAGGGGGGGTGTTGCTAATGCGCCATTTGTTGTTGCACGCTTCGTAGTCTTCGGGCTCACCGAATCACCGGCGAGTGATCCACCTTGAGTTTGCATCGTGCCAACTGGCGGACGGGTTGCGGTGGAACGTTGTGTCTTAATGGGGGCGGTGGCGGTTTAGAAGGGGGCGAGTAACGTGGAGAGGGCGGCGGAGAAACCCGGCAGGAGTGGGGTTTCCAGCGCCGCGTGGCCGCGGAGGAGGCGGATTTCCTGGTTGGTCCGGACTAAGATCTCGGCGTTTTCGTGGTCGACCTCCCAGACTTCCCGAGTCCCGGCGGCCAGGAATTGGAGTGCTTTGTGCTGGACGTCGATGGCGCTTTCCGAGTGGGAGAGAACTTCCACGGCGATGTCGGGGGCGAAGGGGACGGGAATTTTGAGGGGGTCCACGGACCGGATGCGGTCGCCGACGAAGATGGCGACGTCTGGGCGGCGGACGGTGCTTTCGCCGAGTCGGCAGTCGATCTCGATGAGGACCATGCCGATTGGATGCTTGAGGAGATAGGACTCGATGGCGAAATCTATCCGTGAACGGATGCGCGCATGCAGGGGGTTGCCGCTGGACATTGGGATCAATTCTCCATCGATCAGTTCGAAGTCTTCGGTTTCGCTGGTCGACAAATCGGCGAAGTCTTCGACGGTCATCGTTGTAGTGGTGCTCATTGGGAAGCCTCTGTCTTTTTACGATAACCGAATGGGGTGCCGCGGGCAAACGATTTGATGTAGACGGTGGCGAGTCAGGAGCGGGGTTTCGGGCGTCGCGTCGGGGGGACGGTCGATTTCGCGGAGGGCTGGGCCCAAGCGGGTCGACAGAGAAAAAGTACTGGGTGCGGCGTGATGAAATGGGGTGTAGGATGCACTAGGGAACATGAACCGGGCTCATCTGACCGTCTTTTTGCTTTTGGGAGCGCTGCTGCTCTCGTCCCAGTACACTGGCGGTGGTTTCTTTGGAGGGGATGGTACGCCCAGGACTTGTTCAGACGAGCTCAATGATTTTATCTGTGCGGCCGTGGGCCGAGACACGATCAGGCTGCCAACGTCCGAGCCATTGCAACTGGAAGCCAATCTGGGACAGAGCGACCCTCGCTACCCGTTTTTGTCTCGCGGGGCCGGATATTTTGGATTTTTGCGGGGCGACGAGGTTTCGCTGCAAGTGGGGAACAGCGTCCTACGGGTGGATTTGGTCGGCGCGGTCGACACCGCCGTAGCCGAGGGGTTGGAGCCGCGTCCGGGGCGGGTGAACTATTTCGTAGGAAGCGATTCGTCGAAGTGGGTGCATGATGTTCCGGTCTATCGTCGGGTCCGGTTTGGGGGCGTCTATCCGGGGATCGATTTGGTTCACTATGAGAGGAAGGGTGAGTTAGAGCATGACTTCGTGGTGGCTCCCGGTGGCGATCCGAGCCGGATTCGGCTCCGTTTTCAAGGGGCGAACCGGATGCGCCGGAACGAGGCAGGGGACCTCCTTTTTGATGTTGGCGGGAAGGTGTTGCGGTGGAGTGCGCCGCTGCTTTATCAAGGCGAGAAGCGGGTGGAGGGGGCCTATGAGGTCCGGTCGGGTGGCGAGATTGGATTTCGGGTGGGTGCCTA
>JAPKZA010000094.1 GCA_026394015.1 Acidobacteriota bacterium
TCTCCATCGCCTCCTGTTCGACCGCCTCTTCGATCCGCCGATTGGATGCCTTTCCCCGCAAACGATGAACCACCGCCTCGTCACCGCGCTTCTTGCGCTCTTTGACCAGCCGCTTCACCTGCCGAACGCTTAAACCCAACTCCTCGCTAGCTTGCCTCTGCGTGATCTGCTTTCCCGCTACTTTTCTCAGTGCCACCAGACGCTCCCTATCACCCTGCGTCATCAGTAGTCGTCCTTGTTCCATCCCACCAGCCTGGGACTGTCAAGGGGACATTTCTACTTTGCTTAAAGGGGACATTATCACTTTGCTGCCACAGCATACATATCACCCCCGCCACTCCGCCTCAATCGTCGCCCAAAACTCCCGCCCGTCCCGGTCTTTGTAATACGCATCGCAAACCTTGTAAAGGATCTTCTTCTGCCGCTCAATCTGGTTCTGAAACTCGTCCTGAATCACTTCACCCTGTTATTCGCGCCGCCCCTCCCCAGAATCACACCGCAACAACGGATACTTCGTATATTGCGATGGCCAACTCACAATCGGCTCATCCAATTCGACGGCCTCCCCCCGCCGCCCCACCATCCGCACATAGCCCAAATACTGCCCCTGATCCGCCTCCAGCGCCCCAATCTCTGCCGCATTATCCGGCGCAATCGCCAAGTGCCAATCCCGCCACAGCCGCCATCCATCGGCCATCGAGTCAGCCACGCTAACCTCCATAATCCCCGAATGCTCCCAGTGCCGCCGCCACCACCCCGCCGAATGCAAACACCACAAATCGTTCGTCCACCATCCCCGCAAATGCTCCGGCACCGGCCCCGCGATCTCCCGCATCAGCCCCGCCCCGGCCATGCCGATCTGGCCCCCCGGTTTCACAAACCGCGCCAAATAGCGCAAATACAAATCGTCCGTCCCATAGTAGAAATACGAGTCGATCGAAACGACGGCATCGAAGAACCCATCGCCAAACGGCAAAGCCCGCGCGTCGATCCGCAAAGGAAACACCCCGTCCCCCATCCCCGCGTCCCGAACCCGCTCCCCGTTCTCCGAAGCGGAATTCCACAAATCCACCGCCCAAACCTCCACCCCAAACTCCCGCCGCAGAAAGATCGAAGACGCCGCCTTCCCGCATCCCAAATCCAGCACCCGCATCCCCGGCCGCAACTCCATCGCCCCCGCTAACCACTCCGTCAGCCACAACGAACTCGCCCCGCCACTCACACTCGCCCGGATCCACTCCGGATGATACACGGAAGCCAGCGGAAACCGCTCCGAAACAAACAAATGGTCCGTCTTCACAATGCCCACAATTCTCCCATAAGGCAAAATGAAGGGATACAGCACCAAACCAGCAGGCTCCGCCCCGGTGACCGCGCCCTGGCCGCCGCGCTCTTCGCCGTCATGGCGGAGGTCTTTGAGGAGGAGCGACAGCCCCTCTCCCTCCCCTACCTCGGCCAACTCCTCGCCCGCGACGACGTCTGGATCATCGCCGCCTTCGCCGACTCTCAAATCATCGGCGGAATCACCGCCTACACCCTGCCGCTTACCAGAACAGAATCCTCCGAACTCTTCATCTACGATCTCGCCGTTCTCCCCGCCCACCAGCGTAAAGGCGTCGGCCGACGGTTGGTCGCAGCATTGCGCGACGGTGTCAACGCCGAAGGCATCGCCGTCGCCTTCGTCGCCGCCGACAACGAAGACCTCCATGCGCTCGATTTCTACCGCGCCATCGGAGGCACCGCCTCCCCCGTTACGATCTTCACCCTCGAACAGCCCTGAACACCACGCGATATACTCACCCGTAATGACCCGCCTTATCCCTCTACTCCTCCTCCCCCTCCTCGCCGCCTACCCCGCCGAACCCGGCCAACCCAAGCTCATCGACGCCCACGTCCACTACAACGGCAACCCCGCCTTCCTCGCCAAATATACCGTCAAGCTCGTCGCCGCCGACGGCCAGGCACTCCTCATCGCCGCCCCCAAAGACATCCCCGACGTTAAGACCTTCATGGCCGCCAACCCCAACCGCCTCTTTGGTCTCGGCCAGATGTCCCTCGATGACCCCCGTGCCCTCCAACTCGTCGACGACTTCCACAACGCCGGCTTCCGCGGTCTCGGCGAACTCACCGGCCCCGAATACAGCTTCGACGACCGCCGCTACTGGCCCATCTATGAACGAGCCGAAAAGTACCGCATGATCATCATGTTCCACACCGGCATCGTCAACCGCCGCAACTTCGCCGAACCCTTGAACGTCAGCTCCGACCGCATGCGCGTCTCCACCCTCGACCTCATCGCCCGGCGCTTCCCCAAACTCACCGTTATCGGCGCCCACCTCGGCAACCCCGACTACGAATGGGCCGCCGAAATCGGCCGTTGGAATCCCAACCTCCTCTTCGATGTCTCCGGCTCCACCCTCTACAAAAAGCAAGCCGATCTAGCCTTCTTCAAAACCATCTTCTGGTGGGACAACGTCATCAGCCCACACACCCCCAAAACCGACATCAGTGCTTTCGAAAAACTCGTCTTCGGCTCCGACGTCTTCGGCGACAACCTCGACGAATTCGACCGCGAACTCGACCTCTACCGTAAGCTCCTCCAAGCCTGCGGCGTCTCCCCCGCTTCGCAAGAAAAGATCTTCAGCGGTACTCTCTGGCGCGTCCTGAACCCCAAGCCATAACCCCGCTAACGCACCTGAATCACCACCGCATTCGAACTTTTCCCATCTACGGTCAACACCACACCCACCTCCCCCCGCCCCGCCAAGCTCCGCGGAAAACGCTCTCCGACCCAGCGGTTTGCGCGCCACCCAACTCACCAACCGCCTGATCATCGATCAGACCACCCTCACCCGCAGCCTCAGCCTCGTCGAGCGAGACGATCTCATTCAAACCGTGCCCAAACCCGACGCGCGCTTGCGCACCGTAAAGCTCATCCCCAAAGGCGAGAAAACCCTCCACGCCGCCTTCCCCCTCTGGACCGAAGCCCAAAAGCGCATCGTCCTCGCCCTCGGCGTCGAAGCTTGGGCCCTGCTCGGTGCCGACCTCGATCGACTCGTTAAAAACAGCGGCGAATGGCAATAACATGCACATATATATATGTTTGCCGCCAACAAACTTCTCCCTTTCGCCCTCCTCTTCGCTGGCTTCGTCTTCGCCCAAGCCCGCTCGCCGCTTCCCCCTGTGCCCACGACAAAGGTACTCGCCATCGGCCGGATCAATCCCGGCACGACGCGCGAAAAGGTCATGGCCGTCATGCAAAAGGAAGTTCGCGATACCGTCCTTCTCTATCTCTCCGGCAAGCGCGACCATTGGTTCGTCCGGCGCGATCAAAATCGCGTCGTTTTTATCCTCAGTGTCACGAGCGTTGAGGAGGCCAAAACCCTCCTCGACAAACTGCCGCTCGGCGAAGCGAAGCTCATGGATTTCGACCTCATCCCGCTCGGCCCGCTCGCCCCGTTGGGCTTACTGCTCCAAGAAACGTCGGCCCCACCCAAGTAGCCCCCCTTCCGCCTGTCCTCGACACACTCAACTATGCGTTTGATTCTCCTGCTCCTCGCGACCTCCCTCGCCGCCACCGCCCAAAGCGCGAGCGTAGCGTCGCTGCTGGCGAAAGACATCCCCGAGTTCCAGGGCAAGGAAGCCATCATGCTGACCGTCACCTACGCCCATGTCTTCGTCTACGTCCTCGAAGGTTCGGTCGTCATGAAAGTCGCCGGAAGAGAACCCAAGCAACTCGGCCCCGGCGAAACCTTCTACGAACAGCCCTCCGACGTCTACACCGTCTCCAAGAACGCCAGCGCCACCAAGCCCGCCAAAATCCTCGTCATGATGTTGAAGGACAAGGGCCAGCCCGTCACCGAACCGGCGGCATCCAAATGATACGCGAAGACGTCGCCATCGTCCCGGCGCTCACCGACGAGCAGATCCTCGCCACCCGCGATGTCAAGCGCCAACTCCGCCCCGCGATCACCGAAGAAGCCTATCTCCCCACGATTCGGCGCATGATGGACACCGACGGCTATCAGCTAACGGCCTTGCTCGAGGACGGGGTGGTGCAAACCGTCGACGGCTATCGGTTCATCGAAATGCTCTACTGCGGACAAATCTTGTACGTCGATGACCTCAACACCGATCAAAACCGCCGCTCGTCCGGATTCGGCAAGTTGCTCCTCGACTGGCTCAAGCAGCAAGCCACCGCCCGCGGCTGCGGAGAACTCCACCTGGACTCGGGAGTCCAACGAGAGCAAGCCCACCACTTCTACTTCCGCGTCCGGCTGTAACGCCTTCCCCGAAACGCGGGTCCAGCTCCCTTCCATATTTGCGCAGTCGCTTCAACCCATCGTCCTGCTCCGCCAAGGCCTCAACTACCCTTCGCCAGATCGACCGTTCTTGAATCTTGAACCGTCCGGAACACCGCCGCCACACAGGAACGGCCTGAATTGGCCATAGCCCATGATTCGCGGCAAAGCCGGACTCATGCTCACCCTGAGCCAACACAGGCTCGCCTGTGTATTCAGATACCGTATGCGGTATCGTCGGGTCGTCTGCCGGAAAGACTCTCCGGAAGATGCGCAGAAATCACACTGGCTGGCGCATCGAAGAGTGGCAGTCCGTTGCGGACGAAAATGCTGTGGGCTGGCGAAGACCAAGCCATGGTAGCGGCCATGCGCTGATCGACAACGCAGTGGAGGGGAAGCAGGATGAGAACGAGAACCAATCGAAACCTTGACACCTACCAGTTCACGGTCCGCCCGCTTTCCAATGAATAGGGTGGCGGCTACTTGGTGGAATACCCCAAAAGCCCCGGTTGTATGTCCGACGGCGAGACCAGAGAGGAGGCAGTTGCCAACGGCAGGGAAGCACTGCGCGATCGCGTTGCCGTACTTCGGGAGTCCGGCCAGCAGGTACCGAAACCCGGCGTTGAAGCGGCACAGTGGAGACCGAGGGAGTGAGTATGAATAGCGTCGTCACCGCGATTATCGCCGAGGCGATCGGCTACAGAATGGCGAACACAAACAAACGCCGCTGAGGACCGTCGCCGACTCACCCTAGGTCACCGGACGTCCCGGATTCGACGAACCCACCAGCCAAGTTCGAATCCACGCGGCTTTCCGCCCGATTCCGCCACCGGTTATAGTCCAATCCAACGAAACTCGCCATGGCATCGAGAGAGGACCGCGAGGGAGCGGACCCGCGGCGCGCCCGAACCGCCAGCCCTGCTGTTTCTGTGCAGGGTCGCCCCCCGGCCACAAAGAAACCTCAACTTTTCGCCCCCTCTGTCCACCCCGTTTTCACCCCCTCGCGGTTCGTTTACGCCCTCCGCACCCACAGAATTCAAATTGAGGAATCACCAAATGGAATCGTCACATTTGCCCCGGCACTCCCGGGCCGAACAAGCTCGCCTCAACGGAGCCCGCCCCAAAGGGCCGACCACCGCCGCCGGTAAAGAGCGCTCCCGCAAAGCTCGCCTCATTCACGGCCGCTACGCCCGCTCAGAAGAAAAAGGAACATCCATCCTGCTGCTCAACGA
>JAPKZA010000483.1:0-23159 GCA_026394015.1 Acidobacteriota bacterium
GAATAACTACCAGTTTAAACCCCTCTTCCGGCTCTTAGTCAACAGCGACGCCTACCAACTCTCCAGCCGATACGAAGGCAAATGGGAACCCGCGTTTGTAAAGTACTTTGCCAAACACGAACCCCGCCGCCTCTCCGCCGAAGAGATGTACGACTCGCTCACCACCGCCACCCGCACCGAACAGCCCATGATCGCCCTCGGCATCAACCGAACGCTCACCTACGCCAACCAACTCCCCGACCCCACCGAGCCCTCCACCGACTTCCGCGTCACCGACTTCTTAAACCAAGCCGGCCGCGGCAACTGGCTCACCATCGATCGCTCCTCCGAACCCACCATCCTCGGCCTCCTCTATTCGATGAACGACTCCCAAAACGTGAACCGATCCCTCGGCAACGCCACCGCCGCCGTCAGTTCCCGGAACCGAGTTCTGCAAATCGACGGCTCGCCCATCAACGACGAAGAAGCGATCCGCCGCATGTTCCTCGGTACCCTCTCCCGTCCCCCCAGCGAAGCCGAAACCGCCAAGGTTCTCGCCTTCCGCAGCGGTCTCCGAGCCCAATGGCTCAGCGATCTCCAATGGGCGCTGCTCAACAAACTCGATTTCATCTTCAACTACTAACGGAGGCCTGCCATGAAAAACCAACACAAACTTTGCGCCGGGCACGCCCCAGTTACTCGTCGCCACTTCTTATTCGGAGCCGCCAGCGCCTCGCTCCTCGCCGCCCACGCCGACGCCGAAGTCACCTCCCTCCGTGGAGCCTCCCCCCGCGGCTCCGCCCGCGCCTGCATCTTCATTAACCTCAACGGCGCCGCCAGCCAAATGGATACCTTCGACCCGAAGGATGGCGTGTGGAACCCCCGCGACGCCGATATCCGCGACTACTCGGGCGGCCTCCGCCTCTCCCGCCGTTACTTCCCCAAGCTTTCAACCCAAACCAACGACTTACTCGTCCTCCGCTCCTGCGCCAGTTGGGAGGCCGCTCACGAACGCGGCCAGTTCTACATGCAGACGGCCCATTCGCAGAATCCCGCCCTCGCCGCCGAAATGCCCCACATCGGCGCAGTCATCGCCCGCGAAAAAGGCGCCAACGGCCTCATCCCCCCCTTCCTCGCCTTCAACCAAACCAGCCTCCAAGGCGCCACCTTCCTCGGCGGCCTCTTCCAGCCCATGATGCCCCCCGCCACCCGCAACGGCATCGGCACCCTCACCCATAACTTCTTCGGCACGGCCCAGCAGAGCGAAGCCCGCTTCGAAAGACGGTTCAACTTACTCAAAGATCTCGACGAACCCCTCCGCCGCGCCCCGTTCAACGCCGAAATGGCCGCCTACGGCAGTTACTACGACCGCGCCAAGTCGATGATGTACAACCAAGCCGTCGACGCCGTCTTCAAGTTCGACGCCAACGACGAAGGCCGCTACGGCAACACCTCCGTCGGCCGCTCCCTCATCGTCGCCCGCAACGCCGTCCGCGCCAAAAACGGCGCCACCTTTATCAACGTCACCCAGGGCGGCTGGGACACCCACGTCGGCCAGTTCGATACCGCCCAGGGAACCACCATTTACTCCCTCACCAACGATCTCGACCGCGCCGTCGGCTCCCTCGTCGAAGACCTCAAAGCCAGCGGCGACTTCGACTCCACCCTCATCGTCATGATGGGCGAATTTGGCCGCACCCCCGGCGTCCTCAACAGCCGCGCCGGCCGCGACCACTACCGCAACGTCATGTCCGTCGCCATGATGGGCGGCGGCGTCAAAGGCGGCCGCGCCATCGGCGCAAGCGACGCGACCTCCGCCAACATCGCCGATCCCGGCTGGTCCGGCAACCGCGCCATCTACGTCGAAGACATCACCGCCACCATCTACTCCGCCCTCGGCGTCGATTGGACCAAATCCATCAACGACACCCCCTCCGGCCGTCGCTTCGACTACCTCGTCCAGTCTGCCGACCTCAACTTCCGCCCCGTCGAAGAGGTCTTCGGATAAATGCGCGCCCTCCTGCTCTTTGCCGTCGCCGCGGCCGCCTTCGCCCAAACCCCGGCGAGCATTCAGATCCTCACCGACTCTTCCCAAGTCCTCGTCGGCCGCACCCTCCAACTCCAAACCGTCGCCCGCGACGGTGCCGGTAACGTCCTCCAGACCGCCCCCGTCACTTGGACCGTCAACAACACGACCATGGCCACCATCAACGGTTCCGGCCTCCTCCAGGCCCGCAACCTCGGCGTCGTCCGCGTCACCGCCCGCACCGGCCTCGTCGTTGCTGAAACGGCCATCCAAACCATCCCCAGCGAAGTCAAAATCTCCCCGTCCGAAGTTGACGTCAATGTCAATTCCACGCAGCAATTCGCCGCCACCGCCCTCGACGCCGATGGCAACCCCATCCCCAATGTCACTTGGTCGTGGTCCGTCACCAACCTCCGCAATGGGGGCACTTCCACCGCCCGCATCACCGCCCAAGGCATGATGACTGCCACCGCCGAAGGTGCCAACTTAGTCGTCGCTACTTACAACTACGGCGACTTACAAACCGGCCTCCAGCGCCAGTGGCTCGCCATCGCCCGCGTCAATACCAACGTCCGCCAGACGTACGAACTCAAACGCCTCTATCACAACGTCAACCAGCAGCGGACCCAGTTCGAACTCCGCGCCCGCCAGTCCATGCTCTGGGCCACCGACGCGGGCGATCTCTTCTTCAACGCCTCCCTCGACGGCCTCGCCGGCGGCCTTATGAATTGGCGCGACGGCCAGTGGAGCATGGTCAGCGCCGCCGGCATGCCCCGCTTCGCCCCCGGCAGCTTCGCTAACGAATTCTTCGCCCATTCCATCACCCGCAACGGCCGCATCCTCTCCTATGAGGACACCAACATCAACGGCCGCCAACTCTCCCTCGGCGACCGCGCCGGCCTCCTGCCCATCTTCGCCAACAACACCCCCCTCGGCGCCACCGAAGCCACCGCCAACATCTTCATCACCCGGAACTCTCTCACCAGTTCCGGCTCCAAACTCGTCCGCGCCACCTTCCGTTTCGAAAACAATCCCGTCACCTACACCGGCCTCTTCCGCGCCTACGGCAGCCAGGACTACGAGTTACTCGTCTCCACCTTCGATAAGCTCCCCGAGTTCGGCGGCAACACCTTCAATGTCGAGAACGATTTCGGCATCGCCGACGATGGCACCGCCTACTACGCCCTCCTCCAAGGCTCGAACCGCATCGTCTATCGGCACTCCCCCAGCGGCGATCGCGAAAAAGTCATCGCCGTCAACGATCCCTTCGCCGGCTCCACCGTCCGCAGTTTCCCCGGCGGCCGCGGCAACCATCCCACCTTCTGGGTCGAAGAAAACGGCAATCTCCTCCTCGCCGTCACCCTCAATAACAACGCCACTTACTACGCCCACATCAATCGAGCCAACAAGATCGACTCCCTCCAGATGTCCGGCCAAACCGGCATCCTCTGGCACCATCCCCAACACGGCACCCTCATCCACGCCAACCCCTTCAACAACAAAGGCAACGGCGTCTATCTCTGGAAGCCCGGCGAAGAGCCCAACGCCATCTTCACCTACGCCAAACCCCAGGTCGGCAACGCCATCGTCCAGGACGTCGAAAGCGGCGTCGTCACCACCCGCGGCGAAGTCTACCTCATGGTCCGCACCGATACGGTCGCCATGGGCCTGGTCCGCATGAGCGCCGACCCCGAGTATCTCGCCTGGTCCGGAATGTCCATCGCCGTCACCGCCCCGCTCAACATGGTCACCTTCATCGGCGGTGCCCGCGAAGGCCAGCCCCACCTCCTCATGGGCGGCTCCACCGGCTCCGTCGGCGAGTGGACCGGCACCGATTTCCAATCCCCCCTCGCCATCGGCGATCGGCTCTTCGGCACCACGATGTGGTACGGCGGCTTCCACGGCTCCACCTTCAATATCCGCAAAGCCGCCAACGGCGATATCTATTTCATCAACGGCCTCGGCATCGCCCGCATCATCCCCGGCGGCTCGCCCGATATGGTCATCCGCTTCCCCCTCCGCGTCGACACCCTCACCGTCAACAACCCCGGCCAATTCGACGTCAACGCCAACGGCGAAATCTTCTTCAACGCCTCCACCTCCGCCGGCGACAACCGTTTCTTCATCTGGTCCAACGGCCAGGTTCGCCAGTTACTTGTTCACAGCGCCACCGCCGCGACGGCCACCACCCTCGATGGCCGCATCGCCTCCGGTTACGATAGCTTCGCCCTCTCCGATACCGGCCGTGTCCTCGCCTCTCTCCGCTTCCGTAACGTCAACGTCCCTGTCCTCTACCTCTGGGAAGGCGAAAGCTGGCGTATGCTCGCCGAACCCAACGTCACCCAGGTCGGCGAACACCGCGTCACCGGCATCGCCAATCTCCACCGCGTCGGCGGAACCCGCCTCTTCGCCGGCCTCACCATCGCCGCCGGAGGCAACATCCTCGCCGAATGGAACGGCACCGCCTGGGCGATCGTCGTCAATAACTCCACCATCATGCCCAACGGCCAAGTCGCCAACAGCGTCGCCAACATGGACGCCAACCGCGGCGGCGACGTACTCTTCCAACAGTCCAACGGCAATAACTTCCTCTTAGTCCGCAAGGGCGCAGAATTCCAGCAGGTTATCAACCTCTACCGCCCCACCCCGCAAGGCGATTACCTTGTCCGCCTCAATGCGATCGATTTCCGCGACGATGGCACCGTCTACTTCCTCGCCATGACCTACGACGACGAAACCGTCCTTTACGAAGCGAAACCCATCCGATGACATTTCCCTACGCATCCAACCTCGGCGACCGAGATCCCCTCGCCGTAATTACCTCCACCGCCGCCCAAATCGCGGCCATCGACCCCGCCCGTTACGGAACCCCTTGGGCCCCGGGTAAGTGGACCATCGGCCAGATCATCGCCCATCTCGCCGACTGCGAAGTCGCCTTCACCTTCCGCCTCCGCCAAGCCGCCGCCGAGCCCAACTACACCGTCCAGCCCTTCGATCAGGACCTCTGGGCCGACTCCTACCCCACCGTCGACCCCGCCGTCGCCCTCAAAGTCTTCCTCAGCGTCCGCGCCTGGTCCGTCGCCTTCCTCCAAGCCCTTCCCCCCGAAACATTTGACAAAACCGTCAAACACCCCGAATTCGGCGAAATGAAATTCCGCAACATCGTCGAAATCATCGCCGGCCACGACCTCAACCATCTCGCGCAACTATAATAGCGGGATGCTCCGCACCGCCCTGTTGCTGTTCGCCCTCGCCCTCGTCCTCCCTGGCGCCGTCAAAAAAGATCCCTTCGGCCGCACCCCCGCCGGCGAGGCCGTAGACATCTACACCCTCTCCAACGCCGCCGGCCTCGAAGCCCGCGTCATGACGTACGGGGCCACCGTCGTCTCCCTCAAGTCCCCCGACAAGGCCGGCAAAAAAGCCGACGTCCTCCTCGGCTTCGACTCCCTCGACGGCTACCTCAAAGAGCAACCCTACATGGGGGCCATCGTCGGCCGCTACGGCAACCGCATCGCCAAAGGCCAGTTCGCCCTCAACGGCAAGACGTACAAACTCGCCGTCAACAACGGCCCCAACGCCCTCCACGGCGGCCTCCGCGGCTTCGATAAACGCGTCTGGACGGCCGTTTCCAAAGCCGACTCGGTCGTCTTCACTTACTCCAGCCCCGCCGGAGAAGAAGGCTACCCCGGCAAACTCGATGTTACAGTAACATACACCATCACGAACGCGAGCGAACTCCGCATCGATTACCGCGCCGTCGCCGACCAGGACACCGTCGCCAACCTCACCAACCACGCCTATTTCAACCTCTCCGGCGAACCCACCATCTTGAACCATCTCGTCCAACTCGAAGCCGACCGCTTCACCCCCGTCGACTCGAACCTCATCCCCACCGGCGAAATCCGCTCCGTCGCCGGCACCCCTTTCGATTTCCGCCGCGAAACCCCCGTCGGTACCAACATCAACGCCAAAGACGAGCAAATCACCTTCGGCAAAGGCTACGACCACAACTGGGTCCTCAACGGCTCCCCCGGCACTCTCCGCAAAATCGCCACCGTCCACAGCCCTCTCTCTGGCCGCCAGTTAACCGTCTCCACCACCGAACCCGGCGTCCAGTTCTACACCGGCAACTTCCTCGATGGCTCCCTCACCGGCAAAACCGGCCGCAANGGCCTCTGCCTCGAAACGCAGCACTATCCCAACTCCCCCAACCAACCCACCTTCCCCTCCACCGTCGTCAAAAAGGGCGTCCCGATGACCTCCACCACCGTCTGGCGTTTCAATTAAAGGTGCTCCCCTAAAATCCGCTCGAAAGTCGACCGAAGAACTAACTCAAACTTCACGTTCAGCCGCGTATACGGCTGCAGCGACAAGGCCAGCGCCTCCGGTGGCGCTTCCGGCCCGGCCAGCACCAAGTCGCCCCCCTCCACCCGAATCGGCACCACCTGGTGCTGCCGTACAATATGCGCCGGCAGCGCCCGCACCACCTCCCGCGACAAACTCTCCAGCGCCACCGGACAAACCGGCAACGAAAGCTGCAAGCTCAGCGCCTCGTACAAATCCCCCTCGCTCAGCCGCCCGCTCTCCACCAGCCAGTCCTGCAAACGCCGCCCCGCCGGCTTCCCCTCCAGCGCCGCCTCTTCCAAGTACCCGCTCTTCACCAGCACCTCCGACAGCGTCGGCCGATGGGCCTCCAGCGCAAACCGATTCGGATACTGATGCTGCGTCTTCAGCCAAACCAACGGCTCCCAACCCGCCTTCGATCGCAAAAATCGCCACCCCGCCCGCACCCCCGCCGACGTGTTGATCCAGTTCGCCAGCGGGATCCGCAACGGCACCGCCACTGCCATCCGCCAGCCATAAATTCGCCCCACCATCCCCATCCGCAACCCCGCCTGCAAAACCGCCATCCCCACCGTAAACGGCAGCAGCACCGCCGTCGGCTCATCCCGCAGCAAAGCCGCCGCCCGCTCCGGCCACACCACCCCATAAACGAACAGCAGATTACACAACACCCCAATCGGATTGCCGATCATCCCCTTCCGGTCCCGCCAATGCCACCACCACTGCCGCCATCCTCCCCCCCATCCGTGCCGCTCCCAACCCTGCCAGCAGATCCCCGTCGCCCATCGCGTCCGCTGCTTCACCGCCGTCTTCCACGTCCGCGGAAAATACTCCCGCGTCGCCATCGGGATTCCATCCATCAACCGAATTGGCAGAAACGTCTGCCGCAGCCCTAACGCCATCACCCGAAAGCCATTCTCATAGTCCTCCGTCAAGCACGAAGGCTCAAAAATCCGATTCGCCGCACTCGCCGCCAGCGCCTCCAGCCCCGCCCTGGAAAACCCCGTCCCCACGCCACTCCCCGGCAAAAATCCCCCCAGCGCCTCCCGAACCTGAAAATCCCGGCTCTGCGATTCGCTGAACTCGTCAATGTAAATCCCATGCACCGACTCCCAAACCGGCGTCCGCAGCGCCAACACCGGCACCTGCACCATATCGAAGTGAGTCAGGTAGTAACTAATCCAACGCAGCGAATGCGGGTGGATGATATCTTCGGCGTCGTGCGTCACCACCCCGTCAAACTGCATGCCCGTCTGCTCTTCATACAGCAGCATCGTCTGGTAAGCCCAGTTCAGGCAGTCCGCTTTTGACGTCGGTCCATCGTGTGGCACGATCGATAAATGCACCTGCGGAAACTGCTCCTCCATCTCCCGAATCGCGTCCAGCGTCAGCGTATCATTCGGATAACCGCCCACGAATATGTGGTACCGCGAATACCGCAGCGACGTCACGTTATGCGTCACCATCTGCCGCACCACCTCGTGCTCCTGCCACAGCGGCACAAAGATCGCCAGTAACTTCTCCGGCTCCGCATAAATATTCGGAACCGGCTCCTTCGGCCGAAACCACAAACGAAGCCAAAATAGATTTAGCAACAGGTCGTCCACCCCGCCCACCACCAGCCAAATTAGGATCGGTGCGAAAAGCAGAGAAACAATTCCGTCGAAGCCTGCTGAGATACCGGAAAACACTCGTAAACTAGTGGGAGTCCGCCCAGGTATTCTCAACTATGTTGTCAATCTCCCGTCGCCACCTCCTCCCCCTCCTCGCCGCGCCCCTCGCCGCCGCCGCCACCCCCAACGACTTCACCTTCGCTCTCATCGGCGACCGCACCGGTTCCGCCCAGCCCCAAATCTACTCCCGCGTCTTCCGCGAAGTCCTCCTCTCCCACCCCGCCTTCGCCATCACCATCGGAGACGCCATCGAAGGCCTCGACGACTCGAAAGCCCCCGCCCAATGGGCCGACATGCAAGCCCTCTGGGCCACCGCCAAGTTCCCCCTCCGCCACACCCCCGGCAACCACGACATCTGGAACGACTCCTCCGCCGCCCTCTTCGCCCAACAAGCCGGCCACCCGCCCCAGCACGCCTTCGTCCACCAAAACTCCCTCTTCGTCATCCTCGATAACAGCCGCGTCGAAGGCCTCCCCCCCCCCCAACTCGCCTTCCTCGAAAAATCCCTCGCCGCCAACCCCCACTGCCATCCAAAAATGGTATTCCTCCACAAACCCTTCTGGATCCCCCCAGTCGCCGTCCGCAGCCGCGACTTCGATCTCCACCGCATCGCCAAGCGCCACGGCGTCACCCACATCTTCAGCGGCCACGGCCACCAACTCGTCCACCTCGAATCCGACGGCGTCCACTACACCGAAATCGGCTCCAGCGGCGGCTCCGTCGACCGCGGCCTCCTCCGCGGCGAAGGCTTCCGCCAAGGCTGGTTCTATCACTACTTCTTACTCAAAGTCCAAGCAGAACAAGTGACCATCACCGTCCGCGAACTCCCCCCGCCCCACGGCCTCGGCCGTACCTTCCGCCTCGAACAGTGGACCGCTGCCGGACCCCAGTTCGACCCCGGCGACCCCGCCTTAACTGACCAACCGCGTTTATAATTGCGAGATGCGCCTCGGCTTCGCACTCCTCCTCCTACCCCTCCTCCTCTCCGCCCAAACAACCAAACGACTTACCATCTCCGGCGACCGCCAAGTCCGCCCCCACCAGGACATCGTTCTCCAAGTCAAAGTTTATAGCGACCAAGGCCGCCTCCGCGAAGCCGGCTGGACCGTCCGCGTCGTCTCCCCCCACGGCGGCTGGCTCTCCAAACCCTTCCGCTTCCAAGGCACCGACTCCGAACCCTTCGCCGAACCCGCCACCAACCTCGCTGGCTCCATCTTCCGCCAACTCTCCGGCCAGTTCACCATTAAGGACGCCCTCGTCTACCACGCCCCCGAAACTCCCGGCAAATACTCGCTCGAATTCCGACTCGGCGAAACCCGTTCCGAAGTTGAAATCACCGTCGACCCCGCACCCCCCCTTCTCCCTCCACCCCCCGAAAAGTGGACCTTCGGCCCCGACGCCCCCACCCCCCACATCGCCCAGGAAACCTGGTTCGACTGGCGCGCCGATACCCTCCGCCGCACCGACTTCGACAACGACTGGGAAGGCGCCAATAACTGGGACAACCTCAACCTCGGCTCCAGTCAAGCCTACGTCTATTACGCCGCCATCGAATCCCAATCCCATTGGTTTCTCATCTATAACTTCTTTCACGCCCGTGATTACTCCGACAACTGCATCGTCGGCACCTGTCACGAGAACGACAACGAAGGCGTCATTCTCGCCATCCGCAAAGATGGCTCCGAATTCGGCAAGCTCGAAACCATGGAAGCCCTGGCCCATAACAACGTCTACTCCTACACCGCCGACCCCGCCATCCGCGCCGGCGCCCATAACATCGAAGCCCCCATCGTTCTCCAGGGCGGTTCCCATCCCGTCGTCTTCCTCGAAGCCGGCGGCCACGGAGCCCTCGGCGGTGCCGACTCCAAATCGTTCTTTGACTCCAACCGCCTCGACTGGCGTCAAAACACCGGCATCACTTACACATACAAAGGAATAGCCGAACGCCCCCGCCACGGTGTCGACCGCGAGGTCGGCTACGACTTACTCCCCATCTATCACCACTGGTGGGCCCGCGCCCGCCAGGAAGCCCAGGAAGGAGAACGCACCTTCAGCGCCTTCTATAACTACGTTCCCTTCGGCAACCGGCCCCGCATGCGCCACCCCAACGTCGCCGGGTCCTTCTTCGGCGTCAAGCACAGCCGCGACAAAGCCAAGCCCTTCTGGGGCTGGCACGACGTAGCCACCCAGCGAAAAAAGATCCTCGCCACCGGCCAGTGGGCCGTCGACCCCGCCTATTCCACCGCCCAGAACCTCCGCTTCCCCCCCGACCGTCCCATGTCCGCCGACTACGTCTTCAACCCCTATCTCGCCGGCCCCGACGAAGAACCCCCCTTCGTCCCCATCTCCCGAAATCTAGGCACCGCCACCGTCGCCAACGGCAGTTGCACCATCGAAGTCATCGTCGACGGCACCGTCGCCTGGCAGCCCTCCGGCTATCAGGTCCTCGCCGGCGCCCCCCATCGCGAACTCAGCCAAACCTGCACCGCCCCCCTCCCCCCCGACGCCAAACTTCGCTACCGCCTCGAAAAAAACTCCGGCCGCGGCGAAGTCATCTTCGTCAACCCCGACGCCGGCCGCGTCGAAGTCAGAGACACCGCCCGCGGCGCGGCCACCTATCGCTTCACCGTCCACTGGGCCGTGGAGAACTGATAAACTACCCCCCATGGCCGTCCTCACCGCGGTCGACGAAGCCGTCGCCCAATTCCTGGCCCAACCCGACGAAGACTCCTTCGCCGCCCTCTTCCGCGCCATGGCCCCCCAACTCGTCGTCTATTTCCGCGCCCGCGGCTGCCAGCCCAGCGTCGCCGAAGACCTCACCCAGGAAGTCATGCTCGCCACCTTTCGCAAGGTCGGCTCCCTCCGCGATGGCAACCTCTTCCGCCCCTGGCTCTTCCGCATCGCCAAAAACGAACTCCTCCAATACGTTCGCCAGCAAGGCCGCCGACCCGAAGTCACCGCGCTGCCCACCGAACTCAGCGCCGGACCCTGGAACCCCTTCGATGGCCTCCGCCTCGGCCAATGGCTCGATTGCCTCGCCGCCGAAGACCGCGAACTCATGTTACTCCGCTATGTCGATGGCTTCGCCTATCACGAAATCGCCGAGATCCTCGAACTCCCCATGGAAACCGTCCCTGGGACGAAGCCTTTGCCCAGGAAGGCTCCCGCTGGCGCGAAGCCGCCCTGCGCCAAGTCGATACCGAACGCCTCCTCCGCGGAACCATGCGCCGCCTGGAACGCGATGGCCTCTCCCCCACCGAAGCCCTCGCCCTCATGGCCCACCTCCTCGAACCCCTCTGCGGCAAACACGCCGCCCAATCGACCATGACCGCCGCCTCCCGCCGCTGCGGCGGCCTCTCCGCCCGCAACTGGCGAACTTTTGTGGTCTGCTTAAGCGAACTCATCAGCTCCTTCTGCGGTGCCGCCGCCGGCCGACTCGTCGACCAGGCCGGCCTCTCCCTGGAGCTCGCATGATCATCGAAGCAGCCGAGTTCCTCAAGCTAGCCGCCTACCTCGTCGCCCTCGTCTACTGCTGGCGCATCCGGGCCGACCACCCCCACCCCGCCCGCATGCGCCGCGCCTGGACCTGGCTCGCCCTCAGCTCCGCCCTCTCCGTCCTCCGCCACGCCTTCGAACTCTCGGGCTATCTCGCCGGCTGGGAACTCGATCGCATGAGTTGGCGCCAAATCCTCATCGTTCTCGCCCTCCTCGCCCTCACCGCCGGCCTGCTCGAACTCGCCAGCGCCTTCCGCGCCGTCGGCTTCGGCCTCCATTGGCGGCGACTCGATTGGCTCTGGCTCGCCGCCATCGTCCTCCTCGCCGTACCCGTCGTCCTCAATCGAGACCGCCTCGGCGACGCCAATTCCACCGTCGCCGCCATGCGCTACCTCCAATACCTCAGCTCCCTCCTCCTCGCCGTCCCCGCCGCCCTCGCCCTCGGCCTCCACCGCATCAGCGTCGAAATGACCGGCGGCAAATGGGCCACCGCCCTCCAATGGATGGTCGCCTTCCTCGTCGCCCGCCTCGTCTGCCTCTGTCTCCTCACCGCCGTCCCGGACTCCTGGCTCCCCATGACCCTCCTCGGCACCGCCGCCCCCTGGATGTTCGTCCTCGCCGCCGCCGAACGCTGGAACGTCACCCGCGCCGCCGAACGCATGTCCGAACAAATTTTCGTCGGCGCCAACAAAGCCAGCTAATCCGGCATCTTGTCTGGTTATGCAGAAACTGGGAGTCTTGTTGTTAGCTGTTTGCCTGGGTGCCATGAATGCCCCCGCGCAGGTTCTTTACGGGTCGTTGACCGGAAACGTCACCGACGCCGCCGATGCCGCCGTTCCCGGCGCCAAAGTCGAGGCCGTCAACGTCGCCACCGGAATTGCCAAGCAGGGCACCACCGACGAACGAGGCGTTTACCTCTTTAACGATCTTCAGCCAGGTTCCTACAAGCTGACCATCTCCTCGAACGCCTTCCGCACCGTCGTCCAAAGCGGAGTCGCCATCGACGCCAACACCCTCCGCCGCATCGACGCCCGTCTCCAGGTCGCCTCCGTCACCGAAAGCATCGTCGTCGAAGGTTCCGCCGTCTCCCTCCAAACCGACCGCGCCGACATCAACGCCCAAATCTCCAAAACCCAAGTAACCAACCTGCCGCTCGGTGCCGGCCGAAACTTCCAAAATCTGTATAAACTCATCCCCGGCTTCACCCCGCCCACCGAGTTACACTCCGACGCCGGCAACCCCCAGCGCGCTATGGGCACGAACGTTAACGGCGCCAGCTACTCCAACAACAACACCCGCATCGACGGCGCCACGGTGAGTTACCCCTGGCTCCCCCACATCGTCGCCTACGTCCCCCCGCAGGACGCCATCGAAACCGTCAACGTAGTTACGAATAGCTTCGACGCCGAACAAGGAATGGCCGGCGGCGCCGCCATGAACGTCACCATCAAAAGCGGTACCAACCAGCTCCACGGCTCCCTCCACGAGTTCCACACCAACAGCGCCATGCGCGCCCGCAACTACTTCTACTACGGCGGCAACCTCCCCAAAAACATCCTGAACCAGTTCGGCGGCACCATCGGCGGAGCCATCAAGAAAAACAAGCTCTTCTTCTTTGCCGATTGGGAACGCACCGTCCGCCGTCAAAACGCCTCCGCCTTCCGCACCCTCCCCAACACCGCCCTCCGCGCCGGCGATTTCAGCGGCTTCGGCACCAACATCTACGACCCCGCCACCGGCGCCGCCAACGGCACCGAACGCCAACTCTTCCCCGGTCAGCGCATCCCTACCAGCCGCATCGATTTCGCCTCCGCCAAAATGCTCGGCTTGCTCACGCAGCCCAACTACGTCGGCCTCAACCCCGCCTCCAACATCATCCAGAACAACCACTTCGCCAGCGGTACCTATGAATTCAACCGCGACAACGCCGACTTCAAGGTGAACTACAACCCCATCGAGAAGATGTCCCTCTTCGCCCGCTACAGCTTCTCCCCCAGTCTCATCTTCGATCCGCCCTCCCTCGGTGCCGCCGGCGGCGACGCCCTCAACGGCGGCCAACCCGGACGCGCCCCCGGTCTCATCCAATCCGCCGCCATCGGTGGAACCTACACCGTCTCCCCGCGCATCTTAATTGATGGCAACGTCGGCTTCACCCGTCTCCGCCTCAGCGCCGAAAACGTCGACCTCGGCAAAAATTACGGCTCCGACGATCTCAACATCCCCGGCACCAACGGCGGCGATCGTCTCCAGGGCGGCTACCCCCGCTTCAACATCAGCGGCTTCTCCGCCCTCGGCAACCCCAACGTTTCTAACCCCTTCCTCTTCCGCGACAATCAATATGTTGCTGTCGGCAACGTCGGCTGGTTCCGCGGCGCTCACTCCTTCCGCTTCGGCGCCGAGTACGCCTACTACACCATCAACCACTTCCAACCCCAGGCCGCCTTCGGCCCCCGCGGTGGCTTCAACTTCACCGGCGGACTCACCGCCCTCAATGGCGGAGCCGCCCCGAACTTGTATAACGGGTTCGCCGACTTCCTCCTCGGCCAAGCCAACGGCATGGGTAAGGATGTCCAGAACATCAACCCCGCCGCCGTCCGCATGCCCTCCTACGGCTTCTACGCCCGCGACCAATGGCAAGTCAACCGCAAGCTCACTCTCAACTACGGCATGCGCTACGAATATTACCCCTTCGCCACCCGCGACCATCGCGGCGGCGAGCGGTACGACGCCTCCATCAACCGCGTCTTAATCGGTGGCCTCGGCTCCACCCCCCGCGACACCGGCGTCGACGTCGGCTGGGGCCAAGTCGCCCCACGCCTCGGCATCGCCTACCGCGCTACGGAAAAGACCGTCTTCCGCGTCGGCTACGGCATCAGCATTGATCCGAACTCCTTCCGCAGCATGCGGGACGCTTACCCCGCCACCATCTCCACCCAGTTCTCCGGCACCACCAGCTTCCTCGCGGCCGGCAACCTCCGCACCGGCATCCCCGCCGTCGTCCCGCCCGACGTCAGTTCCGGTTCCATCCTCCTCCCCGCCGCCGTCGGCACCGTGACGTTTCCGCAAGTCTTCAACCGCGGCTACATCCAAAGCTTCAACGCCACCATTCAGCGCGAACTCATGAAGAATATGACCCTTCAAGTGGCCTATGTCGGCACCCGCGCCATCCGCCAAACCGCTCCCATCAACATCAACGCCAGCACCGGCATCGGCCGCGGCAACGCCGACCGTGCTCTCTTCCCGGCCTTTGGCTTAATCGGCAACATCAACCAACTAACGCCCTTTAACACGTCTAACTACAACGCCTTCCAGATGCAGCTAACCAAGCGTCTCTCCGGCACCTCGCAGTTAGGTCTCGCTTACACCCGATCGAAGGCCATTAGTTGGTCCGATAACAGTGACTCCGGTCTCACCTGGAACACCCCGTCGGAATGGCGTCGGAACCGGTCCGTTGCCGGTTTCGATCGTCCGAACAACTTACAGATCTTCGGCATCTACGAACTCCCGTTCGGCAAGGGGCAACAGTTCGCAACCGGCAAACTTGCTTCCGCGATTCTCGGCGGCTGGCAGTTGAACGGCATCTTCAGCGCGTTCAGTGGATCACCCTTCACCGTCGGCTCCGCCGGTGCGTCCCTAAACTCCCAGGGCAACACCCAGACGGCCGATCAGGTCGTCGCCACGGTCGACTTCCCCAAGCAGATCGGTCGCGGTTCCAGCTATTTTGATCCGCTCGCCTTCGCCCCGGTCACGGCGGTTCGTTACGGCAACACCGGCCGCAACCTCCTTCGCGGACCCGGCGTGATCAATCTGGATGGCAGCCTCTTCCGGAACTTCAACGTGACCGAACGGTTCCGTCTCCAGTTCCGCGCCGAGGTCTTCAACATCTCCAACACCCCGGCATTCAACAACCCGGGAGCCACGGTCTCTGGCGCCACCCGTAACGCTTCTGGTCAAATCACCGCCCTCAACGGATACACCGAGATCACCAGCGCCCAAGCCACCGAGCGGCAATTCCGTTTGGCTCTGAAGATCTTGTTTTAACGAACAGGTTCGCCGCGGCGGCCCATAGAAACTGAGGTTCCCTACTTTGCAGGGTCTTTAGAGTCGATGGGCCGTTTCGTTTCTCCGGCCCCGCCCCCGGCTCCGCCCCAACCCAACCACTAAAATCACAACCGAACGGCCCTTGCTGCCGGCCCTGAAGCCCCTGTTCTAATGGGTTCGCCTCGCTCGCCGATAGAACCGAATGTTGCCTGGTTTAACCGGTCTGCGGTTCCTCTGAGCCGCCCTGGTCGTCTTGTTTCACTACACAAAGGGCCGCCAAATGCCCGACCCGGAGCCGTGGCTCAATCTCGTCGCCGTCGGCGATTCCGCCGTCACCGGCTTCTTCGTCCTATCAGGGTTCTTCCACGCCAAAACTTACCTCCTGCCCAACGGCACCATGAAGGGTACCTGCAAGGCCTTCTGGTCCGCCCGCTTCGCCCGCATCTACCCCATCTACGCCCTGTCGCTAATCCTGGTCGCCCAAGCCTGCCTAACCACCGCACCCCGCACCGTCCCCGAAGTCCTCTGGGCGGCCGGCACCGCCGTCACCTTGACCCAGGCCTGGTGGCCCGAAACCTCTCTGGCGATCAACTCCGCCGCTTGGTCCCTCTCCGTCGAAGCCTTTCTCTATTTCGCCTTCCCCGTTCTGGCCCCGGCCATCCGAAGCCGCGCCCCTGTCGTCCTCGCCGCCGGCTATCTGCTGCGACAAAAATGGCCCTGGCTGACCGGCATCTCAACCGCGGCAATCGTCGCCGTTCGAACCTGGGAAGAGCTCTTATTGCTGCCCTACGTCGGCCTCGTCATGGGCCTGGCCGCCCACGAAGGATGGCTCAGTGCCAAGCCGATGGTCCATCTCGGTGAAGCCAGCTACTCGCCCTATCTCCCCCATCTCCCACTCTGGCCGTGGGGCATGGCCCTCAATGCCACTTCTCCCCCGATTCCTGGGCCTTCGTCGCCTTCTGCTTCGGCGTCAGCCTCGCCGGCTCCATCGTCGCTTACCGCTTTGTCGAAGAACCCTACCGCAAAGCCCTCCAAGGAATGCCACAATTGATAAATTCATGAGTGGCTTCCGCAAGACCCTACGGCTGAGTGATCTCGTCTTCATGGGGCTGATTCTGATTCAGCCTACCGCCCCGATGCCTCTGTTCGGCGTCGTCAGCAACCTCGCCGGAGGCCACGTCGTCACCGCCATCCTCCTCGCCCTCGTCGGCATGCTCTTCACCGCCATCTCCTATGGCCGCATGGCCCGCATCTATCCCAGCGCCGGTTCGGCCTACACCTACGTCGGCAAGGAGGTCCACCCCACCGCCGGCTTCCTCACCGGCTGGGGCATGCTCCTCGACTACGTCATCAACCCCATGATCTGCACCATCTGGTGCAGCAAAGCCCTCCTGAACATCTTCCCCGGCCTACCCTATCTCGTCGCCGTCCTGTTCTTCGTCCTCCTCTTTACCGGGCTCAACCTCCGCGCCGTCCAAGCCACCGCCAATCTCAACAAATGGCTCGCCATCGTCATGCTCGTCGTCGTCGCCTGGATGCTCGCCGCCACCGTCAACTTCGTCCTCGGCAACCCCGGCATCGACTTACTCAAACCCTTCTACGATCCAGTAACCTTCTCCTGGGGTAAGTTATCCGCCGGCACCTCCCTCGCCGTGCTCACCTACATCGGCTTCGACGCCATCTCCACCCTCTCGGAAGAAACCGTTGATGCCGAGCGCAACGTCCCCCGCGCCACCGTCATCGTCTGCCTGCTCATCGGAGCCCTCAGCGCCATCGAAATCTATGCCGCCCAACTCGTCTGGCCGCACGGCGAAGCCTTCCCCGACGTCGATACCGCCTATGTCTACGCCGCCGGCCGCGCCGGCGGTGCCTGGCTCTTCCAGGCCATCAACCTCACCCTCCTCGTCGCCAGCATCGGCAGTGGAGCCGGCGGCCAAATGGCCGGCGCCCGCCTGTTATACGGCATGGGCCGCGACGGAGTCCTGCCCACGAGTTTCTTCGGCACCCTTCAGGAAACAACCGGTGTACCGGTCAAAAACGTCCTTCTCATCGGAGCCCTCTGCCTGCTCGGCGCCGTCGCCATCACCTATGAAACCGGCGCGCTGCTCCTGAACTATGGAGCGTTCATCGGCTTCATGGGCGTCAACTTCGCCTGTCTCAAGCGAAGCGAGCGAACCCTCACTGGCCTCCTCCCCCCGGCTTGCGGCTTGGCCATCTGCTTCTTCATGTGGGCCAACCTCGGCTGGACCGCGCTGATCTTAGGCACCGCATGGGCCTTCGTCGGAGCGCTGGTCGCGTGGCGACGAGTTCGATAAGATAGGAAAGTGCGCACCTTACTCGTTTTCTTGATGGCGGCCACCTTGCTGCCCGCGGCCGGTTGGCAGAAGCTCTGGAACGGCAAAGATACCTCCGGCTGGAAACAAGTCGGCTGGGGTAATTTCGTCATCGAAGACGGAGCCCTCAAAACCACCGGCGGCATGGGCCTGCTCTTCTATGAGAACGAAGCCTTCGAGAACTCCACCATCCGCGTCGTCTTCAAGACGATGACCGAGAAAGGCGCCAACTCCGGCCTCTACATCCGCATGCCCGAAAAGCCCCGCGATGCCTGGTACGGCGTCCACAACGGCTACGAAGTCCAGATCGATGCGACCGGCGACGATTGGCACTCCACCGGCGCTCTCTACTCCTTGAGCAAGGTCTCCGCCCGCAACAACAAGCCTCTCGGCCAGTGGAACACGATGGAGGTGGAACTCAAGGGCGACGTCACCCGCGTCAAGCTCAACGGCAAGCTGGTCAACGAATTCAAAGGCGACCAGGCCGTCCCCGAACGTAAAATGTGGTTCGAACCCGTCCGCGGCCCGCGCGCCAGGAAAGGCTACATCGGCATCCAAAACCACGGCGCCAAAGACACGGTTTACTTCAAAGAAATCAGCGTTAAGCGCCAGTAAACGAGGGCGGCCGCTTCTCCAGGAAGTGCGCCACCCCTTCCTTAAAGTCTTCCGACTCCAAGCTCAGCACCATCTCCTGCTCCGCCGTCGTCGTCGCCTCGGCCAGCGTCTGCTGCATGGCAGCGAACACCTGTCGTTTGATCACCGTCAGCGACCGCGGCGAAACCTGCGTCGCCAGCAGTTCCGCATAAGCCCGAACGTCAAACAGAAACGTCGGGCTCGGGTAAACCCGGTTCACCAGATTCAGCCGCGCCGCCTCCTCTGCGTCAAAGATCCTTGCTGACAGCAGTATGTCCAGCGCCTGCGCCGGGCCAATCAACCGCGGCAGCATCCACGCCATCCCATACTCCGCGATCAGACCTCTCCGGGCGAATGCGGTGCCAAAGCGGGCATCTGCCGAAGCGAACCGCAGGTCGCAATATAGCGTCAGAATCAGCCCCAAGCCCACCGCCGGGCCGTTGATGGCCGCGATGACCGGCTTCGACAACTCCTGCAGAAACGTGAACGGCTGGATGAAGTCCACGATCGGCCGCGTCTGCAGCAGCGCCATATCCGCCCCGGCGCAGAACCCGCGGCCCGAACCCGTGATCACGACCACCCGAACCTCCGGGTCCTGCTCCGCCGCCGCCACCGCGTGGCGAAACTCGGCGTCCATTGTCATAGTCCAGGCGTTCAGCTTGTCGGGCCGATGCAGCGTGATCGTCGCGATGCGATCGGAAACGTCGAAGAGAATCTCGGAGTAACTCATGGGGCCGGATTAATGACAGGGATCGGAAACTGGGAACGGCCCGCGAATACCTCCCCGAATACGTGGAGCATATCGGCGTGGATGCCGGTGTTATCGGCCAGGATGTGGGGGCTGCGCAAATGGTGCGGCGCGCCGTGCATATCACTTACGGTTCCGCCCGCCTCTTCGATGAGTAAGATCCCGGCCGCCATGTCCCACGGACTCAGTCCAAACTCCCAAAATCCATCTAACCGACCGCAGGCCACGTAAGCCAAGTCAATCGCGGCCGCCCCGGCGCGTCGAACACCGTGCGTGATCATCGCGAGCTGATAATAGAAATGAATGTTAATGTTCTCGTGCCGCCGCCGGCTCGGAAAGCCCGTCGCCACCAAGGCGACGTCCGCGCTGGCGGCCTTCGACACTTGAATCCGATGGCCGTTCAAATACGCCCCGCCGCCCTTCTCCGCCGCAAACATCTCGTTCCGTGTCGGGTCAAAGATAACTCCGGCGATTAACTCGCCGGCCTTCTCTAACCCCAGAGTAACATTGTAAACGGGAAAGCTATGCGCGAAGTTCGTCGTGCCATCCACCGGGTCGACATACCAGCGGTATTCGCTCGAGTTAGCGTGATTGCCGCTCTCCTCGCCGAGAATCGCGTGGGTCGGAAAGCGAGTCAGTAACCGCTCCACGATCAGTCTCTCGCTGGCGCGATCCGCCTCGGTGACTAAGTCGAAATCTCCCTTGAGCTCAAACGGAATCCGCCGCTCGGCGAAATTCGAAACCAACGCTCCGGCTTCGCGGGCGATCTCAATTGCTGCTTCTAAGTAGGCGGCCATAGGTTATTCAGGTAATTCGGCAAGATACTTGATCTCGTCTTTGTAGATAAACAAGTTGGGCCCGACTGAGGCGGTCAACCGGATAAAGCCCTGGTCGAAATACTCGATCGCCCCGTCGTGCTCGGTCGAATCTTCGAGCGTAACCCGGACGGGCTGTTGGCTGGCGATCAGTTCACGGAGATACGCCGCTTCGAGGAAGGTCGTATCGGGAGCTTTAGTCTTTGCTTTCGCCATGGAAGCTCCTATCGTACAATACAGGGCAATGAAAGAGAAAAACTCTACCCCGACTCGACGCGAGGTCACCGCCGCGGCGACGGCCCTGTTTACGACCAATCTGTTTACCGGCCAGGTGAAAGGTGCCAACGACAAGATTGCCATCGGCTTCATCGGGCTCGGCGCGATGGGCTCGGGCAATCTCGGCCATGCCATGAAAGTACCGGAATTGCAGCCGGTGGCCCTGTGCGACGTCTACGAGCCCCATCTGGAACGAGCCGTCGCGGCCGCCAAAAAGGGCGGCTATGCCATCGAAGGCAAACGCGATTTTCGGCAGGTCCTTGCCGACAAGAGTATCGACGCCGTCTGCATCTCCACCCCCGACCACTGGCACGCCTACATGATGGTCGAAGCCTGCAAGGCGGGCAAAGACGTCTACGTCGAAAAGCCCGCCAGCGTCTACGTCGAAGAGGGCCAGAAGATGGTCCAGGCCGCCCGCAAGTACAAGCGGATCGTCCAAGCCGGCACCATGCAGCGCTCGGGCGGGTTCTTCCTCAAAGCCAAGGAGATCGTCAAGTCCGGCGTCCTCGGCGAAGTCACCTTCGTCCATGCCTTCCAGGCCGGTATGACCGACAAAAAAGGCTATGTCCCGAAGCCCGATGACAACGGCAAACAGCCGACCGATTTGAACTGGGACATGTGGCTAGGACCGGCTCCGAAGGCCGAATTCGATCCCGTCAAGTGGGGCGTGAAAGTCACCGGATTCCCAACCTTTCGCTACTTCTGGGACTACGCCGGCGGAGCGATGACCGATTGGGGCGTTCACCTGATCGACCCGCTGCACCAGTGCTTCGACGAGATCATGCCGACCTCGATCGTGGCCCTCGGCGAGAAGTTCTACGTTACCGATACCCGCGATACCCCGGACACGATGCTGGCGACCTTCCAGTATCCGAAGTTCCTCTCAAGCTACGAGTCGCGGACCGCGAACCCGCTGCCCCCGTTCGGCTTGAACCAGAACGCCGGGACCTTGATCCACGGGTCTGTGGCCTCGCTGCTCGTCAACCGCAGCGGCTGCTGGCTGATTCCGAACAACCCGAAGGGCGATCTCAAGGCCGAGACTTGGGATCGGCAATCCCATCCGGATATGGCCCCGACGAACCTGCCGCACTGGCAGAACTGGGTGGCCTGCATCAAGTCGCGGGAGGCTCCCCGGAGCGAAATCGAGACCTGCGTCCGGTCCTCGACCACCTGCATCCTGGCGAACCTCTCGATGCGGTTCAAGACCCGCTTGGACTGGGACGAAAAGAACTGGACCGTGAAGCAGAAGGAAGTGGTGCCCCACCTGAAACCCAAGTATCGGGCCCCGTGGAAGCTGGAAGTCTAAAGCGCAGCGCCGTAGTAGCCGGTGCGCGTTTGGGCGGTCAACGCCGGGTCACGCAGCGATAGCTTGACGGTATGGAAGCGGTTCTTCGAAAGGGGAACCGCTTTCGGGTAATAGCCGACCAGGTATTGGGTCCGCAGATCGCGGAGGATGGTCGCAAAGGCGGCATCCAGCGCGGGGCCGACGGTGGGCAGAAAGACGCGACCGCCTGTTCCGTTCGAGAACTGCGTCAGGGCGTTTTCGCCGCCGACGTTGCGGCCCGAGTCGTTCGTGATGGGGACGATTAGGATGCTGTAGATGACCGCATCGGCTTTGTGGGCGGCTTCGAGGGCTTTGTGGAAGTCGGTCGAGCTGGTCGTGTCTCCGCCGTCGGTGATGAGCACGAGGACGCGTCGGCCGTCCCGGCGCTTGAGTTCGTCCGCCGAGAGCAGGATGCCGTCGTAGAGCGACGTTCCGGCTTCCGCCTTGAGGTGCCGAAGCGAGCTTTCGATGGTGCTGAGCTTCCGGGTGAAGTTGGCGCGGCGGACCACCTCCCAGTTGAAGGTGATGACGGCGGCGGCGTCGTCCGGGTTGCCATCGGCGAAGAGGGCTCTGGAGAAGCGGGTGAGGGAGTCTGTTTGGTACTTGAGGTTGGAGGCGGTAGAGCCGCTGAGGTCGAGGGCGAGGACGACGGAGAGCGGTTGGGCGGTGCGACGTTCGAAGACGGCGACCGACTGCGGCGCGCCGTTAGCGGTGATAGAGAAGTCGGTCTGTTCGAGCCCGCCGATCAGCTCGCCGCCAGCGTTTTTGACGGTGACCAGGAGTCGGACGAGACTGACGTCGGTTTTGAAGGTGACGTCCTGCGCCGCGGCGAGCGCGGGCAGCGCGAAAAAGGCGCGGCGGGTTAGCGGAGTAAGGATTCGTCCCATTCGCCTTCAACCCAGACTTCGCCGTCGGCGAAGTGTTCTTTCTTCCAGATGGGGACCAGTTTCTTGAGCTTATTGATGCCTTCGAGGGCGGCGTCGAAGGCGGGTTTGCGATGGGGGGAGAAGGCGACGACGGCGACGCTGGTTTCTCCGATTTCCATGCGGCCGAGGCGATGGACGAGCGCGATGCGGGAGATGGGATAGGCGGCGGTGATCTCGTCGCCGATCTGCGCCATCAGCTTGATGGCCATGGTCTCATAGCATTCGTAATCGAGGAAGCGGGTGGGACGGCCCTTGGTGTTGTCGCGGACGACCCCTTCGAAGTTGACGAACGCGCCGTCGTGGGGCTGGAGCAGTTGGCGGGCGAGGGTGGCGACGTCGAGGGGTTGGCGGGTGAGGCCGTAGAAGTTGCCTTTCGGTTCGGTCGTGATCTGATGAATCCACGGCCCGGTGCCGCCGCTGACGGGCGGAAGCAGCGCGATCTCATCGCCATCGGCGAGCGGGGTGGCGGCGGGAGCGAACTCCTGATTGCGGGCGAGCATGACGCTGCGCTTCAGCTCGACGAGGGCAGGGAAGCGAGCGGCGAAA
>JAPKZA010000483.1:23172-25843 GCA_026394015.1 Acidobacteriota bacterium
AATGATCGAACACGTTGCCGACGGTCGCGTCGGCGGGCAGTTCGAGCGAGGTTTGGGATTGGCCGGTGATATCCCGTAAGAGGCCGAAAAAGAGTACTTGGACGCGCACGATGTCATGGTACCAGACGGGTTGTATCATTCTTCGGTTTCAGCGCATCCTATAGACATGGCTAAAAAACTGAGTGAGACCGCGAACGACCTGGAGAAGGGGATTCGGAAGGACATGGTGGAGCTGCTGAACGCGCGGCTGGCCGATGTGTCGGACCTGAAGAGCCAGGTGAAGCATGCCCATTGGAACGTGAAGGGGCCGAATTTCATTGCGCTCCACGAGCTTTTTGACGGGATCGTGGGGCGGTTGGACACCCAGGCGGACGACATTGCCGAGCGTGCGGTGCAGTTGGGCGGGGTCGCGCTGGGGACGATTCGGATGGCGGCCGCGGCGTCGCAGATCGAAGAGTACTCGGCCGAGACACGGGACGGCAAGGACCACGTGAAGGCGCTGGTGGACCGAACGGCTGTTTACGGTGCCGCGGTGCGGAAGGCGATTGACGTGGCGGCGAAGGCCGGTGACGTCGATACGTCGGACCTGTTTACTGGCATTTCGCGGACGGTGGACAAGGACTTGTGGTTCCTTGAGGCGCACTTAGGCTAGAGGATGACACATCGGGCGAAGATCCGGGTCCGCTATGCGGAGACGGACCAGATGGGTGTGGTGTATCACGCCAACTATGTGGTGTGGATGGAGGTTGGCCGCGTGGAGTATGCTCGCGCGGCCGGCCTGCCGTATAAGGAGCTTGAGAGCGCGGGGTTCTTCATGGCCGTGACGGAGGCGAGTTGCCGTTACCTGGCCCCGGCGCTGTACGACGATGAGATTGAGGTGGAGACGCATGTCGAGAAGGCCTCGGCGCGGGGGATCGCCTTCGGCTACACGTTTTGGAGGGGCGAGCAGAAGCTAGGGGAGGGAACGACGCGGCACCTGTTTCTGAGCCGGGAGATGAAGCCGACGCGGCTGCCGGCGGAGTATCATGCGGTTTTTGGGATAAGCTAGCCATCATGCGCGGATGCTTGGTTGGTTGCGGCTTCTTTGGCCAGATCCATTTAGAGGCTTGGCGGCGGATGCCCGACGTGACGCTGGTCGGGACCTGTGACGCGGACCCGACGAAGGGGACGCATACGCGGCTGGACGAGATGCTGGACGAGTTACGGCCGGACTTTCTGGACGTGGCGACGCGGCCGGAGCTGCACGTGGAGATGGTGCAGATGGCGGTGGAACGGGGGATTCCGGTGATCTGCCAGAAGCCGCTGGCGCCGCGATGGGACGATGCGGTGAAGATGGTGGCGGCGGCCGAGGCGGCGGGTGTGCCGCTCGTGATCCACGAGAATTGGCGGTGGCAGCCATGGTATCGGGTGGTGGCGGCGGAGCTGCGGAAAGGGCTGATTGGCGAGCCGGTGACCTATACGTTTCGGGTGCGGAAGTTTGACGGGGACGGGCCGGAGGCGTATGCGGCGCAGCCGTATTTCCGGGGGTATGAGCGGCTGCTGATCTACGAGACGTTGGTCCATCCGCTGGACACGGCGAGGTTCCTGTTTGGGGAGATTAGCGGGGTTTACGCGCAGGCGCGGCAGGTGAACCCGGCGATTGTGGGGGAGGACCAGGTGTTATTGGTGACCACGCACGGGAGCGGGTTAGGCGGGGTGATTGATGGGCACCGGTTCCTGGACTTGCGGCCGGAGTCTCCGCCTTTGGGGGACTTTACGGTGGACGGGGTGGGGGCATCACTGGTGGTGGACGCGGGTGGCGATGTGTGGCTGTGGAACGGTCGGGAGCGGAAGATGGTGTGGCAGAACACGGTGGGTCAGGGCTATCGGGGGGATAGCGTGCGGGCGGTGTGCCGGCATTTCGTGGACGAGCTACGGGGCGAGCGGCGGTTCGAGTCGACGGGCCGGGATTATCTGAAGACGGTGGCTTGTGTGGAGGCTGGCTATCGGAGCTTGGCTTCGGGTCGGGCGGAGAGGACGGTTGATTAACGAGCGGTTAGGCGGGGCTCGAAGCCCCGCCTGACCGCCGCTTGTGCGCGGGCGGGTTGCGAGGCAGTCGTCGAGGCGGTGGGCGGGCTTTGCGCTTGGCCGGACTTGATTGCAGGTGGACAGGGCGTGTTGCGACGACCACGGAGGCGGTGGGCGCGAACGGCTTGCGGCAGTCGCGGAGGCGGTAGGCGGGCTTTGTGCTGGGCAGGGCTTGGTTGTTGGTGGGCGCGTGTCCTTGCGGCGGGTTTTGCGCCGGACGGGGATGGGACGCTGGTTTGCGGGGCGAGTTGCCGCGGCCGCGGAGGCGGTAGGCGGGCTTTGTGCGTGGCAGGGCTTGGTTGTTGGTGGGCGCGCATCCTTGCGGCGGGTTTTACTCCGGACGGGGATGGGTCGCTGGTCTGCGGGGCGAGTTGCGGCGAGCGCAGAGGCGGTAGGCGGGCTTTGTGCTGGGCAGGGCTTGGTTGTCGGTGGGCGCGCGTCCTTGGGGCGGGTTTTGCGCCGGACGGGGATGGGTCGCTGGTTTGCTGGGCGAGTTGCCGCGGCCGCGGAGGCGGTAGGCGAGCTTTGTGGTGGGCAGGGCTTGGTTGTTGGTGGGAGCGTGTCCTTGCGGCGGGTTTTGCGTCGGACGGGGATGGGTAGCTGG
>JAPKZA010000217.1:0-6290 GCA_026394015.1 Acidobacteriota bacterium
ATGCCCACGGGCAATCTTCTTGGACAGGAGACAGTAACCCGAAAAACTAGACCTCAACTTTCCGAACTCAATTCCAACGGCTTAAGACCCATGTTTACAACACGTGTCGCCCGTTCTCGAGTTGTTTCGGACAGCAGTGTTCTTGAATGGCATCTATGCTCATCACATCAATGTAGTTCCGCGCCCCATATTGCGACATACTCCGCTGTTCCGGATTAGAATTGGCATCCGTCCCATCGACGCTTATCCCGGTTCCGCTGGCGCCAATTCCGTTCAACCGCGGGCTACGGCCACTACCGGAGTCAACTCCGGCGGAGAGGCGAAGAATGTTGCTGACATTGCGGCGGCCCAGAGGAAGTTCAGTCACCTTCATCGCTTCAAAAGTTTGTACCTGCTCCGACGTGGCTGTGTTGATCAGCGGCGCGCTCGCCTCCACGTTCACCGATTCTGAAACCGACCCCACCTCGAGCGGGAACGTCTGCTTCAGCGTCTGCGCGGCGACGAGCTCCAGTCCTTTCAATTCGCGTCGCTTAAACCCCGCGGCTTCCACCCGCACCGAGTAGTTGCCCACGCGTAAAAAATCAAACGCAAAGTCGCCGGTACCATCCGCGATCTTTACGCTGGTCGCGTTTGTCTCCTGGTGGGTGAGAGTAACGGTAGCGCCTGGAACGGCCGCGCCGCTCGGATCCGTCACAACGCCGTACAACGTGGCGGTAGTGACTTGAGCAAAGCCGCCGGGACTACTCAAGGCAAGCAACGCCACGAATAAAAAGTCCTTCATCAATTTCATAATCTCCTCGTTACAGTTGCGTCGATCATACTTGCCGACACTTCCGAATGCAAGGGCCAGACGAAAAACTCGGCGACATCCGCTTCCTCGCCGTCACCCAAAGCAAAATCGCCCTAATTCTCGCCCGACAAGGCGATCTCCACTCCGCCGATCGTCTCATCGCCGACAAATCCATCCCCGACCTCGAACGTCTCGGCTACCGCATCACCCTCGTGATGCTCCGCGCCCACTGGGCGATGATCAAGCGCGGCCTCCGCCAACCCGCCGCAGCTAAAGCCCTCCTGGAAACCGCCCTCGCCGACGCCGAATTGCTCGGCCTGCCCGTCGCCTCCCAAATCCGCAATCTCCTCGATCCATAGCCCATCTCCCGCCATTCGCGCTCTAGCCATCGACCAGCCACCTCCCCATGCGACCCGGGCACCGGGGTACTCATCGGCCGTTGACGACCCCAGTCAACACCCGCATCCCTTCGCTCCCCAGGCCAATTGCACCTCGGCGGACCGGCATTGTCCCCCCAAAACGCTATCCCAGCAACGGATTGACCACCCGCACCTTCCCATATATTTGGCCCGCATTCAAATCCTCGGAATACACAACCTCCGCCCCCAAACTCTCCGCCGCCGCCAAAATCAATCCATCCCAAAACGAAATCCCGCTCGCCTCGCTGCGCTGTCCCGCCGCCCGAATCGTCTCCGCATCCACCTTCAGATACGGCCACTCCGCCAAATCATCCAACAACCCCCGAACCTCCGTCCCTGTCCGCGCGTACTTCCTCGTCAAAGTCACAAACAGCTCCTGCATTACCTGCGTACTCCAACAAAACCGGTCCTCCCGCAAGAGTTCCCGCAGCACCTCCCGCGCCCGCTCTTCCCTCGCGCCAACGCCGCCCGAATACCCATAAACCAGAATATTCGTGTCCACGAACACCAGTCCCCTACCGCTCATACGCTTCCTCGCGAACAAACCTCTCCGCCACATAATCCAATCGGGTCGCCTCCAAACGCTCCCGCGCCGCCGACCGCCGCCCCCCCTGCGCCACCAATCCCTCCAGATACTCCCGCACCAGTTGATTCACACTCGTATCCTGCCGCAATGCCAGAATACGCGCCTCTTTCAGAAGCTCGTCCGCAATCACTAAAGTTAGATTGGCCACGGCATCAGCGTAGCACGGAACCAGTGGAAACAAATCTCGACTGCTCAAACACCCGCGTCACAAGGTGTTCAGATTTATTTTCAACCCGCAACTCCTTCATTCTAATAACCAACTCATTCTTCCCATCCCAAACCAACGGCAAAAAGCTTGACACCCCCGTGATAGATTTTTATCGAAGGCGCTAGTCTGCGTCGGCCTCTCACCGGGTCGAAGCAAACAGCGCCTTTTCCATTTCCACAGGAGAAAATCACGATGAAGGAACTCACGGAAGAACAGAAATTGGCCCGCGCCGAACGCGCCCGGCGCAACGGTCAGAAGGGTAAGGGGCCGGTCACCACCGACGGGAAGTATCGTAGCTCCATGAACGCGATTGCCACCGGGGAACACGTCGAACTCCATAAGGAAGACTTGCCCCCATTTTTCGCCCTGCTGACGACTGACGATCGGCAGGCCTATGTCCGCTCTCATCAAAGTCACATGCGAAAGTTCCGGCCAGACTCGGAACTCGAACTCGGCCTGCTCCGCCGCATGGTCTGCGCCCTGTTTCAATATGACCGCTTCACCAGCCTGTATGCGGAAGCCATGCAGCGAGATCTCGACCAGGTCCTGCGCGAATATCCGTCCCTCACCCTAGGCGAGCAGTTTCTCCAGGGCAACATTAGGATGGCCAAGCAAAAGGATCTGCTCCGCTACATCGAGCGCGGCCAAAAAATGCAGTTCGCCGCCTACAACGGCTTTATCAAAACCTTGCAACTGGTCCGCAAAGGCTTCCCCGTCGATCCGCCGGAACCGGTCGACATCACCGCCGATACCAACGAAATCGAAGACCCGGCTCCGGAGCCCGCCGTCGTAGCCCAAATCCTCGAAATGGCCGACCAGGCGAAAAAGGAACCCACTTTCGTTCTTCCGCTCTATGTCGTTAACATGTTGAACAATAAGCAGCTTATGGCGAAAGCGGCCCCGGATTACGACCTCGGCGATTTGCTCGACCGCTACGGGTTCGGTGACCGTCCCAAAGCGGCGTAGCGGCAATACCCGGCAACCATTTCATGGCGTACCATGGAGGTATCTACTACAGCTCTGCCCCTGTCCGCTGTGTTAGCTATGGAGAGTCTATTGTCCCGTCTTCTTGTCGTGGAAGATGATGCCTCGGTTCGATCCAACATCGTCACCTGTCTGGAGTTAGAAGGGTTCGCCGTCGATGCCGTCGGCTCTACCCGCGAAGCGCTCATCCGCCTCGCTCAGGATAATTACCCCATCGTTCTGTCCGATATCTACATCGACGAACGAACCGGTCTCGATGTCCTGCGCGCCGCTCGCGAAAACAACCCGCACTGCGCCGTCATTCTCATGTCCGGCCGCGGCTCCATGGAAACCGTCATGGCCGCCACCCGCGGCGGAGCCTTCGACTACCTCGCCAAACCCTTCGACTTCGACGACATGATCGATAAGATCCGTCGCGCCGAAGCTTCCCTGCTCGAAGCCGACGAAAAAGAAGCCCGCATCGACGACATCCCCGATACCGACATGATCGGCTCCTCCGCCGGCATGGTCGAAATCTATAAGACCCTCGCCCAGGTCGCCCCCACCGAAGCCACCGTCCTCATCGAAGGCGAAACCGGCACCGGCAAAGAGCTCATCGCCCGCATGATCCATCGCCACTCCCGGCGATCGCACAAACCCTTCCTCCCCGTCGACTGCGGCTCCATCCCCCCGTCTCTCCTCGAAAGCGAACTCTTCGGTGCCCTCAAAGGAGCCTTCACCGGAGCCGACCGCGACCGCGTCGGCGTCTTCGAAGCCGCCCACACCGGCACCGTCTTCCTCGACGAGATCGGCGACATCGACCTCAACTTCCAAGCCAAACTCCTCCGCGTCCTCCAGGAAAAAGAGATCCGGCCCCTCGGTGCCTCCCGCGCTAAAGCCATCGACGTCCGCGTCGTCGCCGCCACCAACAAGAACGTCCGCCAACTCGTCGAAGACGGCAAGTTCCGCGAAGACCTCTGGTTCCGCCTCGACGTCGTCAAGGTCGAACTCCCCCCCCTACGCGAGCGCACCGGAGACCTCCCCCTCCTCGTCCAGAAGTTCCAGGACCGCTACAACGAACGCTACGCCCGCCAGTCCGTCACCACCAAGTCAGGCCTCGCCGCCCTCGACTCTTACACCTGGCCCGGCAACGTCCGCCAGCTCCAACACATGATGGAGCGCCTCGTCATCCTCGCCCCTCAAGGCCGTATCGATGAGCTCGCCGTCCGCGAAGCCATCGCCGACGCCGAAGGCCGCGACGCCCCCGTCGAGACCCTCGAAGACGCCAAGGCCGAGCAGATCAAGAAGGTCCTCGCCGCCGCCAATGGCAACAAGTCCAAGGCCGCCAAGATCCTCGGCATCGAGCGCAAAACCCTCTACCGCCTCATCGACCGCTTCCAACTGTAGCCAGCCAGTCGAACACCCGCTCCTGCGTCTCCCGCCGGAACCGGTTGAAGTCCCGCGGCGTCTCCACTGTCAACCCCGGCCGCGCCAAGCCCTTCGTAGCGGCCGCCACGTCCGCGGCCCGCACATACCGGTCCAGCTCCGGAGCAATCAGCAACACCGGCCGCCGTCCCGTCAGCCGTACCGCCGCGTCAAAGTCGAACGGAGCCTGCTCCGGCCGGTCCACGTAGAAACCCAGCTTCGGCAGCAACCCATGCAGGTGCGAGTAGTGCCGAATCCCCTCCACGCCCCGGTCCGCCTTCGCCGCCCGCAGCACGTCGAACCCGCTCACCACCGCCAAGCCCTTCACCCGATCATCCAGCGCCGCCGTCAACAACGCCACCTTCCCCCCCAGCGAGTACCCCATCAAATGCACCGCCCCCCCGTCCACCCCGTCCACCTGTCCCAACGCCTCCACCGCCGCCCGCGTGTCCGCCACCATCTTCCCCATCAGTGACCACTTCGGGTACCGCCCATAGAACTCCTTGGCCTCCAGCACCCGCGCCCCAAACCCAATCTGGTCAAAGGCCAGCACCGCAAACCCACGCTTCACGAGGCTCGGGATCGATGGCCGCTGGTCCAGCCGAGAGTCGTTCCCGGTCGACGCCCAGGGAGCCGCAATCGACCATCCCCCCTGGTAGCTATACCCATGCAGCCACACCACCACCGGCACCTTTCCGGCCCCCTTCCCCTCCGGCAAAAACAGGTCCCCCTTCAGCCCGTCGCCGAACGGAATCTCCGTCCAGCGCATCCCCTCCTTCTTGATCCGCTCCCGTACCTCCGCATCCGCCGACGGTCGACGCAGCACCTTCGCCACCCAACTTTCGACCCCACTTACTTCCAGCGGTAACCGCCGTAACTGCAAGTTACTAACCCCCGCCGGCTCCTCGCCCAAGGCCCAGAGAATCTGCTCCCGATCGCCCAACTTCCCTACCGTCTCCGGCCTCGCCCCCGTCAACTTCTGCCACTCCCCGAAGTCATACCCATGCACCCACGTCTCCAGCTTCGGCCTCACCCGCCGGCCGAACACCGACTCAAAGAAGTCCACGAACTTCTCCACGTCCTCGGCCGAGGTCTCATGCTCCCCCGCCCGCAGGTTCATCCAAACATTGGCCTCTTTCCCCAACCATCGATAGACCCGCCGCCCGTCCCGATACGCCTGTTCAAAGCCCATCGGGTTCCCCGCCCCCTCGGCATACCCCGTATAGAACATCAGCCCCCGCGGAGCCACCAGCGCCACCAGCGTATTCTGGTCCACCGGCAGCTTGTCTTCCCTTCCCGCGAAGAACCGCAGCCGAGGCGAGAACCAGTGCGACTGCCCTCCGGTCAACAGCTCAATGCTCTCGTTCGCAAACGGGTCGGTCGTGTACCGCCAAGGGTCCCCCTCCCCGCTGTTCCCGCTCGACAGCACCACCGCCCCAATCCGCTCATCAAAGGCCGCCGCCACGAGCGCCTGCTTCCCGTTCCGCGAGTGGCCCGTGATCCCGATCTTCGCGGCGTCCACCTCCGGCCGAGTAACTAAGTAGTCCACCGCCCGCGAAGCCGCCCAGGCCCATCGCGCCAGCACCGCCCAGTCATACTTCGGGTACTGCTCCACCCAGGCGTCCGAGTCGTCCCCGTTCCCATACCTCGGATCCGTCGCATGATAGATACAAGCGATGTACCCCCGCCGAACAGCCGTATAGATCCAAGGCCGGTTCACGCCATGGTTCGTCAAAAACACCGGAAACGGCCCCTTCCCCTCCGGGATCACCAGCTCAATCCGCAGCGTCGAAAAGTGCCCGGGCCCAAACTCCAAACGCACCTCGCGAACGGTCGCCCGCCCCTCCTTCCGTTCGCTGGTCACTACCGCCCGAACGTTCCCCGGAGCCGGAGGCATCG
>JAPKZA010000217.1:6304-9849 GCA_026394015.1 Acidobacteriota bacterium
GGCATCGTCCCAGAGATCCATTTCTCCACGAGCCCCTTCAACTCCACCCGCCGCTTGCCCCACTCCGCCCGCGTCTTCACTCCCTCCAAGGCATCCGGCAACCCCGGCACCGACCGCATCGAAGCGAAGTCCGGCCACGGCTCCCCCGTCCGCTTCAGCCACTCCTCCCACGTCCGGTCGAAGGCGTTCAACCGCCCGTCCGCCGGCACCTTACTAGGCCGCAGGAGCTCCTGCTGCCCCGCCGCACTCATCGCCAATAGAAGCCCACACAATACCACTCTCATTGCCGCAGTACCCCCAATGCCTTCTCGCCAGCCGTAAAGAACTCCGTCCTCTGCTGGTCATTGGCAAACGGCAGCTTCGCCCCGCGGTAGTACTCGAGCTCCGCAGCCCAACGGCTCGCATAGGCCTCCCGCGCCTCCTTTACTCGCACAGGCTGGCCATCCACCAGCGCATACACCGGGTTCGTATGAGCCTGAATCTCCGGCTCGCCCTCTTCCTTCTTCGCCACCCCATGCGCCGCGAACCAGGCGCTCTCCCCGGCCTGCACGGCCACCTCCACCTCTAACTTCGTCCGCTTCCCGTCGCCCTTCGCCGTCGCCACCACCTTCCCATTCCGAACGATCCGCAGCGTCTCCATGGGCCGGAAGAACGACCCAGTCGCCTTAGCCACCCCGCCCTCAATTTTCAGCTCCACGATCGGTCCGTTGCTCAGCACCACCTCGCCCTTCTTCACCCCCGCCGCCCAAGCTTCGTAAGCCGACGCGCCGGCTCGTCCCTTCACGAGCGTCCGCTCCGGCCCCAGTAACGGCAACCACTTCGGGTACGGCAACGATCGCCCCAGCGGCACCGGGAAGTCGCTCCCCGCTACGCCCGTCACCCGGAACCCCGCGTTCAAAAGCTCATACCACTCCGCCGTCCATAGCTTGCCAAACTGGAACACCTCCAGGAAGTCCAAGTTCCCCAACGCCAAGTCCATCGGCAGCGTCGAGTGGGTCATCGACCCATGGAAATGCGCGAACCCCGTCAACGCCCCCGCCGCCTTCCCCAGTCCAAACAGGATCGAAGGGAACGGATACGCCGCCGGCTCGTTGGCATACATCGTCCCCACACTCAAGGGCCGGACCAGCGACCTTCCGCCCAGCATGATGATATGGCCGTAAGGCTCCGCCCGCGACTCCTGTCCAGACCGGATCGAATACCCCGGCCCCTTCGCCTCGCCCGCCGCTCCGAACGCGTATTGCGGCGCGGCGTCCATCTGCCTCTGGAGCTGCAGGAAGTTCCCCACCGATAGGTCCTCGGCCTGGAGCCACTTCAGGTACACCGCGTTGTTCTCCTTCGTCCGCGGCAAGTGGATATGGTCGTCCCCGGAGATCCACTCCTGCTCCGTCCACCGCTTCATCGGCAGCACCACCTTCGTCGTCTCTCCCGGCTTCAGTTCGAAGCTCTCGGAGGTCGGCTCATAGAACAGGCCCCGCGTCGCCTCCACCCGATACTTCCCCGGCGGCAGCGTAAACGACGCCGCCCCATCCAGCAGCAACACATGCGACTGGTCGTAGGCCATCACCTCCAGTGTCTTCGGGTTTGCCGTCGCCTGCCACAGCGTATCGCGGTAGAACAGGTCCACCTTGATCGGCAGAATCGCGTCCACCGGCCCCAGCCGAAACGGCTTGTCGTCCTTGAACAGATACACCCGCGCTGGCAGGTTCGGAGCCGTGCTCAGCTCCAGGCGAGACGACTGCGACAGCCGCATCTGGGCCACCGCCAACAGCACCACGCACACCAGCAGACCTGAGAGTCTCATCTCTACCTCTTCGCTTTGATGTCCGGCCTTTGATCCGGCACGAACCCGTTCCGGTTCGGCATCTGCACCTGCGGCAGCGTCTTCTCGTTCAGCTCCTGGGTCTCGGTCACGATCCCATTCAGATGCAGGACGAAGGCCGTCACCGCATACGCGTCATCGACCGGCAAGCTCCGCGGATGGTCGAACGGCATCGACCGGTTGATGTAGTCCCATACCGTCGTCGCATACGGCCAGTAGCTGCCCACCGACTTCTTCGGCTTGTCCGTCGCCAGCGACCCAATCCCGCCCACCAGCGCCGGGTACTGCTTCTCCCGGCCTTCGCCCCGGTCGTTGTGGCACACCGCGCACTTTTCCTTGTAGATGCCCTGCCCCCGCGCCGCCGTGCCCTTGCCCACGGGCAAGCCGCGGCCATCGGCGAACACGGTCAGGTCCTTGCGCTGGATCTCCTCCGCCGTCGCCGGCCGGCCCTGCGCCCACAGCGCCGTCGCGCACACTCCCGCCACCAGCAGCTTAAGCAACGGTCACCGTCCCATCCACCGCCACGCGCCACGGTCGCACCGCGTTGTAGTGGTACCCGCTGAACCGGCCCCGCACCGCGACCAGCTCGTCATGAGTCGGCTGCAGGTAGCCCGTCTCGTCCGTGCAGCGGGCTTGGATCACCGCCTCCTTCCCGTCCCATTGCCACGGAAAGCGGAACCGGACCAGCGCCAGCGAAAGCACCGGGCTCTGCATCTCGGCGTCGGCCCACGTCCCTCCTCCGTCGGTCGATATCTCCACCCGGGCGATCTTGCCTTTGCCCGTCCAAGCGAAGCCCGTGATCTCGTGCAGGCCGCCGCCCGGCGGCAACTTCATCCCGCCGGAAGGCCGGGTGATCACACTCCGCGCCTCCATCACGAACGTGAAGATCTGCGCCTTGCCGTCCTTGCCCAGCTCGGTGTAGTTGGCGGTCTCCTTGGCCGACATCGCCGGCTCCGCGGCGAAGTGCAGCCGGTGGAGCCACTTCACGCAGGTATTGCCCTCCCACCCCGGCAACAGCAGCCGCAGCGGGTAGCCCTGCTCCGGCCGCAGCGCTTCGCCGTTCTGACCATAGACGAGCAGGGCGTCGTCCAGCACCTTCTCCATCGGAATGCTCCGCGCCATCCGCCCCGCGTCGGCCCCCTCGGCGATCATCCACTTAGCCTCCGGCTTCACGCCCAGGCCCTTGAGCACGAGCGACAGCTTCACTCCCGTCCACTCCGTGCAGCTCAGCAGTCCATGACTGCCCTGGACGGTCGGCATCGGCGTCCCCTGTTGATCGCCCACGCTGTTGCCGCCGCACTCGAGGAAGTAGGTCCGCGAGAACGCCGGAAAGGCCTTAATGTCGGCCATCGTCAGCACGATCGGCTTCTCGACCAACCCGTGAATCAGCAACTCATGCTTGGCCGGGTCAATCGCCGGAACCCCGGAGTGGTGCCGCTCATAGTGCAGCGCCGAAGGGGTGATGGTGCCATAGATCTCATGCAGCGGCGTCCGGCTCGATCCCGTCCCCGGGCTCGCCGTCAACTCTCGGATCACCCGCGCCGAAGTCTCATGCGGAGACCGTTCGCCGTAGACCCGCATGTGCGCCCCGGACTCGGTCGTCTCCACCGGCTTCGAACACGAAGCAGCAGTCGCGGCCCCCAGGGCCAGGAAACTCCGTCGATTTGAGCCCCTCTTCATAACCGGAACCTCTCCACCGCATCCTCGCCTAAATTGATGCCCA
>JAPKZA010000391.1 GCA_026394015.1 Acidobacteriota bacterium
CCCGTCTCCCGCGATCAACTCCTCCGCGAAGTTTGGGGCCAATCCTTCGACGCCGGCAGTAACGTGGTCGACCTCGTCATCAGCAGGCTTCGGCAAAAACCAGGCTCCCAGGCGGGGCGATTAACCACCGTCCGCGGAGTCGGCTACCGATTGCATGGTACCGTTCTATGATGGAAGCCGGAATGAAGTTTCTCGAAGAAAACGCCCAGAAAGAGGGCATCACCAAAACCGCCTCAGGCCTGCAATACGAAGTCCTGACCGAAGGCACCGGGCCCAAACCCGGGCCCACCAGCACCGTCGAGGTACACTACGAAGGCCGCTTGATCAACGGTAAGATTTTTGACTCCAGCTACCAGCGCAAGGAAACCATCTCCTTCCCGCTCAACCGGGTCATCGCCGGCTGGACCGAAGGCCTCCAACTGATGCCGACCGGCTCGAAGTATCGGCTCTACATCCCCTCCGAACTCGGCTACGGCGCCCGCGGAGCCGGAGGCGATATCCCGCCCCACTCGGCCCTCATCTTCGACGTCGAACTCATCTCCATCCGCTAGTCGCATATGATGTTCGCATGCCATTGCGACTCGTCCTTCTGCTGACGGCGGCGGTCCTCTCCGCCGCCGATTGGCCCATGTTCCGCGGCGTCAACGGTTCGGGCATCGCCTCCGTCTCGAAGGCGCCCACCGAGTTCGGCCCCGCCCGCAACGTCGTTTGGAAAACAGATCTGCCCTTCGGCCACTCCTCGCCCGTCATCACCGGCGACCTCATCTTCCTCACCGGTGCCGAAGGCGGCGAACGCGTCGACGCCGGTCGCGGCGACAAGGTCGTCGATCAAGGCGGCAAGCTCTTCACCCTCTGCCTGGACCGCAAAACCGGCAAGATCCTCTGGCGTCGCCAAGCCCCCCGGCCCCGCATTGAGCGGTACCAGAAGGTGAACTCCCCGGCCTCGCCGAGCGCGGCCACCGACGGAACCAACGTCTTCATCTTCTTCGCCGACTACGGCATCATCTCCTACACCAAAGACGGCGACGAGCGATGGAGCACCCCGGTCGGGCCCTTCAACAACGTCAACGGACATGGCTCCTCTCCGATCGTCTTCGGCGACCTCGTCATTCTCGTCTGCGACCAGGATGCAGGGTCGTTCCTCCTCGCCCTCGACAAGAAAACCGGCCGCGAGCGCTGGCGCGTCGATCGTTCCGAAGTAACGCGCAGCTATGTTACTCCCGTAATCTTCACCCCGAAAAACGGGCCCGCCGAGTTAATCGTACCCGGGGCCTACCAAGTAACGTCCTACAACGCCGTCACCGGCGAAAAGCTATGGTGGGTCCGCGGCTTCTCCTGGCAGCCGAAATCAGTAGCCGTCATCGATGGCGATACGATTTTCGTCCACGGCTACGAAGGCGGCGGCGAGGCCGAAGCGCCAACCGAGACCCCCACCTGGGCCGAGGCGCTAGCCCTGTACGATACCAACAAAGACGGCAAAATTATCCAGGAAGAGATCGACCCCAAGCTGCAAAAAAGCTTCTATCTGCTCGACTTGGACAGCAAGGGCCACCTGAACACACGCGATTGGGAGTTCTACCGGGCTCGCCGCTCGGCCCGCAATTCACTGCTCGCAATTCAACCCAACGGGCGCGGCGACATCTCCGCAACAGCGGTCCGCTGGCGGATCCAGAAGTTCCTCCCCAACGTCCCTTCGCCGCTGATCTATCAGGGTGTGCTCTATCTGGTCAAAGACGGCGGCATCTTCACCTCGCTCGACCCGAAGACGGGCGCGATTCTAAAGCAGGGCCGCTTGACCGGAGCGCTCGACACTTACTACAGCTCCCCGGTGGCCGCCGCCGGAAAGCTGTACTTATTCAGCCAGAATGGCACCGCGACCGTATTGAGGGCCGGTGCGCAGTGGGAGACGCTGACCACTGTCGAGATGGACGAACCCATATTCGCCACGCCGGCGTTCGTCGATAACAAAATGTATCTCCGAACGCGCGGCGCGCTTTACTGCTTTGCGGGCGATTAGTTGGTTTAGAAGTAGTACTTCAAACCAAATTGCATGTTACGAGGACCGACGCCACTCCGCAGTCCGCCGATCTGGCCGAAGTTGACCGCCCCGAAGGAAGCCGCCGGGTCGCCGAACATCGGAGTGTTGGTGAAATTGGTCGCTTCGATACGGAACTCCAAGCGATGCCCTTCCTTTACCGTGATGCTCTTGAGCAGAGCCGCGTCCAGGGTCTTGATCCCCGGGGCGCGGTAGTTCAAGTTGCGAGGAGCCGAACCCGGAACGTCAGCCGCCGGCTGCGAGAACGCCGCCGGGTTGAAGTACCGGTCGATCCGATCCTGCACCCGACCCGTCGTGCTCGGGTCGCCGATCAGGTTCGGCCGTTGGGTGCCGTCCCAGATCGTGCCACCAGCTTGCAGTACCTGCAACGGGCTGCCGCCTTGCATCAGCAAAATGCCGCTAATGTCCCAGCCGCCGAGAACCCAGTTGGCGACGCGATTCATGCCGGAGCCAAAAGCGCGGCCCTTGCCGAACGGAAGCTCGTAGGAGCCGGTCATGACGAAGCGATGGGCGACATCGTGCGAGGACAACGACTTTTCGCCGCGCAGATCCCAGATGTTCTGGAGCGACGTCGAACCGCCGAGCCAGGAGACGTTTCCAGAGCTATGCGATACGTCGTCGAGCATCTTGGACCAAGTGTAGTGCGTAAGCAGAGTGAGTCCCTGGCTGAAACGCTTCTCCACTTTTAGCTGGAGGGCGTGGTAGCTGGAACTGCCCCGGGCCGGTTCTGCTTGGCCAACACTCGTGCCGTCAAAATGCGGCATCGGGCGCAGGGTGCGAACCCGGGTGACCGTGGGTTGGCTGAGGGCGGAACGAGGATCGGTGATCTGCCCGAAGAACGGGTTAGGCACCAGCGCGTTGAGCGCCGTCCGTCCCAGTCCATAGTACTGGGGAGAGAGCGGCGACAGCGTCGTGATCGGCATGAAGAGGTGGGTACCGCGGCTGCCGGTGTAGTTCATTTCCAGCACGGTCTGCTTAGGCAGTTCGCGTTGAATGGATAGGTTCCACGAATGGTATTCGGGGTTCCGGTTGTTGTCGCGTACGATGGTGCCCGTACCGAACCCGATCAGCGTATTGTCCCCTTGGCTACGACCGGGAGGAAGCTGCACGCCGTTCGGGAACGGATTATTCAACTGCGAGTTGAGCGTTGCGTTTGAATCGAGCGACCAGATCGACGGCGAGTTGATGGTAAACCCAGTGCCGGGCCGACCGAAGACGGTAGCACGGGAGAGGGTGTAGAAGAGACCATAGCCGGAGCGGATGGCGGTCTTCGGATTGAGGGCGTAAGCAAACCCGATCCGGGGCTGCCAGTTGTTGCGATCGGCATCAAACGGCGAACGATTCTTATCGTCGACAAACTTGATCACGCCCCGGGTGTCGAGCCCGGGAACCTTGATCGAGGACTGCGCGTTGAGATCCCAGTAGCTATAGCGGTTTTGCAACTCCCAACGCGGGACGTCAAAGTCATAGCGCACACCGAGGTTGATCGTGAGTTTGTTGGTGATCTTCCAATCGTCCTGGAAATAGAACCCCCAGTAAGCCGAGCGGGAGAAGGCTTTCGGTTCGATCTGGTACTCACTCCCTGTGGTCCAGCCCAGGAGCATCGTGGCCAGGCCGTTGCCTTGATTACTGGGGCAAGTAAAGCGGTCGGCGCAGGTGGCTTGGCGACTAAAGTTATATCGGCCGGAAGGATGACCGGGTTGTAGATAGTCGAGCCGGTTGTAGCGGCGTTCGCCACCAGCCTTGATGTTGTGGCCACCAATCGTCTTTGAGACAAAACCAGACCAGTGATGAACCGCTTCTTGACGGTCCATGATCCAGTACCCTTCCGTACCGAATTCGCGGAAGCCTTCAGGAGCGAAACGAGGGAAGACAAGGTTGGTGGCGTTGTCCTTTACGTTTGATGCAAAGCCCAGGGTAGTGGGGTCGAACTTGTCGAAGAACGGATTGCGGCCGAAGTTCGAGTAGGTGTAGCCGTAACGGAACACAAACAGCGTGGTGGCGTTGGCGACATGGGTGAAGTCGCCGACCATCGATTGGGTGCGGGTGAAATTCGGCCCACCCGTGTAATAGGCAGGGTTCCCCTCGCCGAACAGGTTCGGGTTGGTGCCGTCGCCCATCGCCTTGCTCCACCGTCCGCTGAGGCGGTTGGACTGGTTAAAGTTATGGTCGCCCTTGAGCGTAATCTGGTGACCGGTACTTGGATTGACCCCTTGATTGAACCAATTGTTGGCGTTGGTAAACGCCGCGCCAGCCTGGTTCGGCTTTGGCAGGAAGGACAGCGCTTTCACGGCCAACGGGTTCATCCGGGATGCCGGGACGATATTGCCAGCCAGCGGTTGGCGCTGGAGATTGCCGGCGGCGTTCGTGAAGGTGTTGTAGGGATCGAAGATCTGCATCAACTGCCCGGCGGCGTTGAAGGTTTTCGAGAAGTCGCCGGCCAACTGCTCGACGGTCGGCAGGCTCACCTGATCGCTCGTCGGGCTTTCCTGCTTGGTGTATTCGTACGCCCCGAAGAAAAAGGTTTTGTTCTTGATCACCGGTCCGCCGATCACCCCGCCGTACTGGTCGCGGTGAAAAGCCGGGAGAGCGCGGCCCGCCCGATTGGAGAACCAGTTGTTGGCGTTAAGCGCGGCATCGCGCATAAAGTAGTATCCCGTACCGTGAAGCTGGTTGGTGCCGGAGCGGGTGACCATGTTCACCACGGCTCCACCCGTCTGGCCATACTCGGCCGAGAAAAAGTTCGTCTGCATCTTGAACTCCTGCACGACGTCGACCGACGGCGAGAACTTGAGGTCGGTCACGCCAGAGTTCTGTTCCACCGTCGCGACCGTAGCCCCATCAACGAGAACGTCGGAGGTGGAGTTCCGCGAACCGTTGGCGCTGAAGTTCGTATTGTTGTCCCCGCGGCGACCGCCGGAGCCGACGACACCCGGAGTGAGATAAGCCAGGCTCATCGAGTTCCGCGCCAGGTTCGGCAGTTGCAGAATGTACTTGTTGTCGATCACCTGTCCGAGATTGGAGATGGTCGTGTTGACGAGCGCCGCCGAGCCGGCCACTTCGACCGTGGTGGTCACATCGCCCACCTGCAACTGCGCGTTGAGAGAGCGCTGTTCCTGGACGGCGATGCTGAAGGCGCTACTGGAATACTTCTTGAAGCCAGCGGCTTCGACGGAGAGCGAATAGTTCCCCGGCGGTAAGGCCGTGACGACAAAACGACCCGAGCCATCGGCGACCGAGCGGAAGGACGTCCCGCGATCACGATCGGTAACGACAACTTTTGCCGCGGCGACTACGGCACCGGAATCGTCGGTGATAAGGCCATTCACACTACCCGTGAACGACTGACCGAAAAGGCTTGACGCGAGCCATAAGGCACACAGCGCCAGCCAAGCAACTTTGCTTATTTTCAAAACATTCCTCCCATTTGACCATTGGGTTTTATTGAGAAGTTAATAAAACGTTAATGGTCTTGACATTCTACAGCAAAGCAATCTTTAGCGCTATACTCTGGGTTTGTCCCCGTCGACGCACCAGGAGGCAAGGCTTCATGTTTCGACGAGCGTGGCTGCAGGTCGTTGCGGCGATCCCTTTTTTGCAGCGGTCCGCGTGGGCGGCGACGGCGTTTGGAAGCGCCGAGCAGACGCAAGTACAGGCTATTGCAGAGGCCGTTCTGCCGGAGAGTCTGGGGGTGGAAGCGGTCGCTAAGATCGCCCGGGCCTTCGACGCCTGGGTGTCCGGCTACCGGCCCGGCGCCGACATGGAACACGGCTACGGCCGAACCCGCATGAGCACAAAGCCAGCTTCTCCATTGCGGACCTATCAGACCCAGCTAGCCGCCATGGGCGCAACGTTCGCCAGCCTGCCAGTGGCGGAACGCCGGGAGCGGTTAGCCGCGTCCATGACGGCCGCCCGTGTCACCGCCTTGCCGCTGGCCCCCAGCGGCCAGCACATCGCCAGCGACCTGATGGCCTTCTGGTTCCGTTCCGCCGAGGCCAACGACGTTTGCTTTGAACGAGCGATTCGCCGATACGACTGCCGCGGTTTCTCGACCGCCGGCCAACAGCCGAAGGCCCTCCGATGAAGACCCTCGAAGCGGATATCTGCATCATCGGCGGCGGCATCTCGGCAGCCATGCTCTCGCTCAAGCTCTCGGAGTTGCGCCCCGGCTTGAACATCCGGATCGTCGAAGCCGGCAAGACGTTCTTCAATTTCGAAAAGCGCGGCGAACACCGCCAGCGCAAAATCGACTACGACGAAAACCCCTGGCCGGGCGATGCGATCGCTGACCAGGCCGCCGAAGGAATTATCTCCCGGACGATGGCCCTGGGCGGCTCAGCCCTGCACTGGGGAGGCGCTTGCAACCGCTTCTCGCAGGAAGACCTGCGGCTCCGTTCGCTCTATGGCCTGGCCGTCGATTGGCCGCTCGAATGGGCCGAGCTCGAACGCTACTACTGCGAGGCCGAGCAGAAGCTGGGCGTCGCCGGCGAGCCCGGGCCTTTCGCCGAAGACGCCCGCAGCGAGCCCTATCCCATGGTCCCCTCGCCGCTCACCTACAACTTGGCCCGCTTGAAAGAAGCCGCCGAGCGCTCGGGCATCCCGTTCTGGAATACGCCCGTCGCCAAGAACACCGTGCCCTACGACGGCCGGGCCGCCTGCGTCCGCTGCAACACCTGCGCCATCTGCCTGACCGGCGCGCGTTACTCTCCCGACTTCACGTTCCAAAAGCTGCTCGACAAAAAGGCAATTTCGATCCATGCCGGGACTCTTGTTCGAAAATTGATCATGGCCGAAAGCGGAACGCGGATCGTCGCGGCCGAGGCCGTAGAACAGAACGAGCCCGTTACGTTTCGAGCACCCGTCTTCGTTCTAGCCTCCGGCTACACCTGGACCCCGCAC
>JAPKZA010000490.1 GCA_026394015.1 Acidobacteriota bacterium
CGGACGGTTGCATTTCCCTGTGTGTGCCCCCCGGGTCCGCGCTCGTGTTGGATCGACGCACCTGGCACTCCCGCAGTGCCAACGCGTCGGACCTGACTCGAAAGGTAATCTGGTACGGATACAGTTACCGGTGGCTGCGGCCGAAGGACGAGATGACGGTTGCGCACCTTCATTCGAAGGTGGATCCGGTGCGGCGACAAATCCTGGGCGGCGGAGCGTCCGCCAACGGCACCTACGACCCCACCGACGCGGACGTCCCCTTGCGCGTATGGCTTCAGGAACACGACCCGGCCGCTGCCACGGGCTCTCCGCACGGCCGCTCCCAATCCCGTCCGCCGGCCATGGTGCGCGGCAAGAACCTCGGCCGGAACTAGTGCTTTCCAGCGGTCGACGCCCTAGTCGTCTTTCTTTTCCGATTTGCCCATGAGCCAATCGACCCAGGCGGTGGGCGGCGTCACTAACAGGGTGATCAGCAAAACCGCAAGAAGGGTTAAGCCCATGATGATGTACATGCCTACAGGTTAACGTCCATTACCTCATCAAAGATACCGTCCGGTAGTTTGATGCCGTTGATGCGGAGGCGTTCGAGGATCTTGGGCTTGTTGTTGAAGCAGCGGAAGCGGCCCATCACCTTGCCTTCTTCACTGACGCCGATGCGTTCGAAGGCGAAGACATCCTGCACTTCGATGTGGTCGCCTTCGAGGCCAACAACCTCGGAAACGTTAATGATTTTACGGGAACCGTCCTGAAGGCGAGTGACCTGGACGACCATCTTGATGGCGCTGGCAAGCTGCTGCTGGATGACGCGGGTGGGGATTTGGAGCTCTGCCATCAGGATCATCGCTTCGAGACGGGAGAAGGCGTCCTTCGGCGTATTGGCGTGGATGGTGGTCATCGAGCCTTCGACACCGGTGTTCATGGCCTGGAGCATGTCGAGCGCTTCGGCGCCGCGGCACTCGCCGACGACGATGCGGTCTGGCCGCATACGGAGCGCGGTACGGACGAGGACGCGCTGGTTGATGCCGCCTTCCTTGTTCAGATTGGCGGGGCGGGTTTCGAACTTGACGATGTGACGCTGCTGGAGTTGGAGTTCGGCGGTGTCTTCAATGGTGACGATGCGTTCGTCTTCGGGGATGAAGCGGGAGAGGGCGTTGAGGGTGGTGGTTTTGCCCGAACCGGTACCGCCGGAGATGAGAATCGTCGTTTTGGCTTGGACGCAGGCGGCGAGGAATTGGAGCATCGCCGGCATGATGGTTTTGTAGGCCACCATTTCGTCGCTCGTGATGACGTGGCGACCGAAGCGGCGGATGGAGAGCGAAGGGCCATCGAGCGAGAGCGGGGAGATGATGGCGTTGACGCGGGAACCGTCCTTGAGACGGGCGTCGACGATGGGCGATGGGCTGGGCTTCGTCGACGCGGCGGCCGACCTGAGCGACGATCTTCTCGATGATATGGAGGAGGTGGGCGTTGTCTTTGAAACGAACAGAAGTCCGCTGCAGCTTGCCCTGCCGTTCGATGAAGACCTTGTCGTAGCCGTTGACGAGGATGTCGGAGATGCTGGGTTCTTTGAGCAGCGTTTCCAGCGGGCCGAGGCCGAGGACTTCGTCAAGTACCTCTTCGACGATTTTGTTCTGCTCGGCCGTCGTCATGGGGACGCGTTCGTCATCGAGGAGGCGCTCGACCACGCGGCCGATTTCGCTGCGGAGCCGATCCTTCGGGATGGAGGAGACGCGATCGAGATTGAGGACGCCGATGAGCTTGCGATGGATTTCGCTTTTGAGCTCGAACATACGATCGGCCGAGCGGGGGGTGCCGGCCGGGCTGACCGGGTGGCGCTCTTTCGCGGCGACGGCGCGATCGGTCGAGACGGCTTTCGCCGCGCCAGCTTTCGCGGCCATCAGTTGAGCCAGGCTGGGGCGGGCGGCGGGCTTCGGCGGAGTTTGCGGATCAGTCGACATCGGGAATCAAATTAAAACCCAAAGTAGCATGAGAAGTTGCTCAGAGGGCCCGGGGATCGTGTACGCTAACACGAATGAGCCAGAAGATTGATGTTGTCGCGCACATTGAGGCGCTGCCGGGCGAGGAAACGCTCGTGCGAGAGGTGCTGGAAAGCTACGTGGCACCGACGCGGCTAGAGGATGGTTGCCTGCGGTACGACCTGTTCGTCGACGAGAGCAACCCGTGCAAGTTCACGTTTATCGAGGAATGGGAGTCGAAAGAGGCGCTGCAGAAGCACTCGCAATCGGCGCATTTGGCGGCGGGACGGCCCCGCGTGGCGGGGAAACTGGCCGGGCCGAATTGGGTGCAGCTCCTGAATCGGATCGCCTAGACCTAGGCGAGCATTGCTTTGACGACGTTGCCGTGGACGTCGGTGAGGCGGAAGTCGCGGCCCATGTGGCGGTAGGTGAGCTTGTGGTGGTCAAGGCCGAGGCAGTGCAGGATGGTGGCTTGGAGATCGTGCACCTCCACCTTATCCTTCGTGATGGTGAAGCCGAGTTCGTCGGTTTCACCGATCACCTGGCCGCCCTTGATGCCGCCGCCAGCAAGCCACATGGAGTAGCCGCTGGGGTGGTGATCGCGGCCGGCGTTTTCGGGGTCGGAGGTGTTGCGGATCTCTGAGATCGGGGTACGACCGAACTCGCCGCCCCAGACGACGAGGGTTTCGTCGAGTAGGCCGCGCTGTTTGAGGTCCTTGAGGAGAGCGGCGACGGGCTGGTCGGTCGCGTCGGTTTTTTTCTTCAGGGCGCTGTTGAGGTTGGTGTGGGTGTCCCAGGAGGCGTCCATCATCAGGACGAAGCGCACTCCGCGTTCGACCATGCGGCGGGCGAGCAGGGCGTTGGTGGCGTACTGGTTGGTGGGTTCTTTGCCGATGCCGTAGAGGTCGAGGGTCGCCTTTGACTCCTTCGAGAAATCGAGGAGTTCGGGGGCGGAAGTCTGCATGCGGTAGGCGAGTTCGTAGCTCTGGATGCGGGCTTCGATTTCGGGGTCGCCGACGGCGGCGAGGTGGGATTCATTGAGTTCCTTGATGGCGTCGAGGCCGGCGCGTTGGGTGGCGGGGCTGATGCCTTCAGGGTTGGATAGATAGAGAATGGGTTCGCCGCCGCTGCGGAACTGGGTGCCTTGATAGGTCGACGGCAGGAAGCCGCTCATGAAGTTAGAGGCACCGCCGGAGGTACCGACGCCGCTGGACAGGACGACAAAGCCGGGCAGGTTCTGCGACTCGCTGCCGAGGCCGTAGACGCTCCAGGCGCCCATGGTGGGGCGGCCAAACTGCACCGAGCCGGTGAAGAGAAAGAGTTGGCCCGGGTGGTGGTTGACGGCTTCGGTATGCATGGAGCGGACGAGGCAGATGTCGTCGGCGAGGTCGTGCATGTGCGGGATGTAGTCGGACATCATCATGCCGGACTGGCCGCAGGGGCGGAAGACGCGAGGGCTGCCGAGCGCGGCGGCATTCGGCTTAGTGAACGCTAACTTGAGATCTTTGGTGAACTCGGTGGGCACGGGCTTGCCGTGATATTTCATCAGGGCGGGCTTGGGATCGAAGAGATCCATTTGGCTGGGGCCGCCTTCCATGAACAGGAAAATGACGCTTTTGGCTTTGCCTTTGAAGTGGGGTGCTTTGGGGGCAAGCGGGTTGGAGGAGGCGGCGTAACCGTCCTTGACGAGCAGATCGCCGAGGGCCATGGAGCCGAGGCCATAGGCCCAGTTTTTCAGGAATTGACGGCGGCGGAGGGCGTTGAGTTGTTCCATGGCGTTAGTTCCGGTTGATGAATTCGTCGGTGTTGAGAAGGACGCGGGCGACGCCGGCCCAGGCTTCGGCATCGGCTTTTTCAGGAGCCCGGCCTTCAGACTTGAGGATGGTGATTTGCTTGTCGAGGTAGCGGGCGAGCGACTGCTTTTCGGAGTCGCTGGGGGTTCGGCCGATGACGATTTCGAACATGCTTTGGAGGCGGGCGGGGGCGTTGGCGGTGCGGGCGGCCAGGGCGTGGGCGGCTTCGAGGAAGACGGGGTCGTTGAGCAGGTTCAGCGCCTGGAGGGGCGTGTTGGAAGCGCGGCGGCGCGAGCACGAGACGTTCGAATCGGGTGCGTCGAAATTGACAAGGAGCGGGTAGGGGGTGGTGCGCTGGTAGTGGATGTAGAGCCCGCGGCGGTAACGATCCTTCCCGGGGCTTTCGGCCCATTTGACGCTGTTGCCGTAGCCGAGTTCGGCGACTCCCTTGGGCAGGGGCGGCTTAATGGACTTGCCGCCGACTTCGAGATCGAGGATGTCGCCCGAGTAAAGGGCGGCGTCGCGGATCTGTTCGGCGGACAGACGGAGGCGGCTCTGGCGGGCGAGGAGCATGTTGTCGGAATCCTTTTCTGCCACCTCGGGGCGGTAGTTGGAGGATTGCTGATAGGTGGTGGAGGTGACGATTTCGCGGTGGAGTTTTTTCATGCTCCAGCCTCCGTCCATGAAGGATGCGGCGAGGTGGTCGAGGAGTTCCGGGTGGGACGGCTTGTCGCCTTGGGTGCCGACGTCTTCGGAGGTTTTCACGAGGCCGCGGCCGAAGAACTCCTGCCAATAGCGGTTGACGGTGACGCGGGCGGTGAGCGGGTTATCCTTCGCGACGAGCCAACGGGCGAAGCCGAGGCGGCCGGGTTCCCGCATGGGCGGCAGGATGGAAAGCGTGCCGGGTTCGACGGGGATGCCGAGGTTTTTGTAGTCGCCGCGGACGGCGATCTTGGTGATCGGGTTGTTGGGGTCGGCGGCGATGGTATAGGCCTGGGTGAGGGCGGGGAAGTCGCCGTCGAGCTTCTGGAGCTTCGTGCGGAGTTCCTTGAACTTTTCGCTGAGTTCCTTATTGTTTTTGAACTGGGGGCCGGGGTTGTTGACGAAGTAGGTGAAGAGGCGATCCTGCTCGCGTTGGGTTCGTTTTGCGGTTGGGGTGTGAACGATGCGCTTGGCGTGGTCGAACATGGCGGACATGGATGTGACCCAGAAATCGAATTCGGGATCCTTGCCAGGGTTGGCCCAGGTTTCGCGCATTTTGTCTTCCCAACTGGCGAGCAGGCCGGGGATTTTGTATTCGTCGAGGAGGGCTTGGCGCTGCTGGCGGTAGGCGGGGAGGGCGCGGAGGAACGGGCCCATTTCGCCGTTGAGGGGAGCATCGATGTCGACGTCGTCGGCCCCGTTGAAGAGGGCGAAGAGCTGGTAATACTCTTTCTGCGAGATAGGATCGAACTTATGGTCGTGGCACTGGGCGCAGCCGGCGGTGAGGCCGAGCCAAGTGGTGGTGACAGTATTGGTGCGGTTGATGATTTGTTCGAAGCGGGCTTCGGCGCGGTCGACGCCGGCTTCCCGGTTGACGAGGACGTTGCGATGGAAACCGGTGGCGACTTTTTGGTCGGTAGTCGCGTTGGGCAGGAGGTCGCCGGCGATCTGCTCGATCGTGAATTGATCGAAGGGCATGTCGGCGTTGAGAGCGTTGATGACCCACTGGCGATAGCGCCAGGCGTGGGGACGGACTTGGTCTTTTTCATAGCCATCGGAGTCGGCGTAGCGGGCGAGGTCGAGCCATTGGCGGGCCCATTTTTCGCCGTAGTGGGGAGAGGCGAGGTAAGTATCGACGAGGCGATCGTAGGCGTCGGGCCGGGGGTCGGCGAGGAAGGCGGCGACCTCCTCGGGCGTGGGGGGGAGGCCGATGAGATCGAGCTTGAGGCGGCGGATGAGTTGCGACTTTGTGGCGCGCGGCGATGGCGTGAGGCCTTCGGCTTTCAGGCGGGCGAGGACGAAGGAATCGATGGAGCCGGCGGGGCGCGGGATGGGTTGAAAGGCCCAGTGGGAGGCACCTCGGCGCTTGGCGGCGGTGCGGGTGCTCTTCGGCCACACGGCTCCGGCATTGATCCAGGCTTGGAGGCGGGCGACTTCGTCATTGGAGAGGCGGGGGCCGGTGGGCGGCATGACGATGGCGGACTTGTCGCTGAGGACGCGGCGGATGATTTCGGACTCGGTAGCGCGGCCGGGAACTATGACAGGGCCGCTATAGCCGCCTTTCAGCGCGGCTTCACCATCGTCGAAGCGAAGGCCATTGGTTTGGACGGCGGGGCCGTGGCAACCGAGGCAGGATCGTTTCAAGATTGGCTCGACATCTTTCGAGAAATCGACGGGCGATTGGGCCATCGCTCCAGCGGCGATGGACAAGAACAAGAGCAGCCTGCGCATGCCCCTATTCTATTCCCTTGGCATGTGGCAAAATGCAGGGCATGAACCCACAGTATCAACAGCCGCCGATGCCGACGCCGATCCCGACGAAATCTGGGGTGCCCGTGTGGGTCTGGATCCTCGTTGGTTTGCTGGCCTTGGTGATGCTGGCGGGGGTTGCGGTGGTCGCGACTGGAGTGTTCTTCGCCAAGCAAGCGGCGAGTAATCCCGTGGCGATGGTAGCGAAGATTGCGGCCATGGCGAATCCGAACCTGGAGGTGCTGGCCGTTGACGAGGGGACGGGTAAGGTGACGATCAAGGATAGAGAGACCGGCAAGACGGTGACGGTATCGCTGGACGATTTGAAGAACGGGAAACTCGAGATGAGCAGCGAGGAGGGGAGGATTCAGGTGGGTGCGAATGTGGATGCGAAGATCCCGCAGTGGGTGCCGATCTACCCGGGGGCCAAGCAGCAGAACGTGATGAGTACGCAGACGGCGGAGGCGGATGGGGGAACGATCATGCTCGAAGTGAAAGAAGAGTTTGGGAAGGTGAAGGCTTGGTATGAGGAGCAGATCAAGGCGGGTGGATTCGACTCGAAAATGGCGACTTCGACGGAAGGATCGGAGGGGCCCGGGGCCATGCTGATCGCGAGTAAGAACGACGAAAAGCAGAGCTTACACATCATGTTGAACACGGAACCGGAATTTACGCGGGCGACAATTACGTTTGGATCGAAGAAGTAGGGGGTCGCTTCGAGCGCCTTGAGCGCTTGAGATTGCATACAGTTTTGTGATAATGTTTCTCGCACGGGGCGAGCTTCCTCTCTCCGGTAATAACGAGGATTAATGAAATTGTTCTGTGTTCGAACTGCCTTAGCCATGGTGCTACTGAGTAGTCTCTGGAGTACCAGCGCCGCGGCTCAAACCGTGGCGGGTACGATTTCCGGTCTTGTCACCGACGCCTCGGGCGCCGCGGTAGCCGGCACGAGTATTGTAGTTACTGATCTTGATCGCAACGTGAATTTGCGGTCGACTTCGAATGATGCCGGGTTTTACCTAGTTACGCCGGTGCCGCCCGGTCGTTACAAAGTGCGAGCGGAAAAGGCTGGTTTTCGAAGCTTTCTCGTCGAATCCTTGCCAATTGCGACGCAGCAGAAAGCGACGATCAACGTGTCGCTACAGATTGGCAGTTTGACGGAATCGGTGACGATTTCGAGTGCGGCGCAGGTGATCGATACGACCTCGGCGACGCTGAGCGGGGTGGTGGAGAACAAGCGGATTATCGACCTGCCGTTGAATGGACGAAATGTATTCGCTTTGGCGACGCTAACTCCCGGCGTGATGGGCTTCCGGCCCGGTGGTGGCAACGGTGGAATCGGAGAGGGTTTCGAGTCGATTGGCCGGTTCACGGTGAACGGTGGCCGCGACTCTTCGAACGCGATTATGATGGACGGCGTTCCGGTGACGATGAACGCGAATACGAACAACATGAATGCCAACAGCGCAGTTCCGTCCGTTGAGGGCGTTGAGGAGTTTCGGATTCAGACGAACTCGTACTCGGCGGAGTACGGGCGATCGGGCGGCGGGGTGTTGACGATCGCGACGAAGTCGGGAACGAATACGCTGCATGGCAGCGTGTTTGAGTTTTTCCGGAATTCGAAGCTCGATGCGAACAACTGGTTTGCCAATGCGAGCGGGCAGAAGTTGGGTTCGTTCCAACGGAACGAATACGGGGCCAGCCTGGGTGGTCCGGTGGTGATTCCGAAGGTTTATGACGGTAAGAACAAGTCGTTCTTCTTCATGGTCTATGAGGGCCGTCGCCAGTTGGCTGCGCGGACTCAGTTCATGACGCTGCCGACCGACGAGCAACTCGGGGGCGATTTTTCGAAGACGCTGAACAGCGCCGGACAACTTCGGGCGATCTATGATCCGTTCACGACGGCGGCGGACCCGAATCGACCAGGGCAGTTTTTGCGCACTCCTTTTGCCGGGAACCGCATTCCGGTTTCACGGTTCGACCCCGTGGCGGCGAATGCGCAAAAGTTCTACGGCCCGCGGCCGAACCTGGCTGGACAGGCGTTTACAAACCAAAACAATTTCTTCTTCCAAGGCAAGGCGCCGACGAACGTCGATCGCGCTACGACCAAGGTGGACCACAACTTCAACGATCAACAGCGGATCTTTGTGCGGTACACGATCTTCAACAATCGGAACGCGGCTCCGAAGTTTTGGGAAGGGCCGGGCTGCCCGGACGGCGGATGTTTTTCGAATAAGGAGCGGCAGCAGAACGCGGCGCTCGACTATAGCTGGACGATCAGTCCGACGACGCTGTTGAGCGTGCGGTACGGCTTCGCCCGTTCGATTCTCGATCGGTCGAGCGACAATTTGGGCTTCAAGCCTTCGTCGCTCGGTTTGCCGTCGACGGTGGAAGCGGGCGCTGACTTATTGGCGTTCCCTGAGTTTGGGGTGGAAGAGATGACGATGCCGGGTTTGCTGCATCACTGGAACTTCCGGTCGGCGAACCAGTCTCACACTTTCGTCGGCACGCTTTCGAAGGTTTACGGGAGCCATACCCTCAAGACGGGCACCGAAATTCGCGGCAACTACGTGAACCATTCGCAGGCACCGTGGAGTTTGAATTTCTCGTTCAACCGGTCGATGACGGCTGGTCCGGACCCGCGCGTGGTTAACGCGGTGGGTGGCTTCGGCTACGCATCGTTCCTGTTGGGCACCGGGGCGGGCGGCAGCGTGGTGAACGGCATTCGGCCGGCGCTGGGCAGCAAGAGCTACGGCTTCTATCTCCAGGACGATTGGAAAGTTTCGCGGAAACTGACGATTAACATGGGCATCCGTTGGGATTTCGAATCGGCGGTGACGGAGCGGCATGACCGGTTCGGAGTATTTGATCCGAATGTGGTGAGCCCGCTGGCACAGCGGACGGGGCTGGATTTGAAGGGCGGTTGGTTGTTCTCGGATAAGGGTTTGGGAAGACGGACGCTGAAGCCGATTGAGTGGGGCAAGATTGCGCCGCGGCTGGGCATCGCGTATCAAATCACGCCGAAGACGGTGTTTCGCGCGGGTGCGGGGATCTTCTATACCGCGGCTCCGTATGGCGCGAACAACTACGGCACGGCCCCGTTCCGGGCGTCGACGCCTTGGGTGACGTCGGTGGATGGTGTTACTCCGACCGACTTACTGCGGAACCCGTTCCCGAACGGAGTGCTGCAGGTGGAAGGCTCGACGAACGGATTGCTCGCCTCGCTCGGACAGGGCGTTGGTTCGCCAGTGCCGAACACGATGACCACGCCGTATAACTCGCAGTGGAACGCCTCGATCGGCCATGATTTTGGCCGCGGAACGGTGCTTGAAGTTGCTTATGCGGGTAACAAGGGGACGAATCTACCGATTGGTTTCCAGATGGACCAGTTGGCAACAAACCTGATCCGGCCCGATGCCGGGTTGCTCGACACGGTGCCGAATCCGTTTTTCGGGATCATCCCAATTGGGGCGATGTCGACGCGGACGGTGCAGCGGGGTCAGCTTTTGACGCCGTATCCGCACATTCCGGGCGTCTCGTTCTCAGGCGCCTCGTGGGGTAATTCGAACTTCCATAGCTTGCAGGCGAAGTTCGAAAAGCGGTTCTCGCAGAACGGTTTGGCGGTCGTCTCCTACTCTTGGTCGAAGCTGATCTCTGACGGTGGCGACAACTCTTGGGATTCGGCCGGTTGGCGGGACTTCAATTGCCGCGCTTGCGACCGTTCGATCTCTCCGTATGACTACCGCCATCGGCTTGTCACCAGCTACACCTACGAATTGCCGTTCGGTAAGGGCAAGCAGTTCGGGGCGCGCTGGAACGGCTTTATGAACGCGGTGCTGGGCCAGTGGCAGGTGAACGGAATCCTGACGCTGAACAGCGGTTCGCCGTTGCAGATGGGCACGACCGGAAACACGAGCTTCTCCTTCGGCGGCGGCCAACGGCCGGATTCGACCGGGAAGAACGCGCAACTCGATTCGCCGAGCCTGGACCGTTGGTTCGACACGAGCGCCTTCACGTTGCCGGCGCAGTACACGTTCGGCAATATGGGCCGCATGCATCCCAGCCTCCGGAGCGACTTCATTGAGAACCTGGACTTGTCGGTGTTCAAGCGCTTCCGGCTGAAGAGCGAGCGGGTTTCGCTCGAACTGCGTGGGGAGAGCTTCAACATGAGCAACCATCCGGTGTTCGGTTCGCCGAACACGACGGTGGGCAATGCGCAGTTTGGTCGCGTGACGGGGACGGCGAACCCGCCGCGTCAGACCCAGATTGCGTTGAAGCTGCTGTTCTAGGCTAGCCTCCGAAACAGTAGACCCGGCCATCCTGCGCGGCAATCACCACTTTGCCGTCGCTGATGGCCGGGCTGCTGGAAACGGCGGCCCCGGCTTCGTATTCCCAAAGCTTTTTGCCCGTGGCAGCTTCGAGCACGTAGAAGCGGCCATCATTGGAGCCAATGTAGACGCGGCCCGCGGCGGCGGCGGGGCTCGATTCGACGCGGCTGCGCGTCGTGAAGATCCAGGCGACTTTACCGGTTTTGGCATCGATGGCGTGGACCATTTTGTCGCGGCCACCGAGGATGACTTTGCCGTCAATCAGCGTGGCGCTCGAGTAGAACGGGAATTTGCGGACGGGGTGTTCGTAGCGCCAAATGATCTTCTTGGCGACCATGTCGACGCCATAGACTTCGTTGCCGAAGGTGCCGAAGTAGGCCATATTGCCGGAGAGAGCCGGGCTGGCGCCGGTATAGGCACCGAGGCCATGTTGCCGGCGAGAGCCGGGCTGGCTCCGGTATAGGCACCGCTCGAGACCTGAAAGATCTCTTTGCCATCGGCGATGCGGATGGCCCGGAAGTGTTCATCGCATCCGGCGATGTAGGCGATGCCGTCTTTGACGGCGGGGGTGGCGTGGACGGGGCCGGTGGTCTCGTACTTCCAGGCGAGTTTGCCGGTCTTGGCATTGAGCGCGTAGAGGCTTTGGTCGTAGCTTCCGATCAACACTTTGTCGGCATGGACGATGGGAGAAGACTTGATTTCGGTGCCGGTGGGATAGGTCCAAAGGCCTTTGCCATCGGCGGCGTTGACCGCGTGCAGGACGCCTTTGAGGTCGCCGACGTAGACGATGCCGTTGGCGATGGTCGGGGTGGATTCGCCGATTTCGCTGCCGGCTTTGTACTTCCATTTGGTTTTGCCGGTGGTGAGGTCAATGGCGAGCAGGTCTCCCGCGCCAGAGCCGATATAGACAACGCCGCCGGCGATGATGGGCGAGGACTCAAACTGTTCGCCGCCTTCCCACGTCCAGAGGAGCTTGAGTTGGGCGGGCGGGGCGCCGGAGTCGGCGACGCCGGTGAGGGCGGGATTGCCTCGGAATTGAGGCCATTCAGCGAAGAGGGCGGTCGAGAAGAGTAGAGCGGTTAGAAGGCGCATTGGTAGAGTTCCAGGGCAGCGGCGGCGTCCAACGGACGGGGGTTGTGGCGGCCGGTCCATTGCTGGGCGGCGTCGTCGGCGAGGTGGGGGAGGACGTCCGCTGGGATTTCATATTCGCGGATCGGCAAGGCGAGGCCGTGGGCGAGTTCGGCGAGGCGGTCGGCGAGATGGGGGTGGAGGTCGGCGTACTCGGGAGCGTCGTTCCAGCGGACGACGTGGGGGAGCATGATGGCGATGGCGACCCCGTGGGTGATGCCGTAGCGGGCCGTCAGCGGGTTGGCGCAGGCATGGGCGGCGCCGAGCATGGACGCTTCGATGGCGCAGCCGGCGAACCAGGCACCGAGTTGGAGATCGGCGTTCGACTCGAGCGTCGCCGGGGCGGCGTAGCTGCGATGGAGCAGTTGCCAGGCTTGGCGGGAGAAGAGCTGGGAGGCTGGGGTTCGTTTCGTGGTGACGAGGGTTTCGACGGCGTGGCTGAGGGCGTCGTAGCCGGCGGCGGCCCGCACGTGGGGGGGCTGGGAGAGGGTCAAAAAGGGATCGAGGACAGCGTAGCGGAAGGACGCCGTGGGGTCGCCGCAGGCCATTTTGACGTGGGTGACGGGGTCGCTGATGAGGGCGTAGGATTGCGCCTCGCTGCCGGTGCCGGTGGTGGAGGGAATGCCGATCATGGGCAGCAGGGGCCGGGAGGCTTTGCCGTAGCCCCAGTAGTCCTTCATCGTGCCGCCGTTCGTAAGGACGAAGTTGATGCCCTTGGCGGCGTCGAGAGAGCTGCCGCCGCCGAGGCCGATGAGCGAATCGATATGGAGGTGAGAAGCGAATTCTCGGCCGTGTTCGATCATGGCCGAATCGGGGTTAGCGCCGAAGTTGCGCCAGGGAGTGGCTTCGACGCCAGCGGCCGAGAGCGTGGCGATGAGAGAGGCGATGTGGCCGGCACCGTCCATGCCGTGGTCGGCGACGATGAGCGTGCGGCGGAAGCCGAGGCTATGGGCGAGGGGGCCCACTTGGGCGAGCGCGCCGGGAGCGTAGAGAAGGGGAGGAGCGGGGTTCATGGTTTGCGGGCTTGGTCGACGAGGGATTTCACTTCGGTCATGAGCCGGGGGACGTGATAGGGGAAGCCGGCTTTGATGGTCCATTCGATGCCGGTTTTGGTGCCGGCGTTGGGGGTGACGGGGTAGAGGACTTTGAAGTCTTCAAGCGGGTTGCCGTTGACGATGAGCAGGTCCGCGGCCCAGCCGGCGCGGACCCGGCCGAGGGTGCCTTCGGCGCCGAGCACCTTCGCTCCGTTGACGGTGGCGTGCTTGATGATGCGCAGCGGGTGGAATCCGGCCTCCTGGTGAAGCTCAAAGTTGCGGAGCATGCCGAAGCCGTACATCTGATAGATATAGCCGGCGTCTTCGCCCATGGTGATGGTGCCGCCGCGAGCTTCGAAGTCGCGAACGGCGGCGAGCCAGAGGCGGAAGTTTTCTTTCCAGTAAGTTTCGTCGGTCGACGACCAGTTGATGAAGTAGCTGCCGTGGTTGGCGAGGTTCGGCTCGAAGAAGGCCGCGAGGACGGGATGGAGGTAGTCTTTGAACCAGGGCTGATTCTGGGCGCGTTGGAGGTCGCGGGAGGCTTCGTAGATTTCGAGCGTCGGGTCCCAGGCGACGTTGTTGGCGATCATGCCGTCGAGGACGGCGGCGAGTTTCTTGGGGTCGGCTTCGCGCCAGAGGCGGCCGGCGTAGCGGAAGCGGTCGGCCTCGTTCATGTAGTTGTAAGTGGACGGGAAGTTTTGGACGCCGGCGGCGAGGGCGGCGTCGGGGATGCCGTACCAGTGTTCGATGGTGGCGACCTTATTGCGAATCGCGTCAGCGGCGGTCGTCTCTTCGACGCCGATGTGGATGGCGATGGGGAGGCGGGCGGCGGAGGCTTCCTGGGCCGCGGCATCGAAGGTGTTGCGCCAGGCGCCGACGATCTTCATGCCGTCGACGCCGCGGGATTTGAGCTCTTTGACGCGGTTGACGGCGGCCTCGGGAGTGCCGGGCCGTCCGAGGACGGGGTAAGCGAAGAGGCGCGGGGCGACGACTTCGCCGCGGGCGGATTTCGCCTTCGTATCGAGGGTGAACTGCAGGTTGCTGCCGACGTCGCGGACCGTGGTGATGCCGCAGGCAAGCCAGAGTTTCAGGACGTAGTTCGGGTCCATCGGGACGCCGCCGCGTTCCTGATGGAGGTGGCCATGCATGTTGATGAAGCCGGGGAGAACGTATTTGCCGCGGGCGTCAATTTCCACGTCTCCGGGGCGGGATTGAGAGCCGCGGGCGATCTGGGTGATGACGCCGTTTTCGATGGTGATATCGAGCGGCCCCTGGGCCGGGGTGCCGGTGCCTTCAACGACCATGGCCCCTTTGACGATCATGCGGGCGGGCCGGACACCGTGCTGTGGTTGCGCGACCAAGCCAGCCGCGAGTAAGAAGACGAAGTAACGCATTATTCCCCGTTTTGAGCGATTAATTTGGCGATGAGGGCGGTCCAGCCGGTTTGGTGGCTAGCCCCAAGACCTTCGCCGGTGTCGCCGTTGAAGTATTCGAAAAACAGCAGATGATCGCGGAAGTGGGGATCGCTCTGGTGCTTTTCATATGGGCCGAAGACGGGGCGGCGCCCCTCGTGGTCTTGCCGGAAGATGTTGGAAAGCCGGTGGGAAAGCGCGGTGGCTAGCTCCCAGAGGTTGACCTGGTCGCCAGAGCCGAGGGGATACTCGACAGTGAAGTTATCCCCGAAGTAGAAGTGAAACTTCTGGAGGGATTCGATGATGAGGTAGTTGACGGGGAACCAGATAGGACCGCGCCAGTTGGAGTTGCCGCCGAAGAGGCCGGTGGTCGATTCGGCCGGTTCGTAGCTGACGCGATAGGTCTCCTGGTTCACGCGGAGTTCGAACGGGCTGTCCTTATGGAACTTCGACAAGGCGCGGACGCCGTAGTCGGAGAGGAACTCGTTGGGGTCCACCATACGGCGGAGAATGCGCCGGAGTTTATCCGGGGTGACGACCGAGAGGAGAACGCGTTCTTGTTGGCCGCGTTCAAACAGCGAAGCGACGTTATGGCAAAGGTCCGGGCGGTGGCGCATGAACCATTGCATCCGGTGCCGAAAGCCATGGAGATTGGCGATTTGCGTCGCGTCGATGGTGGTGACAGCGAACAGGGGGATGAGGCCGACCATGCTGCGAATGCGCATCCGGAACGGCTCACGGTCAGGGACGCGGAGGAGGTCGTAATAGAAACCGTCCTGCTCGTCCCATAGGCTATCCTTGCCGGGCTTATTCATGGCGCTGGCGATGTACAGAAAGTGTTCGAAGAACTTACTGGCGATGTCCTCGTAGGCGCGATTGTGTTCCGCCAGGTCGAGGGCCAGGGTCAGCATGTTTAGGCAGTACATGGCCATCCAGCTGGTACCGTCGGACTGTTCGATGATGCCCCCGGTGGGTAGGGGGGCGGAGCGATCGAACACGCCGATGTTATCGAGGCCGAGGAAGCCGCCTTCGAAGACGTTGTTGCCGGCGGCGTCCTTGCGGTTAACCCACCAGGTGAAATTCATCAACAGCTTGTGAAAGCAGCGTTCAAGGAAAGCGAAATCAGGCTTGCCGGTTAAGCGGCGGTCGATTTGAAAAACGCGATGGACGGCCCAGGCGTGGACGGGCGGATTGACGTCACCGAAGGCCCATTCGTAGGCCGGCATCTGGCCATTCGGATGCATGTACCATTCGCGGAGGAATAGCTTCAACTGACTTTTGGCGAAGCTGGGGTCGATCATCGCCATGGGGATCATGTGGAAGGCGGCATCCCAGGCGGCATACCAGGGATACTCCCACTTGTCGGGCATCGAAATGATGTCGTCGTTGAATAAGTGGGCCCAATCTTTGTTCCGGCCGGACTTACGCGACTCCGGGGGCGGTGGCGTGGTCGGGTCGCCTTTCAGCCAGTCTTCAATGACGAAGTGATAGAACTGTTTGGTCCAAAGCAGGCCGGCCATGGCTTGGCGAAAAATGCGGGTGCCGTCGGTGGTTAACGGGACGCTTTGAACGCCATTGTAAAAGCGATCGGCTTCGGCGCGGCGCTGCTCTAAGACCTCGTCGATGTAGATCGGGGGCGGTAGATCGGCGTCGTCTTTGAGGCCAGTGAGGCCAGTGAGGCGGGCGAGAACGGTGCGGGATTCGCCGGGGCCCAGCGTGAAGTGGGACATTCCAGCGGCTTTGGTGCCAGAGTTGGCGGGGTTTACCGCTTCGGTTTGGCCGTCGATCAGATAGCGATGAAACGCGCTTTTGACGTAACCCGTGTTGGTGCCGCCCCAGAGCCGCTCGGTATCGCCGTTGTTTTCGGTGAAGAGTTGGGTGGTGGGTTCGGCGAAGGTGAAGATGTAGCTGCCGAGTTCCTGGTGTTTGCAAGCGATGGAGCGGTCGTTCACTTTGTACAGCACTGGCTTGGGCGAGTGAGAGCGGCCCCAGGTCCAGGTGTTGCGGAACCAGATTTGGGGCAGGAGCCAGAGGGGGGCCGCTTCCGGCCCGCGGTTGGTAATCGTGATCTCGATCAACAGGTCGTCGACGTCGGCTTTGGCATATTCGATTTGGACATCGAAGTAACGGTCCTGATCGAAGACGCCGGTATCGAGGAGTTCATACTCGCGTTCGTGGCGGCCGCGGCGGCGGCTCTCTTCGAGTAAGTGCTGATAGGGAAAGGCGGCTTGGGGGTACTTATACAACGCCTTCATGTAGGAATGCGTCGGGGTCGAATCCAGGTAGTAGTAAAGCTCTTTGACGTCTTCGGAGTGGTTGCCTTGCGGGCCGGCGAGGCCGAAGAGCCGTTCCTTCAAAATGGGGTCTTTGCCGTTCCAAAGGGCCAAGCCGAAGCAGAGGCGCTGGTGATTATCGCAGATGCCGAGGAGACCGTCTTCGGACCAGCGGTAGGCGCGGAGATGGGCGTGATCGAACGGGAAATAGTCCCACGCGGTGCCATCGGGGGAGTAGTCTTCGCGGACGGTGCCCCACGCGCGGTCGCTGAGGTAAGGGCCCCATCGACGCCAGTGGAGCTCGCGTTTATCGGTTTCGATGAGGCGAAGGCGTTCCGGGTCCATGCTTCATGGTAACGCTACTGAATTGCTCTCTACTCCGCCGGTGGAGACGACGAGCGGATCCCCGGGGGAGAGGCCGCGGAGGTTGAGTTGCCGCAGGCCGACGAAGCCGGGGGCAGCACCGGAGAAGAGGACTTCCACCGGACGGGTGCCCGAGCGGGCGGTGACCTGTGCGGTGCCGAAACCGGTTCCGTACACCTCGTAAATTGAGTCGCCGCGCGGGATGGCCGCGGCCTTGCCGGAGGCGGTGTCGAAGAAAAGGCCAGGCTGAGCGGCGAGTACCGTAGCCGATATGGTGACGACGCCGACGGCGTTGCGCGCCGCGACGGTAATGGGCCCCGGGGCGAGCCCGCCAGGGACGGCGAAATTGATCTGGGTATCGTTCGAAAAGAGGACGCGGGCGATGGTGCCGCCCACCGTGACGCTGGCGTTGCGCAGGTCGGCACCGAAGGCGGTGGCGATGCCGCCGGCGACCAAACCGGGCCGGAAAGAGGCGGCGTTGACCACTCCGCCTTCGATGAGAGCGGGAGCGCGCGGGACGCCTCCGGTCAAGGCGGTGCCGGCCAGGGTGACGGTCTCGACACCGGCCGGAAACGCGGCGCGGCCATCGGAATCGGTGACGACGATCTGATTCTGGGCGGAGAGTTCCAGGCCGGGGTAGGGCAGTTCGTTCGCGTCTTGCACGCGGAAGACGGGCGGCGTGCCGGCGTCGCTGACGAGTACGATTTCGGCGCCGCTGCCATCGGCGGGCAGGATCTGCACCCGTGCTTCGACGGGGGCGAACGCGGCGGGGCCTTCCGCGCGAACGATGTCGACGCCGGGGCGGACTCCAGCGAGGCGGAAGCTTGTGCTGATTTGTCCAGCGGGGATGGTGACGCTGGCAGGGGGGGAAGCGAGGCCAGATTCGGCACGGAGGAGAACGGTAGTGGGCGTTTCAACGGGCCGGTCCAGGGCGACGGTGACGGTGGCGGATCGATTGGCGAGCAGGCCGATGGCGGGTTCCACGCTCAGCCGCAGGTTGCGGCGAAAGGTCGCGTCCATTGCGGCACGACCGCCGGAGTAACGGGGCCAAGCGCGTTCGAACTCGGTGCGATAGCGTTCGACCTTGGCCAGGTCCGCCGCGGAGGGCGTCGTGCCGGCGGGGACGATGAGCACGAAGCCGATGCGATAGCGGCGCTGCTCGACGGTGTGATCGGGCGTGCGGCGGCCTTCCGCCGTGATGAGTTCCTCGACCGCGACATCTCGCCGAGTGCCCCCGAATGTTGCCCCGACTCGCGGAGAGGTAAGAGCGGTGGAGAGGCCGGAGTTTTGGACATAGAACGTCGGCGGGACGTCGCCGGGCGCGCGGAGGCCCATCAGATATTGGTCAAGTGGAGAGAAGCCTTCGACGGTGGCGGTGGTGCGGAAGCGGGGGCTTGACGCTTCGCCCAAATCTTCGATGCGATTGCCTTCGAGCAGCGATGCTTCGGAGTTGAACGTGAACGCCCAATGGAAGCCTTGGCGACCGAGCATCGGCCGGTTCTGCCCTTCGCGGACGGAGGCAAAGGCGAGAAAGAGATGGCCGGCTTCGTGGGCGACGACGGTGAGGCCGGTGTCACCGGTGCCGGCGCGGGATGGCATGGTGGCGTTGGGGTCGTCCGGGTATTGGGATACCGGCCCCAGGTTGAGCACGGCCTGCAATCGATTGGCGGAACCATACTCTTTGCCGACGTCGGCAAGGGTGTCGCCGATGCCCTTGCGGCGGGCGCGGACGGACACTTCAAAGGCGATGACGCCACTGCCGGCGGAGACGCCGCTCGCGTTGAAAAACGCGAGGTAGTCGTAGGCGTCGTCCTGGGATTCATAGACCTTTTGCGACGCGGTGACCAGGTCGACGGCGGTGGAATCGCCGAAACGTTCAGCCACGGTTCCAGCGAACGTCCTCTCGCTGCCGGCGGCGAAAGTGACGAGCGTGGTGGAACTGACGAGACCACCGGGCGACAGGCCGACCACGGATTCGGCGACGTTGATCTGGCTCCAGGCGAGGGTGACGTTTCCATTAGGCGAGAGGCTGATTTGGAAGGTCTGCTGGGGGCCGAAGCCGAAGTCGGTGTACTCGCGGACGCGGAGCCAAGTGATGGTAAAACTGGTCGCATCGCTGCGGACACGAACCCCGTCGCCGGCGGCGGACGGGTCGAGATCGGTGAACAGACCGGCGATGCGGGGGCGGCCCGAGTTGAGGCGGCCGATGCTGCGGGAACTCGTATCGACGTCGCCCCCGCCGAAGGTTACGTTGCCATCGGAGTTGATGAAAATCTTTTGGTAAGTGACGCCGTAGAAAGCGAACGGGAAGGGGAGATCGACCTCGCGGGTATCGTCGTCGCCGAGGCCGGTGAAGGCGGCGCCGGGGTTAGCGGTGTCAATGGCGGCGGTGCCGATCGAGAAGCGATAGCCCGCGGCGGAAGGGGTAAACGTGACGCTTCTACTCAAGAGGTTGAACGGATTGCGGCGGGCGACTACGCCATCCGCGTCGTCGAGGATGAGGATCTCGCCGTCCAGGCGGGCCGCGTTTCGGTTGGTGGCGGCTTTGAACTTGCCGGCGATGCGGGATTTACGGTGGAGGTCGAGTTCTTCGTGGGTCTGCCCCGGGTAGGTGCCGCACCACTGCCCGTTTGATTTCGCGACGGCCAACGGACCGAATAACGGAACTAGCACAGCGAGAAGTGCGTAACGAAGTATCAAACGATGTACCAAGGGGACCATTCCCCATTGTAAAATAGAGGATTCGGAGGAATTGAGATTATGGCGTTCTGTAACAAATGCGGAGCGAACCAGGCGGACGATGCGCGGTTCTGTTTCCAATGTGGCGGAGCGATGGCGGCTCTGGCTTCGGCGGGCTCGACGGTGCAAGAGTCGCAGACACTGGAATATACGATTCACGGGGACAACCTCCAGGTGGCGCGGGTAAAATTGAAACCCGGTCAAGAGTTATACGCCGAAGCGGGCAAGATGGTGTACAAAACTCCGTCGGTGCAATGGGAAACGCGGATGTCGGGGAACTCGCTCGGGGAGAAGATTTGGGGTGCGGTGAAACGGAAGCTTTCCGGCGAGTCTCTGTTTATGACCCATTTTCGGGCCAATGCTCCGGGTGAGGTGGGCTTTGCGGGTTCCTACCCTGGGCGCATTCAGGCGTTCGATCTGCCGCCGGGGCGAAGCGTGCTCGTGCAGCGCGATGGGTTTTTGGCGGCGCAGCCGACGGTGCAGTTGAACATTGCTCTGGTCAAGAAACTGGGCGCTGGATTCTTTGGCGGCGAGGGTTTCATTCTGCAGAAGCTGACCGGGCCGGGGATCGTTTTCATCCATGGTGGTGGCGACTTTATCGAGTTCCAATTGGCCCCCGGGGAGCAGTTGCAGGTGGACACCGGGTGTATCGTCGCCTTTGAAGAAGCGGTGCAGTACGACATCCAATTTGTGGGTGGGATCAAGACGGCGATCTTCGGTGGGGAAGGGCTGTTCCTGGCGACTTTGACCGGGCCAGGGCGAGTGATTATTCAGTCGATGACGCTCGATAAGATGCGGCGGGAGTTGGCTCCTTCGGCGACAGGTGGCGGGGATGAGCGCAGTGGACTCGGCGCCATCACAGGTTTGTTTAATTCTGATGACTAACGCACAAATAACGCAGATTCGAGACGAAGTGGCTGGCCTGCTGGTCAGCCGCTTGGCGGCGGTGCCGGCCGAAGCGGCGGAGTTGCAGCGGGCGGCGCGAGCGCTGCGGCAGGCGGAATCGATTGAGCAGTGGATTCAGATTGTGGCCGATACCGCGGCTGGATTTGCGGAACGGGCCGCGCTGTTTTCGATCGACGGCGACCGGGCGTTGGGGAAGGCGTTGCGAGGGACAGGCGGGTTAGTCGCCGAGCCGGTGAAACTGGCTGAGGCCCCGGCCCTGCGGCAGGTGGTGGAGACGAGCGAGACGGTGGTCTGTTTGACGGCGTCGTCGCAGTTGGGTTTGGCTCTCTTCGAACCCCGGATTTCGAAGCGAGCGCACTTGGTGCCGGTGGTCGGCAAGACGCGCGTGCTGGGGATCTTATACGCTGAAGGGGACCCGAATCTGCCGGCTTTGGAGACGTTGGCGGCGTTGGCCGCGGGGTCGCTCGAACTGCGCAAGGCCAAAGTGGCGGCACCGCTGATCCAGCCGGCGCCGGTGACCGAGCCGGAGCATCGGCATCCGGTGCAGTCGGTGGTCGCCGCGCCGATTCCGGAACCTGCGCCGCCAGCCGAGCCGGAGCCGATCGACTGGCGGGCGTTTCGGGGAGCCAGTGTTGCCGTGGCGAAACTGGTGCTGCGCCATCGCGAAACGTTGGCGACGGCGCGGGCGCGGGGCAATGTTTACGCCGCCTTGCGGTTGGAAATTGAAGCGGCGAGATTGGCTCATCGCGACCAGTATCCGGGGCGTGAAAACTACCTCGAACAGGAGTTGAACGCGCGGCTATTCCAGCACGGTGGTCTTCCAGCCGCCGAGCGCCGAGCCGATGATTAGCGTTTCGCCGCGGGCTCCTTCGTAATGGGGGACCCCGCCGCGGACGATGAAGAATTCGCCCGCTCGAACGGGCTTGGTCTTTTCGCGGTCCAGCTTGCGGCCGAAGCCGAGGAGCAGGGTGCCCTTCACCACGGCCACGTGGGCTTGCTGGGAATGCAGATGGGCACCGACCCAGGCCCCGTCCGGCATCCAAAACGCATACGTGAAGGGCTCGCCGGGCTTGTCTCGATCGCCATCGAGAACGGCGTACTTGGTGCCGTCAGGGTCGGCCCGTTGCCAGGCGATGGCGTCAGGGCGCCAGACTAAGTTGGCGGGGTCTTCGGCGGCCCAAAGAGCCGCGGTCGGGAGTAGCGCGAAGCCTCGACGGGAGAGTTTCATGACTCGATTGTGAGTGGGGACCGTCCGCCAAACTATCCGGTTCTTGCGATCGTAATCGAGTTAGTGAATTTCCATCGCGGGGTCGGGGCCGAAACCCTTGGGGAGGGCCCAGTCCTTCACGATACGGCGAGCGGCAATATCGACGGTGTAGACCCGATCCATGTTTTCATTCGCGGCGTAGGCGAGTTTGCCATCGGGGCTGAGATGGAGGCTGACGATCTGGCCGAGCGGGGCGGGGAGGTCAACGCGGCCGGCGATCTTGCCGGTTTTTGTGTCGGTCCAGCCGATGGCCTTTTCGTCGAGGAGGCCATAGACGACGTGGCGTCCGTCGGGGGAGACATCAATGCGGACGGGTCCAGGCGGGGAATCGAGCGTGCGGAGAACCTTATTCGTTGTGGTGTCGATTTCGGCGATTCCGCTGCCATCCCGCTGACAAACGTAGAGGCGCCTGCCATCGGGCGAAAGGATGCTGCCTTCGGGGCGCGGGCCAGTGGGGATCAGTTTGACTTCGCCTGTATCGAGGCGAATCGCGGAGACATTGGAAGAGGTGCTGTTTGAGACCCAGGCCCATTGTCCGTCGCGGCTGGCGGTGACCATATGGGCGGTTTTGCCTTGGGTCGCGTAGGTGCGAAGGATGCTGCGTTTGACAGGGTCAATCAGCAGCAGCGCGTCGGGAAGTTCGGTCGAGACGAGTAGGTTGCCGTTGGGCAGCCGGGCGATGCCATGGGGGCGGCGATAATTGCCGGTGGAGATCTCGCCGACCTTCTCGCGGACCGTGATATCGATGATGGAGATCGTGTTTCCTCCGGCACCGGACTGCTCGCTGAGCCTGGTGCCGTTGTCGGTCGTGTAGAGTAACTTGCCATCGGCCGAACGGACCATATCGTGGGGCTGGGCGTTGACGGCGACCTTCTTCTCGAGCTCTCCATCGGCGGAGTAGAAGCCAAGGGAGCTGTCGCCTTTGTGCAATACGATCCAGACAAACAGAAACAAAGTATGCATGACTTACTGCGCCTTTTTCTTGTAAGTATAGGTGGGGAAGTCGAAGTCGAAATCGGTGCGGTGCGGCAGCGATTTGGCGTTCGTCCCGGGAAGCGCCCGGGCCAGTTCCGTCTTGAGTTTCGTGTGCTTCGGATCGCCGGCGATATTGCGCCATTCGTTGGGATCGGCGATGCAATCGTAGAGCTCTTCGGTGCCGTCCTTGTAGCGAATGTAACGCCACTGTTCGGTGCGGACGGCGTGATTGCCTTCGAGATAAGTGATGACGGCGGGCGGGCGCTTGGCCTTCGGGTTGCGCAGTTGCGGGACCAGACTCAGGCCCTCGTTGCGCGGATTCTTGGGTAGGCCGCAGAGGTCGACGAGCGTGGGATAGAGATCGAGCAGGCTGACGGCCTGCGGCCGCGCGACGCCGGGTTTAGCGGTTCCCGGACCGGCGATAATCATCGGCACGTGGGTCGATCGCTGCCAAAGCGTCGACTTGTGCCAATGCTTTTTTTCACCGAGATGCCAGCCGTTGTCGGACCAGAAGACGATGACCGTATTCTTGGCATGGGCCGATTTGTCGAGGGCGTCAAGCAGTTGGCCGATCATGGCATCGGCGAAGGAGATGCAGGCAAGATAGGAGCGGACGGCGTCCTTATGCTTGCCGGTGCTGACAATGCGTTCGTGTTCCACGCGTCGGAACGCGGCGAACTCCTGGCCGATTTTGGGGATGTCGTCGAGGTCGTCTTCGGGTGCTTCCGGCAGGCGAACCTTGTCCGCCGGGTAGAGGTCGAAATACTTTTGGGGGGCGTACATCGGAATGTGGGGATGCCAAAGTCCGATGGCCAGGAAGAACGGCTTGGCGTGCGTCTTTCCGAGGAAACCGGTGCCAAAATCGATGGCGCGCTGGTCGCCGTAGGCGCGTTCTTCATAGGGCAGCACGCCCCAATCGAACTCGCCTTGAAACTTGTCCAGGCCGTTGAGCGGGATGGCCGGCGGGGCCGGGACGCGTTTGTTCCACGGGTACCAGTCGGCACGGCGATACCACGGGTCGTCGAAGACCTGCAGTTGGAACTCGTCCCATTGCGACGGCGGATTGTTGCCGGCCGTATGATGGAAAACCTTGCCGGCCCCGGCGACGTGGTAGCCGTGTTTCCGGAAGTACATGGGAAGGGTGACGGCGTCGGGGAGCACGGGCGGCCAGAACTGATCGTTATCGTAAATGCCGGTGGACGAAGCCCGCTGACCCGTCAGCAGCGCGGTGCGCGAGGGGTTGCAGAGCGGGGAGGCGCAATGCGCATTGGCGAAGAGCACGCCGCGTTGCGCAAGCCGGTCGATGTTCGGCGTTTGGACGCCAGGGTAGCCGCGAAGACAGCCGACCCAATCGTTCATATCGTCAACCGAGATAAACAAAACGTTCGGTCGCTGGGGAGCGGCGAGGGCGGCCGAGGCCGAGGCGAGAAAGGCGCGACGAGAGAGCATGGATGGCCGAATTATATCGGCTTCTTACCTGTTGCGGCGAACCAGATACACCGCTGTCTCGGCCAACAGGTTGGGCATCATCTTCACTTCGCGATTGCCATCAAGAAAGACGCGCTTTTCGATATACCACTCTTCGCGGGCGGCGAGGATCTCGAAGTCGTCGATCGTGAAGAAGTGGATGTTCGGGGAGTCGAACCAGTCGTGGGGGAACCGGGTTGTTTTCGGGGCGCGTCCCGTGAACAAGTGCGCCAGTCGGACGCGCCAATGACCGAAATTCGGAAAGGCAACCAGCGCCCGGCGGCCCACGCGGAGCATGTCGTTCAGCACCTGGAGCGGCTGACGAATCTCCTGTAGGGTCTGGCTGAGGATGACGTAGTCGAAGGCGTGGTCGGGGTAATCCGCCAGGCATTCTTCGATGTCACCCTGATAACAACTAACTCCTTTGGCAATCGCCTTCTGCACCTTCGCGCCATCCATTTCGACGCCGCGGGCATCGACGTCCTTGTTGTCGGCGAGCCAGCGGAGCAGTTCTCCGTCGCCGCAGCCAAGATCGAGGACGCAGGTCTGGGGCGCGACGATTTCACTGAAGATGGCATAGTCGCCACGACCGAGCAGGTCGCGCACAAACGGATCGTTATTGCTGGCCGCGGTCATCGGCGGTTCACTCCTTTGGTGACGCGGACGAGGAATCCTTTCACGATTTCCGATTGTTCTTCCACCTCGACGAGGAAGGCGTCGTGGCCGTACTTGGACGTGAGTTCGATGTAGGCCACGTCCTGATTGCGACGCCGCAGGGCACTGACCACCTCCTGCGACTGGTAGGACGGATAGAGCCAGTCAGAGGTGAAGCTGATGACGAGAAACTTGGTCTTCGATCGTTCCAACACCGCGGTCAGAGACTGTTGGCCGGCCGCGAGATCGAACAGGTCCATCGCCTTCGTGATGTACAGATACGAGTTTGCGTCGAAGCGGTCGACAAACTGGCTGCCGCGATAGCGGAGGTAGCTTTCGACTTCAAAGATGCCTTGGTCTTCCCGTTGGCGGCGACCGAATTTCTGGCGCATCGACTCATCGCTCATGTACGTAATGTGCCCGACCATGCGCGCCACCGCCAGCCCCCGGCCCGGCAGTTTGCCGCCGTAGTAGTTGCCGTCGCTCCAGTCTGGATCGGCCATGATGGCTTGGCGGCCCACTTCGTTGAAGGCGATCTGCTGCGCGCTGTGGCGCGGGGTGGTCGCGATGGGGATCGCGGAGGCGACCCGGTCAGGGTAACGGGCCGCCCATTCGAGCACCTGCATGCCACCCATTGATCCGCCGGCCACCGACAACAATTTCTCAATGCCCAGCGATTCGATGAGCTTGGCCTGGAGCCGGACCATGTCGCCGATGGTGATCACCGGAAACGTCATCGCGAAGATCTCGCCCGTAGCGGGGTTGATGGAGCCGGGGCCGGTGGTGCCGCGGCAGCCGCCCAAAACGTTCGAACAAATGACGAAATACTGGTCGGTGTCGAAGCCACGCCCGGGGCCGATCATGCTGTCCCACCAGCCCTTTTGTTGGGTTTGCTCGTCAACGCCAGCCGCGTGGGCATCGCCGGAAAAGGCATGCATGATCAGGATCGCGTTGGAGCGGTCCGCGTTCAACGTACCGTAAGTTTGATAAGCGACGTCGACCGGAGCGAGGGTTACCCCACAATCCAACTCCAAGGATGCGAACCGCTTCGATTGCGTGGAAACGACCATGACAGGAATCCTTGTAGGATAACAGGCATGTTGCGATTGGCTATCGTCTTGTTGTTCATGACCCCGGTGCTCTGGGGGCAATGGCGTGTCGGGCGGGCGGAGGTGGACATCACGCCACCGGCCCGCATGCCGATGGCCGGGTACTACTACGTCCGTCTGAACGAGGGCACCCATGATCCGCTTTTTGCCAAGGCAATGGTGGTGGAGCAGGCTGGCGTGCGGATGGCGCTGGTGGCCGTTGACTACGTGCAGATTCCCCGCGCGTTTGTCGAAGACGCGCGAGCGCGGATCGCCGCGCGGACAGGCATCCCGGCGACGCACGTCATGATCTCGGCCACCCATTCTCACACGGGCCCCGAGTTGGGAGCCCGGTTGCGGAGCGTGGAGCCAGACATCGACGCGTTGGCGAAAGGCTTTTGGAAACGGATCCCCGAGTTGATTGCGGCCAGCGTAGAAAAGGCGGTCGCCGCGCTGGCGCCGTCGGAGATCAACGTCGGCGTGGGACGCGAAGAAACGATCAGCTTCATCCGCCGCTTCCGCATGATCGATGGCACCACGGGTTGGAACCCGGGAAAGAAGAATCCAAAGATCGTGCAGGCGCTGGGGGCGATCGATCCGGACGTGGCCGTGGTGACGGCCGGTAAGGGTGCCTACGTCAACTTCGCGCTCCATCTCGACACCGTGGGTGGCGCTCAGTTTTCGGCCGACTATGCGTATGCTTTGAGCCGTAGCCTGCGCGAGGTGAAAGGGCCGGAGTTCTCGACCCTGTTCACGATCGGCTGCGCGGGGAACATCAACCACATCGACGTTTCGCATAACCGGCCGCAGAAGGGCCCCGGCGAGGCGGCGCGGATCGGCACCGTGTTGGCGGCTGCCGTGTTGAAAACGATGGAAAGAATGACGCCGGTGGAGCCGCAGCCGGTTCGCGTTTCGACGCGTCTAGTCGCGCTGCCGCCCGCGGCCTATACTGCGGAGGAAGCAGAACGGGCGAAGGTGGTGGTGGCCAACTACGGCAAGCAGAACGCGAACCCGTTCTACGAGCAAGTGAATGCGTTCAAAGTAATGGACCTCGCCGAGCTTGGCAAACGGCCGGTAGAGGCGGAGGTGCAAGTGATCGCCTTGGGCAAATCAGTCGCCTGGGTTGGCTTGCCGGGAGAGATTTTCGTCGAGCATGGGCGGGCCATCAAGCTCGCCTCGCCGTTCCCGGTGACGATTGTCGCCGAACTCGCCAACGCCAATCTCGGCTACGTGCCGGACCGGAAGGCCTATGCCGAAGGGGCTTACGAAGTCATCTCCAGTCGGCTCGCCGCCGGGGGCGGGGAACTGATGGTGGCCGCGGCCGTCGAGCAGTTGAACGCCCTGTTTCGGTAATTGTATCCGGATGATTGCGGTGGCTAGCTCCAATGTGTTCCAATAGGTAAAATCCAGCGGGAGGTCCCCGAATTGAATCCAGCTATCCTCGCTCTAGAAGACGGAACGGTCTTCGAAGGCCGGGCTTTTGGAGCGCAAACGGAGCGCTCCGGGGAAGTCGTTTTTAACACTTCCATGACGGGCTATCAAGAGATATTCACCGATCCGTCTTACTCCGGGCAAATCGTAGTTTTGACTTACCCGCAGATTGGTAACTATGGGACGAACGAAGGGGACATGGAGTCCGCCCGACCTTACATTGAAGGGTTGGTGGTGCGCGATTTTTCTCCTATCGTTTCTAACTGGCGTTCCGAGCGTTCGGCCCACCAATTTCTGGCCGATGCCAATGTGCCCATCATTGATTCGATTGATACCCGGAAGCTGGTGCGTCACCTGCGCACCCGCGGCGTGATGCGCGGGGTTCTCTCTTCGGTCTCAACCAACGTGGCCGAGTTGATCGAAAAGGCTAAGAAGACGCCATCGATGGCGGGCCTCGACCTCGCCACGCGGGTTTCGACTCCCGATTCCTACCGTTGGACCACCGCCGTTGATCCGGTCTCGTTCTCGGAACGCATCGGCAAATTCCGTCCGGCGGAATATCACGTGGTCGCCTTCGACTTTGGGATCAAACGCAATATTCTCCGGCGCTTGGTTTCGAGCGGTTGCCATGTCACCGTCGTACCCGCCTCGACATCGGCAGCCGATGTGCTCGCGCTGCGGCCTGATGGCGTCTTCCTGTCGAACGGTCCCGGCGATCCGGAACCGCTGCAGGCGCAGGCGGCGGAGGTTCGGCAACTCATCGGCAAGACGCCCATCTTTGGCATCTGCCTCGGCCATCAGGTGCTGGGTCTTGCTCCGGTTTCGCCGTGGACCCGGAGTCGCTGGCCGACTCGGCGGTCGAAGTGACCCATATCAACCTGAACGACCAAACCGTCGAAGGGTTGCGGCACAAGTCAGAGCCCCTGTTCTGCGTCCAATATCACCCGGAAGCCGCTCCCGGCCCCCACGACTCCCTTTACTTATTCGACGATTTCATCGCACTTATGAAAGAGGCCAAGCGCTAAGCGATGCCGAAACGCACCGATCTTCACTGCATCATGATCATTGGCTCTGGCCCCATTATTATTGGCCAGGCCTGCGAATTCGACTACTCCGGAACCCAGGCGTGCAAGGCGCTGAAGGACGAAGGCTACAAAGTCATTCTGGTCAATTCCAACCCGGCGACGATCATGACCGATCCAAACCTGGCGGACCGCACCTATGTCGAACCGCTCAGTGTGGAATATCTCACCGAGATCATTCGTAAGGAACGGCCCGACGCGGTCCTGTCGACCGTCGGTGGCCAGACCGGCCTGAACCTCTCGATTGCCCTTGCCGAGGCGGGCGTGCTGGACGAATATGGCGTCGAACTGATCGGGGCCAAAATCGAATCGATTAAGAAAGCCGAAGATCGACTGCTCTTCAAAGACGCGATGAAGAAGATCGGCCTCGACACCCCGACTTCTTCCTTGATCACCTCCATTCAGGGCGGCCATGATTTCGCCGCCAAAGTCGGCTACCCGCTCATCCTGCGCCCCAGTTTCACCATGGGGGGAACCGGCGGCGGGATCGCTTACAACGCCGAAGATCTCGAAGAGATTCTCTCTCGCGGCCTCCAGTTGTCGCCGGTGCACGAAGTGCTGGCTGAAGAATCGGTCCTGGGCTGGAAAGAGTTCGAGCTTGAGGTCATGCGCGACCTCGCCGACAACGTCATCATCGTCTGCTCCATCGAAAACTTCGACCCGATGGGCGTTCACACCGGCGACTCCATCACCGTCGCTCCCATCCAAACCCTGACCGATCGCGAGTATCAGATGATGCGCGACGGCGCAATCCGCTGCCTCCGCGAGATCGGGGTCGATACCGGTGGTTCCAATGTCCAATTCGCCATCAATCCAGCCAACGGCGCGATGGTGGTCGTCGAAATGAACCCGCGTGTTTCGCGCAGTTCCGCCCTCGCCTCCAAGGCCACCGGCTTCCCGATTGCGAAAATCGCCGCCAAGCTCGCCGTCGGCTACCGGCTTGACGAGATCAAAAACGACATCACCCGCCTTACCCCGGCCTGCTTCGAACCCACGATCGACTACGTCGTGGCGAAGATCCCCCGCTGGCAGTTCGAGAAGTTCCCCGGTGCCGATACGACTCTGGGAACGCAGATGAAATCGGTCGGCGAAGTCATGTCGATCGCCCGGAATTTCAAGGCGGCGCTCGCCAAAGCCATTCGCTCCCAGGAAACCGGTAAGTCGGCGACGAAGGTGGAAGCCTTCGATGTCGATCTGATCCCGAGCAAACTCATCACCCCGACTCCCGATCGCCTGCCGTACATCTATTTTGCCTTCGAGCAAGGTTGGACTGTCGACCAGATTCAGGAACTCACGAAGATCGACCCCTGGTTCCTCCAGCAGATCTTTGAGACGGTCGAATCCCACACTGCCCTGGCCAAGAAGTCGCTGGCGACCATCTCGTCCGCCGAGATGCGCGAAGCCAAACGCAACGGCGTGGCCGATACTACTCTCGCCCGGCTCTGGAACGAAGACCCGCTGCGCATTCGCGACCGCCGGAAGCAGATGGGCGTCAGCGCCGTCTTCAATCGCGTGGATACCTGCGCGGCCGAGTTCGAATCGTTCACCCCCTACCTCTATTCCTCCTACGAATCCGAGTGCGAAGCCAACCCGAGCGATCGGAAGAAGGTGATGATCCTCGGTGCCGGCCCCAATCGTATCGGCCAAGGGATCGAGTTCGACTACTGCTGTTGCCATGCCAGCTTCGCCCTGCAGGCGTTCGACCATGAATCGATCATGGTCAATTGCAACCCGGAAACCGTTTCCACCGACTACGACACCAGCGACCGCCTCTACTTCGAGCCCCTCACACTCGAAGAGGTGCTCAATATCTATGACACCGAAAAACCGGACGGTGTCATCGTCCAGTTCGGCGGCCAAACGCCGCTGAATCTCGCTCTCCCGCTGAAGCGCGCCGGGGTACCCATCATCGGCACCGCGCCCGAAAATATCGATCTCGCCGAAGACCGTAAGCTTTTCGGTCGCCTGCTGGACGAGCTTCAGATTCCCTGTCCTCCCAACGGGACTGCGACAACTGTCGAAGAAGCCTGCGCCGTCGCCAATGTTCTTGGCTACCCTGTTCTCGTCCGCCCCAGCTACGTGCTCGGCGGCCGCGCCATGGTCATCGCTTATGATGAAGACACCGTCCGGCGCTACATGCGCGAGGCGGTCACCTTCTCCCAGGAGCGCCCCGTCCTCGTGGACCGGTTCCTGGAAGACGCGATCGAAGTCGACGTCGACTGCCTCTCTGATGGGGAAGATGTTCTAATCTGCGGCATCATGGAGCACATCGAGGAGGCCGGCA
>JAPKZA010000206.1 GCA_026394015.1 Acidobacteriota bacterium
CTCGGCGTGTCCGGCGACGTACTTGGCGAGCCTCGTCTCGACCGCCTTGCCGGCGGGCAGAAGTGTTTCGAGCCCCGCGTACAGACTCTCTTCGTTGGGTGCCAGATCGATCGCCGCGACGAACGCTGTGACGGCCGCCGCGTTGCGCCCTTGGGCGTAGAGCGCCAACCCGAGCAGCCGCCAGAGTTCGGCTTCTTTCGGGAACGATTTCACGGCCACTTGCAGCACCGCTTCGGCACGTTTCTCCTGGCGGGCGTCGAGCAGCCCCTGGCCGACTTCGCCCATGCGACGGGCGAACATGGCGCGCCCGCGGTCGACCATCGGGGACGCTGGCGCGAGCTTCGCGGCGCGATCGAGGGCGGAGACGGCCAGCGCGGCGTCGCCGCTTCGCAGCCGGGCGTCGGCGACGGCCAGCCACATCACGGGTTCAGCGGGGGCCAACTTGACGGCCTCTTCGAGCGCGGTTCGGGCTTCGGCTACGTTGCCGGCCTTCAGGGCAGCGATGCCTTTTTGCAGCCACTCCTCGGCGCCGAACAGGAGCAAGGCGAGGATTAGCGCCACGGTACCCGTCCGACGACTCCGGCCCCTTCCTTCATGCGATAGAGCGCTCCGGCGTCCAGCTTACCCATCGCCTCGATCTCGCCATTCGGCCAGCGGACTTCCACGCGTTCGGCCTCCTTGGCGGCGCCTAGGCCGAAGAGCAAGGTGAAGTCGTGCTGGGATCCGTAGCTGCCTCCGCTGCGGACTTCTTCGGTTTGGGTTTTGCCGGCGACCGTCACTTTCACTCGGGCCCCAATCGCGCTGCGGTTGCCGCGCGTCCCTTCCAGACGAACGCCCAAGCTGCCGCCCCGCTTGCCGTCCACTTTGAACACCGAAGGCGCGGCGTTCATGTTGGCCACGACGACTTCGGCGACGCCGTCTCCGTCGAGATCTCCGACGGCGAGTCCGCGGGAGGCCGTTGCGGCGCCGGTGCGGAGGGTGGCGAACGTGCCGCCGCCGTTCCAGTACAAGCTCTTGGTTTGGCGGTATGCCGCTTTGAGTTCGGGATAGATGTGGCCGTTGGCCATGATGAGATCGGGGCGGCCATCCAGGTCGAAATCGAGGACGCCGACGCCCCAGCCGACGGCGGTCGCGTCGCGGCCGAAGCCGGTTTCCTGGGTCGCGTCGACGAAGAACCAGTCGCCGAGGTTTCGATAGAGGCTGGGCGTTTCGTCGATGAAGTTCGTCTTCACGAGGTCGAGACGACCGTCGCCGTCGACGTCGACGGCGGCTACGCCCATGCTGCCCAACTCCTCACCGTCCGCGCCATAGGCGGCTCCGGCTTCGACGGCGATATCGGTCATCGTGCCGTCGCGGTTGTTGCGGAGGAGGATGCCGGGGGTCGAGTCGCAGGCGATGTAGATATCCATCCAGCCGTCGCCGTCGAAATCCGCGGTCACCACGCCGAGGCCGTAGTGGAGGCCGGTGATGCCCTTCAGCGCGGTTTGACTGACGTCGCGGAACTTTCCTTTGCCGTCGTTGTGGAGGAGGATGGGGCGGTCGGTGGGGAAGCCGCGGGGGCCGCAGAAGACTTCGAGGCCGAGCCAGGTGCAGTACTTGGTGGCGCCGGGCTGGGCGGCGGTGGAGAGGTCGAAGGCGACGTAGTTGGAGACGATGAGGTCAAGGAGACCGTCCCGATCGTAGTCGACGAAGGCGCAGCCGGTGGAGAAGCGGTTGCCTTCGACGGGCAGGCCGGCGGCGGGGGTGATGTCGCGAAATTTGCCTTGTTCGTTGCGGTAGAGGCGGCTGGCACCGTAGTAGGTCAAGAGGACGTCGGTCCATCCGTCGTTGTCAAAATCGCCGGCGCAGACGCCTTGGCCCCAGGGCCGGGCGGTTAGGCCGCTGGTCGGCGAAACGTCGGAAAAGGCCTTGCCCGTGTTGCGATACAAGACCGGCGCCACGCCATCGTTGAACAACAGATCGGGCTTGCCATCGTTGTCGAAATCGATGATGGCGACACCGTTGCCGGTCATGCTCAAAATGTACTTTGACGTGCCGTCGCCGTAGCGGTGTTTGGCGGTGAGGCCGAGCGGCACCTCGCGCAAAGAAAAAGCGGGCGCGGCCACTTTGGGCCCGCCCGCTGGTTTGGCCACTCGCGGACCGCCGCCCATCCCTTGGAAGAGCAGCAGTCCCGTGAGTAGCCATGCTGTCATTGCTTGGTTAAAGGGGCTTGGTTAGAAGGTGAACTTCAGCGCCATCTGCACAAGCCGTGCATTCACCGAGGTCGACGTGATTTGACCGTATCCCGTGTTGTCGATGTTGTTGCCCGGATTGCCGAAGTTCGCTTTGTTCAGGATGTTGAACATTTCGGTGCGGAACTGCATGTTGAACCGCTCGGCGAACTTGAAGTCCTTGAACACCGAGAAGTCCACCGTGCTTTGGCCGGGCCCTCGCAACATGCCGCGGCCGGAGTTGCCGTAGGTGCCGCGGGGCGCCCGGAAGAACGCAGCCGGGTTGATATAGGTGCGCAGGTTGTCCTTCAAGTTGCCCGGGGTGACCAGAGGAACGCCCGAGTTCACGTTGGCAAAGAACGGGGCGGCCGGGTCGGTCGCGATGCCGCCCAGACCCTGGCCGCTATCCCGGTTGAACACCGTGATCGGGGTTCCGGTCTGCGCCACGAAGAAGGCGTTTACGCTCCAGTTGTTGAGCAGGAACTTGCCGGCTCCGCCCGTGAACTTGCTGGGCAGGTCCTGGTTCAGCACAACGGTCAACCGGTGCGTCCGGTCGAAGTTGGCCGGCCCCTTGGCGCGGCTGAAATCGTTCCACGGCGTCGCGAAAATGCTCGTGAAAAAGCGGGCGTTGTCGTCGCCGTTGCCGAGCGTTTTGCCCCAGGTGTAGGCGCCCTGCATCGTCGTCAGCTTGCTGCGCTTCTTCACCGTCGTCTGGAACGAGTGGTAGGTGGAAGAACCGTTCTGCGCGGTGATGAGCAGGGTGCCGAAGCCCGGATAGCGGCGAACCGCGGACCCGTCGGCCTGCGGGATGATCGGGTTGAAGTTCCGGCGAGCCATCAGGTTGGTACCCTTCGTACCGACGTAGGCGGATTCAATCAGGACGTTGCCTTTTAGTTGCCGCTGCACGCTGAAGTTGTACTGCCAGGCGTTGTCGTACTTGGAGTTCTTTTCGGTTCCCCATACCTGTTGCTGGTCGGTCGTGCGGGTCGGGAATGGAATCCGTTTCGGGTCATAGCCCGGATCGAGATACGTCCAGTTGTCTGGAGTGTTCAACCGGCAGGGGGAGCCCGGTGCCGAACAGTCCCCTTCCACCTGGGCGAACGTTGGAGGATTGTTAAACGCCGCTTGGGCAATCTGGCCCGTGCGGGTGTCGTAGTAGAGTCCGGCACCGGCGCGGATCACCCACGCGTCACCAAGCCGATAGGCAAGTCCAACGCGAGGAGCAATGTTGTTGGCGTCGTTGTAAACCCCGGACTTCGGGATGCCGTTGACGCCGCCCTGGACGATCCCTGATCCTTCGAGCGTACCGACGCCGGTGTAGCGATCCGGCCACCAGTTCACCATGCCGAGGTTGTAGGCGGCAGGTTGGAAGTGATACTCGTAGCGCGCGCCATAATTGATCGTCAGCCGCTCGCTCACCTTCCAATCATCGTTGACGAAGGCGCTCATCAGGTTATCGCGCATCTTCAATTCGCCGCCGATGTTCGGTGCGCCGAACTGTTTCAACCGCGCATGGCTTAACAGGAAGTCGGCATATTCGTCGCCGCTGGCTTGGCCGTTGTACTGCCACAGGCCTCGGCTCACCAGCGCATTCTTGGGATTGTAGTCCGAAATCTGGCTTTCGGCTCCGTACTTGATGTTGTGCTTGCCGCGGATCCAGGTCATGGTCGCGCCCATCGTGTAGCGCTTGATGAAGTCCGACCAGTTGGCCTGGTTGCCGAACTGCGTGTAGTTGAGAATATTGATGCGGGGCATGCCGTCGAGGTTGGTGCTCGACAGAGGCTTGAGACCAACGGTGGTCGGAGCGTCCGAATTCTGCATTTGCAAAAACTGCGAAGAGTCGTCAAATCCGAACCGGCCTTCCAGCACCTGGGTGGCGCTAAACAAGTGGGTGTAGGTCACGTTGCCGGAATCCTTCTGGCGGTTGGCGATGTTGCCGAAACCGGGCAAGCCTTGACCGAAGGGCGACAGGTCACCCTGTTTGCTCTTGAACCAACGGCCGGAGATGGTATCGTTCTGGCCGAAGCGATGGTCGAACTTTATGGTCCACATGTCGATATCCGTGGCGATCGATTGCGCGGCAAAGAAGTTGTTGGCACCGAGCGAGAAGTTCGGCACCGGGATGAACTTATCCTGAATCGCCTTTGAAATGGGGTTGATGCGGGAGGCCGGAATGATCGCGCCGGGGAAGGGTTGGCCGGTCACTGGGTCGTTGATGACCCGCCGCTGGGAGAAGTCGCCGTTGCGCATAGCCAAGGTCGGGACAATGCGCTGAATGGCGGCACCCGAAGAGTTGGCATTGCGTTGGCGGGAGCTTTCAAAGCCGAAGAAGAAGAAGGTCCGGTCCTTGCCGTTGTAGACTTTCGGAATCAGAACCGGGCCGCCGACGTTGGCGCCATATTGGTTTTGGTTGTTTTGGCCGCGGACGGGGTTGAAGAACGGGCGGGCGTTGAGCTTCGTGTTCCGGAGAAACTCGTAGGCCGAGCCGTGCAACTGGTTGGTTCCGCTGCGGGTGGTGACGTTGATGGCCGAACCCAGGTTGCGGCCGTATTCGGCGCTGAACAGGCTCGTCATCACCTTGAATTCGCTTAAGAACTCAATCGACGGGGTACCGTCGCCGTCGGGCGCATTGTTGAGGGGGTTGGTGGTGGGGACGCCGTCGACGAGGAGGTTGTTGCTGCCGCGGCGGGCTCCGTTGACGCTGACGCTGGCGCTGCCGGTGCCGGGATTATCGGCGTTGTAGACGTCGCCAACGACGCCAGCCGAGGTGCCGAGGATTTGGGTGAAGTTCCGGGTGGCGAGCGGAATCGATTGGATGGTCCGCTGCTCAACCACTTGGCCGATGGTTACTTTTTCGCTTTGCAGGAGGGGCGTCTCGGCCGTGACGTTGATCGTGTCGGTCAATTGGCCGACGCTCATGGTGAAGTCGATGCGCGCGCGTTCGCTGGTATTGACGATCACGTTGGCTTGGACGACGCGTTGGAAGCCCTTGCTCTCCACCGCCAAACGGTAGGTCCCCGAACGTAATAGGGGGAACTGATAGCTGCCTGATTCATCTGAGACCGTGCGGAATTCGCCGCCGGTTGCCGCGTTACTGGCCGAGATGGCGGCCCCGACGATTACGGCTCCTGTGGGGTCTTTTACCACCCCGGTAATACTGCCTGTAGTTTCCTGGGCGGCCAAGACGGCCAAGCTCAGAATGGTCCCTATCGCAAAGCGATCGTAGCGAGTCATGGGAAAAATTATATCCCAACCCTATTTCAAAGATGTGACTCCGGGATAGGGAACGGAGAATCCTTTGGCGTCGCCCCAGAGAATCCGGTTCAGTTTGTCGCTGGGAATGTCATCGACATCGTCCCAGTTCATCTTGGCGGACTCTTCGGCGGCCCAGCGCTCGCGGCCACGCAACGCCTTGAGCGGCGGGTTCAATTCGTCGAGCTTCAGCTTGGCGGGGATGTGCGAGTACGGCGTCAGGTCGGCGTCCTTGACGAACAGGCTGTTCATGGCGCGGGAGGCGGCGAGGAAGCGCGTGCGGGGGGCGATGCCGAAAATGTCCTGAATCGTGCGGATCATGCTCGTCTGGGTGTAGAAGTTCGAATCGAGCCCTTTCCGCTTGACGTGCGGCCCGATGGCCAGGGCTACGGTCCGGTTTCCGGCCACGTGGTCGACGCCGTCCTGGGCGTCATCCTCGACGACGAGGATGAGCGACTTGGCCCAGATCTTACTTTTGCTGATGCCTTCGACCATGCGGCCGAGCGCGAGATCGTTATCGGCCACCATGGCGCGGGGCGTCGGCGACCCGGGCGTCTTGCCGACGGTGTGGTCGCTCGTCATCGTCACAATTGTTAACTCTGGGGTCGAGCCATCTTTTTCCCATTTACCGAGCCGCTCGAGGAAGGCGTCGGCGCGAATTTGATCGGGAATGCGCATTTCGCTGCACGGGAACTTTTCGTCATAGATCCCCTTCAACGCGGGCACGCCGCACTTGGAAGCGATGACGTTGCGCCAGGTTCCTTTTTTGTAGTGGTCCCAGTACCCGGTCCAGGGCAGAAGGGTTTCCGGGTCATCGACGTCCTTGACTAAGCCTGTTTTAGCGTCGAACTCGGCCGGTAAGGACAGCGGCCCGAGCAGGCGGACGTTCAACTGCCGCCGGGCGTTTTGCCAGAAGAAGCCTTGCGGCGAGACGGCCAGGCCATCGGCCATGTTCCAGGCGTAGCCGCGCGGCGCGGCGCCGAGGGCGCGTTCGACGTGGTCGCTGACGAAGCCCATCATGAGCCACTGATGGCCTTCAAAACTGATGGCTCCGCTGGCGTAAAAATTGTCGATCAGGACGAACTGGTCGGCCAAGGCGTGATGGTTCGGGGTGACATCGCCGCCGTAGATCGCGAACTCTTTTTTGCCGTTACCCTTGGCGACGTCGCCGAAGACCTGGTCGTAGGTTCGGTTTTCTTTGATGAGGAGGAAGACGTGCTCGATGCCGAGTTTGGCCAGTTCCTTGACCCCGCCGTTGGGGGTAAACTTCGGCGCTCCGGCGAGCTTGACTTCGCGCAGGCCGGCGGTGAGCTGGGCTCGGCTCGGGGCTGGAATGCGGAGCAGGCTTCCTTCGTAGGACCGGGTGTTGAAGACGCCCGGCGACTGCTCCGTGTTGCCGGTGCCCTTGATGTTGACGACGCGGAGGTCGCCCTGGCCGTCGAGCGCCAAGGCCGATGGGAACCATCCGGTTGGGACGGCTCCGATCATTTTGCCGCCTTCGATGACGGCGACGGCGTTTTCGCCGGCGCAGGCGACGTAGAGCCGGGAGCCGTCAGTGCTATATAGCACTGCGATGGGTTGTCCGGCCGTTTTCACGGTGGTCGTCTTTCTGGTTTTCGTATCGATGAGGGTTACCGTGTCGGAGTGGCCGTTGGCGACGGCTAACTCGGCTCCGTCCGGTCGCAGGGCGAGGCCGGAGGGGGCGCGGTCGACGCCGATGTCGTTCCGCTCGCCGGTCGTGATGTTCAGTGTCGTCAGGGTGCCGGGCAGGACCGAGCCGTTGGCGTCGACCGGGACGTCGACTCCGCCGCTGGGGGCGGTGGCGGTACCGGGCGCGATGCTGGATCCGGCTCGGTTGGTGACGTAGGCCGTTTCTCCGCGGACGACGACGCCGAAGGGGGCGAGGCCGGTTTTCCAGCGGCGGAGTTCCTTCCGCGTGGCCGTATCGAATTCGACGAGGACGTTGTCGCGGTGCATGGTGACATAGGCTTTCGCACCATCAGCGGAGAAGGCGATGCCGGTGGGAATCGGATGACCCTTCAGTTCGATTCGGCCGGTCGCGCTGATTTTTCCATTCGCAGCCATGGTAAGGATGAGCAGGCTATCGGGCCCGGTTCGGGTCGTTTCGGACGCCCAGAGTTCTTTGCCGTTCGGGGTGAAGGCGATACCGGCGTAGGAGGTGGTCTTGGAGGGGCCGCGGTCGATGACGCTGCCGCTGGCGGCATCGAGCACGAGCACTTCCCGACTGCTGAGCACGGCGAGCCAGCGCTTGGCGGGGTCGAAGGCGAGGTCGACGGGCCGGCCTTTGAAGAACGTTTGGGTGCCCCAGGGCTTGACGAGTTGATGATTGGCGAGTAAAAAGCTGTTGTCGGGCTGCTTGCCGAGCAGGGTCGTCGAGACGAGCGGGGCGGTGGTGGCGGCCAGCGCGACGGCGGCGGAGAGGAGCAGAACGGTACGAAGGGTCATCGCCGCCAGCCTACCAGACAAATGCTACAAGACCATTTCAGGTGAGCCGCACAACTCGCGGGCACCCCGAATTCCCTGTTACCCTATCGAGATGCACTTGATCGAAGCCATCGGCAATACGCCGCTCTTCCGGCTCGACCGTCTCACTTCTCATCTTCCGGGCATTGAACTCTACGGCAAGGCCGAATTCGCCAATCCCGGCGGCAGCGTCAAGGATCGTCCGGCCCTGAGCATGATTCTGGACGGCGAGCGCCGGGGGCTGCTGACGCCGGAGAAGATCATTCTCGATTCGACGTCCGGGAATACTGGCATCGCCTATGCCATGGTCGCCGCGGCTCGCGGGTATAAGGTGAAGCTCTGTCTGCCGATGAACGCTTCGCCGGAGCGGAAATCGATTTTGAAAGCCTACGGGGCGGAACTGGTGCTGACCGATCCTGACACGGGATCCGACGGGGCGATCCGCGAGTGCAAGAAGATTTACGCCGCCGACCCGGACCGTTATTTCTACCCGGACCAGTACAACAATCCGGCGAACTGGAAGGCTCACTACCTGACGACGGCACCGGAGATTCTGGCGCAGACGGAAAACCGGATTACTCACTTCGTCGCCGCCATGGGGACGAGCGGGACCTTCGTCGGGACGACGCGGCGGCTGAAAGAGGTCAACCCGGACATCACTTGTATTTCCTGCCAGCCATCGACCGGCTTCCATGGGCTGGAAGGGCTGAAGCATATGCCGACGGCGATTGTGCCGGGTATTTACGACCAGGCGCTGGCCGATGAAAACCTGTGGCTGGAGACCGAAGACGCCTACCGCATGGTTCGGCGCTTGGCTCGGGAAGAGGGCATCCTGATAGGGATTTCCGCCGGTGCCAACGTCCACGCCGCCCTGAAGATTGCCGAGCGCATCAAGACCGGCGTCATCGTCACGATCCTTTGCGACGGTGCTGAAAAATATCTTTCTGAACCTTTCTGGAACGACCCCCAATACTCATGATCCGCGTACAACCTGAACCCTGGGCCACGATGGTCGCGCACGCCCAAGCGACCTATCCGAACGAGTGCTGTGGCGTGATGCTCGGCTCGATCGACGACGACAACAAAGTGGTTGAAGTGGCGATCAACCTGGAGAACGCTTACAGCGGCCCGCAGAACGAGCACTACGAAGTGCGACCCGAGGACTTGCTAATGGCGGATCGGGAAGCGCGCAAGCTGGGCATGGATGTGATTGGGATTTTTCATTCTCATCCGGACTGCGACGCTTATTTTTCGAAAACCGACCTGGAAAACTCGTGTCCTTGGTACAGTTTCATCGTTCTGAGCATCCAAAAAGGAACGTTTCATCATGCGAATAGCTGGCTCCCGAATGAGGAGCGGACGCATGCCGCCCAAGAGCCTTTAGAATATTAGGAATTAAGTAATGGCCAAGATCCTTATCCCCACCCCCTTGCGGCAATTTGCCGAGAAGAACAACTCCGTAGATGTAGCCGCCGCCACGGTCGGCGAAGCGCTCGCGAGTTTGACGACGCAGTTCCCCGATCTGCGGAAGAACCTTTTTAACGACGAAGGCAAGCTTCGCAGTTTTGTTAACGTCTACGTGAACGACGAGGACATCCGCTACCTGCAGAAGGATGCGACCGCGGTCGGCGACGGCGACACGATCTCCATCGTCCCTTCGATTGCAGGCGGCCGATGCTAACCCAGGAAGAGGTATCTCGCTACAGCCGGCACCTGATCATGCCGGAGGTCGGCGTGGACGGCCAGGAGAAGCTGAAGGCGGCTAAAGTGCTGCTGATTGGCACCGGTGGCCTCGGGGCTCCGGTGGCGATGTACCTGGCCGCGGCCGGGGTCGGCACGATCGGGCTGGTTGACTTCGACGTCGTCGACGTTTCGAACCTGCAGCGGCAGGTGATCCACGGGACGAAGGACATCGGCAAGAAGAAGATCGACTCGGCCGAAGAGACGATGCGGGACATCAACCCGCTGATTAAGATCGTGAAGCACGAGGTGGCGCTGACTAGTGAGAACGCGCTGGCCATCATGCGGGATTACGACATCATCGCCGATGGCACCGATAACTTTCCGACCCGTTTTTTGATCAATGACGCTTGCGTGATGCTGAACAAGCCGAACGTTTACGCTTCGATCTTTCGATTCGAGGGGCAGGCGACGATTTTTGCGGCGGACGGCGGGCCGTGCTACCGCTGCCTGTATCCGGAGCCGCCGCCTCCCGGTTTGGTGCCGAGTTGCGCCGAGGGTGGGGTGCTGGGCATTCTGCCGGGCGTGGTGGGTCTGATTCAGGCCACCGAGGTGGTGAAGCTGATCCTGGGGGCGGGCGAACCGCTGATTGGTCGGCTGATGCTTTATGATGCGTTGGCGATGCGGTTCCGCGAGTTGAAATTGCGGAAGAACCCGGAGTGCATCTGTTCGACCGGGGACGTGAAGCTGATCGATTACGACCATTTCTGCGGGATCCAGAAGCCGGAGCCGCCTCCGGTGGTGGGTGAGATCAGCCCGACAGAAGTGAAGACGATGATCGACTCGCGGCAGGACTTTATTCTGATCGACGTGCGGGAGCCGCACGAGTTTCAGATTGGGCGGATTCCGACTTCGAACCTGATTCCGCTGGGCGAGTTGCCGAAACGGATTGCGGATTTGGATCCGAACGCGCATTACGTGCTGCATTGCAAGATGGGTGGCCGTAGCGCCAAAGGCTGCGATGCGCTGCGGGCGGCTGGTTTTAAGCGGGTCTTCAACATGACAGGCGGAATCACGGCATGGTCGGAGCAGGTGGACCCCACCGTCCCCAAGTATTAGGCGTCTTCCTGCTCGCCCTGGTCTGGTTAGGCTGGGGCGTGCGGGACGTAACGCTGGCGAGCGGCTATACCGACCCGGTCCGGCAGATTCGGACGCAGGATGAGGCTCTGTATAGTTCGACTGCCATTGGGATGGCGGAACGCAACGAATGGCTGACGCCCCGATTTCTGGGGCGTTTGGCTTTTGTGAAACCGATTCTGGCGTTTCTTCCGGCGGCTGTTTCGGTAGAGCTGTTTGGCGTTTCGAACTGGAGCTTGCGGCTGCCCTCGCTGTTGCTGGGGGCGCTGGCTTTGACGCTGGCTTGGCGGATGGCCGGGTGGGGCGCGTATTTTCTGTTGGCGGCGAACTACACTTTTTTCACGCTGGCGCGGGCGAATATGACGGACGTTCCGCTGCTGGCCTGTACGATGGCGGCGATCTACTGGCAGGCGGGCGGCTGGCCGTGGGCGGCGGCGGCGATCCTTTGGAAGTCTGTGGCCGGGCTGCCGGCGTTGCTTTGGCAGCGGGGGCAATGGCGGTGGGTCGCACTGGCGGTGGCGCCTTGGCACCTGTACCAGTTGGCGACGCATACGGAGTGGTACTGGAAGGAACACATCCTGGACGAGCACCTGCACTGGGGCTTGGCGGCGGCGGCGCAGGAGCCGGCTTGGAGCTTTTATCCGACGCGGGCTTGGGAGATAGACCCGTGGCTGGCGGTGGCCGCGATGCCGATGCTGGTGTGGCGGCGCGACGCGTGGTTGGGGCTGAGCATCGGATTGCTGTTTTTGTTTGGGTATCGGAACCCGACCTATCTGCTGCCGGTTTTCGCGGCGACGGCGGTGGCGGTGGGCCGGGAGTTGCAAGGTCGCTGGGCTTGGCTGCCGCTGCTGGTTTTGATTTTTCGGGCTGGGCCGTTGCACGAGACGCCGGTGCCGGTACCGAGCTATGCGGCGGGAGTGGCGTACGCGGCGTTGCACCGGACGCCGGGGCTGCTGGCTTATGGGCTGGCCGATGAGTTCGTGCTGACGACTTTGCCATTGACCAGGGTTCAGTATGTGCTGGCGGGGAAAGAGCCACCGGCGCATACGCTGGATTTTCGCGCGCGAGGGATCGTGCTCTTCGGGGACGAGTATCGGGCAACCCGGGCGCCGGAGGGGACCGTGTTTTTGGTCCGCGACGCGGCGGAACGGGACCGTCTTTTCGCGGCGGCGGCGGACCACGATTTACTGCTGCCGGAGGGGCTGGAGTCTCCGAGCCATACGCCGCAGGCGGCGGTGGGCGGGTTTCGGATTTGGCTTTGTCATTAATCTTTAACCGTTATTGCGCTATACCTTAGGGACGTCTATGAGTAAAATCTTGTTTCTTTTGATGGGGCTTGCGGCCATGCCGCTGCTGGCCCAGTTCGACTCAGCCACCGTGCTGGGGTTGGTTCGTGACGCGTCTGGCCTGGGGATTCCGAAAGCAAAGCTGAAGCTGAGCAACTCGCGGACCGGAGTGGACGTGAGCACGGAGACGGACAGCGGCGGGAGCTTTCAGTTCCAGACCGTGAAGCCTGGTTTTTATAAAGTTTCGGCCGAATCGGCGGGTTTTAAGACCGCGGTGGCGAAAGAGTTTGAAGTGACCGTGAACGCCCGGCAGCGGGTGGATTTGCAGTTGGAGGTCGGGTCGACGACCGATAGTGTGACGGTGAGCGACGCGGCGAAGATTTTGGAGACGGACTCCAGTTCGCGGGGGACGGTGATCGGGACGCAGCAGGTGGTGAACCTGCCGTTGAATGGCCGGGCCTACGCTGATTTGGCGCTGCTGGCGCCGGGCGTGCGGCGCAGCACGATTTCGAATTCGCGGGACGCTTCGTTCAACGTGAACGGGATGCGGAGTTCGCAGAACAATTTTGTGGTTGACGGGGTGGATAACAACGCCTACGGAACATCGAACCAGGGCTTTTCGAACCAGGTAGTCCAGGTGACCCCGGACGCGGTGCAGGAATTTCGCCTGGAGACCAACAACTTTTCGGCCGAGTTTGGCCGGGCGGGGGGCGCGGTGATCAACGCTTCGATCCGGAGCGGAACGAACGAGTTGCATGCTTCGGCGTGGGAGTATTTGCGGAACACGTCGCTGAATGCGACGGGCTTTTTCAAGCCGGTGAACAACCAGAAGCCGACGTTGATTCAGAACCAGTTTGGCGTGGCGGCGGGCGGTGCGCTCGTGAAGAACAAGATGTTCATTTTTGGCGACTACGAGGGATTTCGGCGGGTGAGCCGGGTGATTACTTACGTGACGCTGCCTTCGATGGCGATGCGGCAGGGCAACATGGGCATACCGATTCGGAACCCGTACACGGGAGTAGTTTACTCGGACGGGGTGATTCCGGCCTCGGCGATTGGTCGTTCCGCCCGTGAAATTTTGGCGGATCTTCCGGCCCCGAACCGCGTGGGCAGTGGCCCGCTGGGGGTCGGCAACAACTTTGAGTCGCAGCCGAATCGGACCGACCAAAACGACAAGGGCGATATTCGTTATGACCAGTATTTCAGTTCCAAGTGGACGGCTTTTGCGCGTTACAGCCATCGGCTCATGAACAATTTGGAACCGCCGGCGATTCCGGGTCCGTCGGGTGGAGACGCTAACGGGACGGTGCGGGTGCGGAATGAACAGATGGCGGTGGGCACGACGTATACGTTGAGCCCGACGTCGCTAATTGAGTTTCGGATGGGCATTTCGCGGACCGAGGGTGGCAAGTTTCCGCTGTTCGTGGGGACGCCGACGATTGGCGAGCGGTTCGGGATTCCGAACATCCCGAACGACAAGCGGTTCACGGGTGGGGTGATGAGCACGGGCATCAACGGCTTCACTTCGATCGGGGTGCAGGGCTCGAATCCGCAGTTCCAGAATCCGTTCGTGATTGACCCGAAGGTGAACTTCGCGAAGATTTTGAACAAGCACAGCTTGAAGGCGGGATACGAGTATCAGAGCATTGATACCGATATCGACGACTTCAACCCGAAGTACGGTGGGAGCAGCTTCAGCGGCCGGTTCTCGCAGGCTCCTGGCACGGCGACCGACGATCGGCAGTTTGTGGCTGATTATTTGATGGGCGCGCGTTCGAGCTATCAGCTCAATACGGCGACGATTGTGAATTATCGGCAGCGGATGCATTTCCTTTATCTGCAGGATGACTTCAAGGTTTCGTGGCGGCTGACGTTGAACCTGGGTTTGCGCTATGAGTTTGCGACTCCGCAGTGGGAAGGGCAGAATCGGTTGTCGAACTTCGACCCGTCGAATAACACGATGATTTTGGCGAAGGACGGATCGCTGCGGGATCGGTCCGGGGTGAACCCGGATCGGAACAACTTCGGACCCCGGATTGGGGCGGCTTATACGCTGAACGACAAGACGGTGATTCGGGCCGCGTTTGGAGTCAGCTACCTGCATTTCAACCGCATGGGCGGCGAGAATCTGTTGGCTTATAATTTGCCTTTCATTTTGAATCCAAACATCAACCAGGTGGCGCCGGCGGTGCCGAGCGGCGGGCAGACGTTGTGCCCGACGACGGGGAACTATAACCCGGCGACGTGCTTTTTGCCCTTCGAGCGGGGCTTTCCGGACAACTTCCTGACGATCGCGAACGTGCGGACGAATACGGTGCGGACGAATCAGATTCCGTTCAATCTACCGTCGGCGTCGGTGAAGAGCTACCACGTGACGATTCAGCGGCAGATCGCTGCCGGAATGGTTTTGGACGTTGGCTACGTGGGTACGATTGGCCGGAACATGATGATTTTGGGCGACCTGAATACGGCGCGTCCGAATAACCCGGGCGAAAATCTTTCGGTGGATGCCCGCCGGCCGATTGTCGGCTACAGCTATATTCAATCCGCCTTCGCGGGCGGGTTCCTGGACTATCACGCTTTCCAGGCGAAGCTGGAGCGGAAGTTTTCGAACGGTTTTTATCTGCTGAACTCGTTTACCTGGTCGAAGGCGATTGACAACGCTTCGGGCCACTTGGAGACGGCGAACGGCGATAACAGCCGGGTGAACTACCAGAATCTGGCGGCCGAGAAAGGGTTGGGCGGCTATGATCAGCCGTTTAACAACGTGACGACGTTCCTGTACGACCTGCCGTTTGGCAAGGGCCAGAAGTTCGGTTCGGGCTGGAACAAGGCTACCGATTTGGTGGCGGGTGGCTGGCGGCTATCGGCGATCAACTTCTCTGGAAGCGGAACGCCGGTAAATCTGACATGGGGCCCTTCGGCTCAGTTTCAGGTGAGCGGCGCGCCGAACTATCGGCCGAACATCACGGGGAACCCGGTGATGCCGGAAGGGCAACGGACCATTCAGCGCTGGCTGAATCCGGATACCGTAGTGAACCCGACGGATCCGCGATTCCCGTTCGGCAACGCGGGGCGGAACATTGTGCGGGGTCCTTCGATCCACCAGTTGAACTTTGGGCTGCATAAAGACTTCCACATCACGGAGAAGTTGAAGACGGAGTTCCGGATGGAAGCGTTCAATTTCTTGAACAAGACCAACTTGGGGAATCCGAATGCGAACCGATCGAGCGGTGGGTTTGGCACGATTACGGGATTGAACACCCCGGCGCGTGAAATCCAGTTTGCGCTGCGGATTGCATTCTAAACGCCGCGGATTGCGTTTTAGATAAGAAAGGCCCCCGTTTTACCGGGGGCCTTTTCGTTAGACTAACTTCGTTTTTCGAATCGGTAGTTCCCTGACCCGTTTGCCGGTGGCGGCGAAGATCGCGCTCGTAATGGCGGGCGCGATGGGTGGAACTCCGGGCTCGCCGATGCCGGCGGGTAGAGCGTTACTCGGCACCAGATGAACGTGAGTGACGAGCGGCGCTTCCGACATGCGGGCGACGGGGTAGTTGTTGAAGTTCGACTGGACGATCTTGCCGTCGGCGGCGGTGATCTCGCCCATCATAGCGAGGCTGGTTCCGAAGACGGCGGCCCCTTCCAATTGGGACTTGGCGCGCTCCGGATTGATGATCCGCCCAGCGTCAATCGCAATGTCGACGCGAGGGATGGTGACGCGGCCGCGGTCGTCGACGACCACTTCGACGACCGCGGCGACGTAGGAGAGGAAGCTGCGATGGGCGGCGATGCCGAGGGCCCGACCCTTCTGCGGCTTCTTGTTCGCCCAGCCGGATTTCTCGGCGACGAGTTCGACAACCCGCTTGAGCCGGGCCGTGTCGACGGGATAGGTGTCCTGCCCCTGATCGTTGTTCCAATACTTCATGCCGACGGGTTCGATCGGCACTTTACGGTCTGGACCCAGCAGATCGAGGATGTACTCGACGCGGTCGCGACCGGCTTTGGCGGCCAGTTCGTCAACAAACGAATGGATGGCGAAGGCGTGGTAGATGTGCGCGACGGCCCGCATCCAGCCGATGCGGACGTGGTTTTTGTGCGGCCCGTTTTCGGCGCGATGGTTGGCGATGGCATAGGGCAGATCGACCCAGCCCATGCCCATTTCGAACTCCTGCCCGTACTCGGCCGTTGCGTCGAAGGTGGATCCGATCGACGGGAAGACGCTGCGGTGGAGCCAAGCAGTGGGTCGGCCTTTTTCGTCCAGGGCGGCCTTCATGTACATGCCGGCATTGGCATGGTAGAAGTCGAACTTGATGTCGTCCTCACGGCTGAAGACGACCTTCACCGGTTTGCCGACGGTCTTTGAAAGCATCGCCGCTTCGCAGACGTAGTCGGGCTTTGACTTGCGTCCGAACCCGCCGCCGAGAAGGGTTACGTGGCAGGTAACATCCTCTTTCTTGATACCCATGGCAGAGGCCACAGCTTCCTGCACGGCTTGCGGATTTTGGGTGGCGGCGTAGGTGACGACCTTGCCATCCTTCCATTCAGCGACCGCGGCGGGCGGCTCCATGGGAGCGTGCGAGAGCAGCGGGATGTAATAAGACGCTTCATGCAGGTTGGTCGCCGCGCCGAAGGCTTTATCGACGTCGCCGATGTTGCGGACAACTTTGCCCGGCTGCATCGCTTTCGCCATGATTTCGGCTTTGTCTTTGGCCGAATCAAAGCTGCCGTTGGGGCCCAGGTCCCACTCGACTTTCAGCTTCTTGCGACCCTGGGCCGCGGCCCAGGTGCTATCGGCCAACACCGCGACACCGCCCAACGCCTGGAAGTTATGCGGGGGTTTGAAGGCATCGATGGTTGCCGTCCGCACGACGCCCTTGACCTGCTTGGCCGCGGCGTCATCGAAACTTTTCAACTTCGCGCCGAGGACCGGGGGCCGCTCGATGGAGGCGTACAGCATTCCGGGCATCTTCGCGTCGATGCCGAACTTGCCGGCACCACGGGTGTGATCGCCCTGCTCCATGGTGGGCATCTCTTTGCCGATGTAGCGGAACTCACTTTCGGGCTTCAAGGTCCACTCGCCTTTTTTCGGCACCGGGAGGGTGGAAGCTACTTTGACGAGTTCGCCGTAGCCGGCTTTCTTGCCGCTTTTGGCGTGGACGACAAAGTGGTTCTGGCCTTTACATTCCGAGACCGGCACGTTCCATTTCTTGGCGGCGGACTGTTCCAGCATGAGCCGAACGGTGGCGCCGGCGGCGCGCATCGCATCGTAGAAATCGCGAATGGAGCACGAGCCGTCGGTATTCTGGGAGCCGTACTTGACGTCGCCGATCGCCTGTTCGATGCGAACTTTCTTCCAATCGGCTTCGAGCTCATCGGCGACGACCATCGGCAGGACCGTTCGAATGCCGGTGCCCATTTCCGAGCGATGGGCGACGATGACGGCGGTGCCGTTAGGTTCAATGCCCAGGTAGACGCTCGGCATCCAGGCCGGCGTTGCGCCTTCGGCTTCGTTGATTTGCACGCCGAGCACGAGGGCGCCCGCGCCGAAGGCGGTGCCTAAAAAGCCACGTCGGGAAACGCGTTCAATGCGGTTCATGCTTTCACCTCCGCCGCGATTTTGATGGCCTGCCGAATTCGCTGGTAGGTTCCGCAGCGACAGATGTTGCCTTGCATGGCGCTGTCGATGTCCGCGTCGGACGGCTTCGGCTTTGCTTTGAGGAGCGCGGCGGCCTGCATGATCTGCCCGCTTTGGCAGTATCCGCATTGGGATACGTTACATTGCTTCCAGGCAGCTTGCAGGGGATGTTCCTGCTTAGCGCCGAGCCCTTCGATCGTGGTGATGGCTTTGCCGGCGGCGTCCTTCATGGTGGTGACGCAACTGCGGATCGCCTCGCCGTTGACGTGGACGGTGCACGCGCCGCAGAGGCCGGCTCCGCAGCCGAACTTCGTTCCCGTATAGTCGAGCACATCGCGGAGGTACCAGAGCAGCGGCATCTCCGGATCGCCGTCAAACTTCCTGGCCGAACCATTTACTTTGAGCTGAATCATCACAGTCTCCCGAAATTGAGCCTATTCCTTCTGGGGTTCCGGAGTCAATCCCCGAGTGCGGCCGGGGGGATTAGGAGTGTTCGTTGCTGGCAACTCTAAGGTGTCGCCGGCTTCGGTCTGGCGGCGGCCAATTGGCGTTTCAGTTCGGTCTGCGCGGCGGCGTACTCTGGCTTGCCGTTGCCGTTGTGATACTCGTGAGGATCGAGGAAGTGGTCGTAGAGTTCAACGCCGGCGCGGCCTTCATCCCATTCGATGTAGTTGAATCGGTCGGTATGGATGGAGCGGCCGAGGGTTTTGCCGGGTCGGGTGACGACGGAGTAGGCGGGACGCGTGGAGCGCTGTTCGGGGTCGCGGAGGAGCGGGGCGAGGCTCGCGCCTTGAAGGCCCGGGGGATGGGCTAGGCCGGCCAAGTCCATCAGCGTGGGGTAGAGACCGAGCAGTTCCACGGGCTGACGGCAAACGGTGCCGAGCTTCGGCGGTCCGGGCGGCACGATGAGGAGCGGGACGCGGGCACTGCGATCAAAGAGGGTGACCTTGTTGAGCCAGTTATGCTCGCCCTGATGGAGGCCGTGGTCGCCGAAGAAGACGATGATGGTGTTGGGCGCGTCGGGGGAGTTGGCGAGGGCGTTGAGGACCTTGCCGATTTGGGCGTCGGTGAAGCTGATGCAGGCGGCGTAGGCTTGGCGGAACTCGCGGACGCCATCTTCGTCGACGGGATGGCGGGGGGCTGGGTAGGCCGCGGCGGGGATGTCATCGCCGTCGTTGGCGGGGCCTTGGGGGCTGGGAATTTTGGAGAGGGGATACGGTTCGAAGTACTTCTTCGGGGCGATGTAGGGGTCGTGGGGCTTGCGAAAACCGACGGCGAGGAACCAGGGTTTGTCGTGCTTCTGGCCGAGGAGGCGGACGGTTTCCTTCGCGATGAGGCCGTCGGTGTGGTCTTCGTCGGTGCCTTCGGCGGCGCGGACTTCGAAGAAGGGGAACTTGCCGCCGGTGAGGTTGCGGCCGGGGCCGGTGCGGCCGATGTTGGAAGAGGGACGGGGGTCGAGCAGGACGTCCCAATCGTTGGGGCCCTGCATGCCATCGTGGTAGATTTTGCCGATGCTGGCGGTGAAGTAGCCCTGGGTGCGAAGGTATTCGGGCAGGAAGAGGGCGTTTTTGAGGTTAGCGCGGGGGTTGGCCCGGTTGTCGAGGATGCCGGTGGTTTCGGGGTAGCGACCGCTGAGGAAGGAGGTCCGGCTGGGGTTGCAGACCGGGTATTGGGCGTAGGCGCGTTCGAAACGAACGCCGCGCCGGGCGAGAGAATCGATGTGGGGCGATTGGACGAGGGCGTGGCCGTAGCAGCCGAGGTCGGTGTTGAGATCGTCGGCGATGACGAAGAGGATGTTCGGGCGACGCGGGGGCTGCGCCGAACTGAGTGTGGCGCTGGCCACGGCACTGAGAAATTCCCTACGGCGCATTGGAAGAAGCTCCTCAGTCCACGATAAACAATTTCGCCCCACCGTCGGACTGGCTTCGGTGCGCCCCCACGCCGTCCCCTACCTGATAGCTCATTCCCGCGCGCAGGACTTCGCGGCGCCCATCGTTCAACTCGGTCAGCAGCTCTCCTTCCAGGCACAAAATCACGTGCCCCTTCTCGCACCAGTGGTCCGCCATGTAGCCGGGCGAATACTCGACGATCCTGACACGAATATCTCCGAAATGCCGGGTGCGCCAAAGTGCTTCGCCGGTCTCACCCGCGTGCACGGTCGGCTCCACCGCATCCCAATCGGTCGTCTCGAAGGCAAATCCTGGAATCTTCATTTTCGTATTCTCAATCGCGAAACAGGGCCATCAAGGCGTCGGCAAACAGCCGCATCCCGCGGCCGTTCGGATGGTTGATGGCATTCACCATCAACGTATTGTAGGGGACGCCCTGGCGCCAAAGCCGCCCGTAGCGCAGGGACGCATCCGCCAAGCCCACGTCGTGCTTGGCCGCAAACTGCCGCAAGCCGGCGACGTAGGGCCGGGGGTCCTCATCAACCTCTCGCTCCCGCGTCAACCCCATCCAATCCGGCCGCACGTAATGCGGCGTCAAAATAACCCACTCCGCGCCGATTCCTTTGAAGTCCGCCAAGAGCCGGGTGTACCGCTCTTCGACCTGGGACGGCTCGAGCCGGGCGTCATTGACGAACTCCGAGATAATCAAATCCGGCTTCACCCCGAGCACTGTTTCGCGATAGTTGTGCGCGCTGCCGGGGGGCTCGGCCAGATAGCTCGCCGTGTTGCGCCCGCCCCAGGCTTGGGTCAACAGTTCGATCCGAGCCTGGGGAAATCGCTCCCGCAATCGCGTCACAAATTGGGTCTGCCACCGGTCGGTTTCCGGCAGGTAGCTCCCGTCGGTAACGCTGTCGCCCCAGGCCAAGATCCGCAGCGGTTGCCCGCTCCGCAGCCGCTTCACGAGCCGGTCGACCGTTGGGTTGGCGACGCGGGGTGACTCCGGGTAAGCCGCCTCCAACACGGGGAACAGATGCTCCGGGGCGAGCTTGGCGATGAACCCAGACAGGTAGATATTGCCCCAATGGCGCTCTCCGGCGTTCACCCCGGGCACCGCTGGCGCGGCGGCCCGGGGCTCCCCTTCCCTGATCACCATCTGCCCGGAAGCGGTCTGGACCACCGCGTCGAGCCGCAACTGCGCATGTCGATAGCTCGCGAAGACCTCCTGCTCGGCCCCGATCCGGCTGTCGGTGAGTCGTCCAAAAGTTCCCCACTCCAGGTCGATGTCATAGTCTACGCCTCGAATGAAGAGCGGCGCGTTTTCCTCCGGCCCCGCCCGGAGATGAAAGCTGGTTAGATCGAGCAACCGTGGGCTCGTGGTTTCCTGCGCGCGCACGCCTTTGAGTTGCATGCCCTTCACCCAGCCGCCCACCTTCGGATTGAACATCGGGATCGACGTATACCGCTCGCCGACTACTTCGATCATCATGGGCGGCTTGACCCGCAGCGCCTGCCCCTCCACCCGCACCTGCCAGTCGTCGGAAATCACGAACTCCTGGCCAAAGGCCAAGCAGGTGCCGAAGAGGCCGATCAAAGAACGCAGTGACATCTCCAAAGTGTAATATCATCGCTAAGCTCCCTCATGCGCCTTGTTGCCCCCCTTCTCCTTCTCGCCGCCTGCACCGTGCAGGCGCAAAATGCCGCCCGCCCCGGCCGCTTCCACGTCGAACATCCGACGCTATTGAACCTCGGCTTCGAGTGGCTGCTGGAGGGCGACGCCAATCGCAACGCGACGGTCGAAGTTCGGTTTCGTAAAGCCGGCACCACTGCGTGGCGGCCTGGCCTTCCGCTGCTTCGTGTCGGCGGCGAACGGGTCTTCCGCGACCGCGAACTGA
>JAPKZA010000155.1 GCA_026394015.1 Acidobacteriota bacterium
GCCCACGGGCAATCTTCTTGGACAGGAGACAGTAACCCGAAAAACTAGACCTCAACTTTCCGAACTCAATTCCAACGGCTTAAGACCCATGTTTACAACACGTGTCGCCCGTTCTCGAGTTGTTTCGGACAGCAGTGATTGGACTTCCTCATTTTCCGGGAAGGATCTGCGTCGGTAAATAGAACACTAGTAGCAGTCCCCCGCTGAAAAAAAGAGGCCTATAGTCCTAGGCCCGAAATGAGTCATAAGTACTAGCGCTTTTGAGGTCCTAGTGCACTAGTCTGTTCTCATGCGGCCTCTCTTTTCCTTTCCACTAGTCCTGCTTTTGACGTCAACCGGACTATTCGGACAAGCCCAGACAATCTGGCAGCCCCCTCCGCAAGTGGACTGGCAGTGGCAGCTAACAGGACCCGTTGACCAAAGCGTGGCTGCGACCGTCTTCGATATCGACCTCTTTGATAACGACGCCTCCATCGTGGCCTCGCTCCACGCCAAGGGCCGCAAAGTCATCTGCTACGTCAGCGTCGGTACGTTCGAGGATTGGCGACCCGACGCCGCCCGCTTTCCGGAAGCCGTGAAAGGGCTGCCACTCGCGGATTTTCCCAACGAACGCTGGCTGGATATTCGCCGCCTCGACGACTTGAAACCCATCCTGGAAGCTCGTTTCGACCTCTGTAAGCAGAAGGGCTTCGACGCCATCGAACCCGACAATGTCGATGCCTATACCAACCGCAGCGGATTCCCGCTCACCGCCCGCGATCAGATCCAGTTCAACACCTGGCTCGCTTCCGCCGCCCACGCCAGAGGGCTTTCCGTAGGTTTGAAGAACGACCTCGACCAGGTGCGCGAACTGGAGCCCTTATTCGATTGGGCCCTCAGCGAACAGTGTTTCCAGTATAAGGAATGCGCGCTGCTGAAGCCCTTTCTGGACCGCGGCAAAGCCGTCCTGGAGGTGGAGTACAAAATGGACCCCTCCAAATTCTGCACCGACGCTAACCTCCTCAATATCAATGCGATGCGCAAGAACCTTTCCCTGGATGCCCCGCGCACGCCATGCCGGACCGTAGCCGCCGTCGCCCCGCGGATCGCGGGAATTACGAATGCGGCCAGCTTTGAATCCAAACCCATTTCGCCCGGATTGCTGGTGGCCGTTTTCGGCAGCAATTTGAAACGAGTTCTGTTTGACGGCGTCGAGGCCCCGATCGTTTATATGAGCCCGCAGCAGGCGGTGTTCGCGGTGCCCTACGCGGTCGCCGGCAAAGCCACCGTCACCGTGCAGGCCGAAAACGACGGGGTCCGTTCCGAAGGATTTTCAATGGCTGTCGCACCCGCCGCTCCGGCCTTATTCACGGCCTCCTCCACCGGGGTCGGGCAAGTCGCCATGCTCAACCAATCCGGCGAACTCAATGGTTCCAGCGCTCCCGCCACCCGAGGATCGATCGTTACCTGTTTTGCCACCGGTGAAGGGCAAACGACTCCCGGTGGTGTCGACGGGAAAATCAACAGCGGGGTGCTTCCCTCCCCCCTCCTCCCGGTCTCCGTCCAAGTGGGGGGCGTCAATGCCGAAGTCCTCTACGCCGGTGCCGCGCCCGGAATGATCGCCGGTGTGATGCAATTGAACTTTCGGGTTCCCGGTGGGGTAGCCGTTTCGAATGAGACTTCCGTCATACTTCGAGTGGGAACCTTCGCCAGTTCCGGGAAAGTAACCATGGCGGTGAAAGCAGAGTGATGACTGGAATAACAAGACGCGCCCTGCTGGCGGGGTTGGTAAAGCAGCCGACCAAGCCCGCGGTCGCCTTTCATTACGCGGCCCATTTCTCAGCCCGCGAAGTAGCTTGGTACAGCAGCTTTGAAATCCTGGTTACCGGTGGCATCCTGACTCCGGAACACTCGGCCCTTCTGCGCGGCGGCGGTTCCCGCCTGGTGGCTTATGAATGGTCCTCGGCATTCTATCCCGGCGACTGGGTTTCCGCCGCCGAATCCTGGCAAAAGCGCATGCGGCCGGAGTGGTTGCTGACACGAGTCCCGGTCACGGGCGGCGCGGCCGAAAACGGGAAGCCCGCGCAATGGTACGACTTCGCGAATCCCGACCTCGTCGCCGCGCGGGCGGATTACCTGGCCGCGCTGCTGGCTCGGGCCGGCTATGACGGTTTCTTCTTCGACACCCTGGGATGGGAACAACTACCGCCCCCGGTGCAGACCGCGTTCCTCGCCCGGCATCCCGGAGTCGACTATAACGTAAGCGTTCGGCCAACCCCAGCCTTGCGAATTCCCTTAAACTCGGCTAGGCCTGTTGCCGCCGCCACCAAGCCGACGGGGTCAGTTCGTCCACCTCGCTCACCTTCCGATCCGCCATCCCCGGCAACACGCTGAGCAAA
>JAPKZA010000567.1 GCA_026394015.1 Acidobacteriota bacterium
AGGCGACTTATCTGATGAGCGTCGGGTCGAACTATCCGCCAGGCGACGATTGGCGGACGGCGTGTGGACCGGGCACGCATCATGCTCCATTTGGAATCGCGGTGGATAAAACCGGGATCTATGTGTCCGCTCACACCACGGAGAACATCGAAACTTGTATGCTCAAGATGACGCCTAACGGCAAAGAGCGACTCTGGACTGCGCTGCATCCGCGTGCTTGGGATGGTGCCCTGAGTCTGGCCGTCGATAGCGGTGAGGTCTTCATGCTCGGACATGTGAAGACCAACGACGGCCGCATCGCACCCGCGCAGCAACGAAAGCAACTGCTCTATGTCTACGACGCCGCGACGGGCAGGCTGGCGAAGCGAACGGTCGCAGGCACAGCCGTTGGCGAGCAGGCTGTCATGATCGACGTGCAATGGGATCCCGCCAACGACGACATGGACGCGAGCGACATGGATACGCACGCGGGCGTGCTGGTCGTGGCCTATGAAAAGAAGAATGCGCTTCGTTGGTATGACCCGCAGACTGGCGGGTTGCTCGATACGGTTGAGGTTTCGAGTCCAGCGGGTGTCGCGGTCGGAGCCGATGGCGTGATCTTCGTCAGCAGCGGCAATCGCGTGGTGAAGCTGTCACGCAAGAACAAGACTACAACTGAGTTCGTGGCTGGTCTAGACAAACCCGGACGGATCGATATCGATCACTCATCCGGCGAGCTGCTCGTGTATGAAGCAGGCACGCAGCAGATCAAAAGATTCTTGGCCGATGGGGTATTGAAAACTACATACGGTGCGAAGGGTGGTCGCAAGGACGGGCTCTATGACGACGTAACCAAGCGCAGCTTCGCAGGCTTCGCAGATCTCTGCGCAGATGGCAGCGGCGGTTTTTATGTCACGGAAGCAACGACGGCACCGCGCCGCACGGCTCACTTCGCGGCGGATGGGTCGGTCGTCCGAGAATGGTACGGCGGCCAACGTTGGGCTCCGCACGCCGCGACCGAAGGCGACAATCCTAACGTGCTGTGGGTCGGATCACAGTACGGTTGGGTCATGCGCGTGCTCGTTGACTACGAGCGAAAATCGTGGACAGTTCATTCCTGCTACCAATACAGCAAGCTTGCCGACGGCTTGGTGGGAGACAGTCACAACGAAGGGGGATATTTCCGCGTCTACAAGCGAGATGGCGTGACTTATCTCGCTCTTGAAAAGCTACCGACCATCCTTAAGGTCGACGAAAAGAACTGGAAACTGTTGCCCGTGACGATCTGCGGCTCTGTACATAATGCGTCGTCGAGAATCAAGGGATGGGCTGGCAAGAGTGCGGCCTATCAATGGAACGATGCCAATGGCGATGGCATGCCACAGCAGGCTGAGGTCACCTTCTATGAGTCCGGCATCCCCAGTGATTTCGCGCCGACGATCGCTGCCGACCTGAGCAGCCTGACCATCAGCAGCGACAAAGAAGGGCGGCACGTCAAACGGTTCGAAGTGACGAGTTGGACTGCCGCTGACGCGCCGGTCTATGGCACGCTGCCGAAGGGCGAGGTCTTTGGACGCTGCACGCCTCGGTTCAATACGAATCACTACGCGGACGCGCGCTGGTCAGCTTTCTTACATCGCGATTCTCGCACGGGAAGCCTCTTTGCTGCCTTCAACGATTGGACGCGCGATTGGTGCGACTACGACGATGGATTCTTGCAGAAGTGGTCGGCGGACGGGACTTCGCCGTGGACCGTGGGCCAACTCGGAAAGGGGTATTCGGTTCCGGGAGAAGTCCGAACTCATCTCCGAGGCATCGCGGGCATCGCTCACGATTGCGTGGTCGCGATTGATAACGATGGAGGATCCAACACTCAGAAGCTTTTTGGTAAGCTCTCCTATGTCTGGGACTCCAATGGCCTCTTCGTCGGAGGGCTGATGGACTCAATGGAATCCAAAGACATCGCGAAGCACTGGTATCAACTGGGTGGCGAGTTCTGTCATGCCTCAGTCTCAACATTGCCCGACGGCGACGTGCTCTTCTTCGGCAATTGGGAGAATGAGATGCGGGTCTATCGCATATCGGGCTGGAACGGCTGGCAGCGGCAATCGGGTCGAGTGCGACTCACGGCACCTGCCGCCCCGCATACAGGGCAAGGTTTGACCGTCACATCTTTTGAAGACGCGGCGATGACGAAACAGCGAGAGGTCGCTATTGATCGACAGATCGACCGAACATGGAGCCCGACGAAACTTGCTCCCGGCGGCCTGCGTTGGACCGGCACGTTGCTGCCAACTTACGGCCCGGCCTATGTCGGCCCGTGGTCCGTGCGCGGCGACAAGGAATGCTTCGACGGTTCTTGCCAAGGTTCTCGTGACAACAACGCAAGCATCTCGTTTCGCTTTCGAGGTACATCGATCAGAGTTGTGGGCAAGACCGGTCCGAACTATGGCTTCGCCAACATTGATCTCGATGGTCAGCCGCAACCGCAGTTCGATGGCTATAGCTCCGAGGTAAAACGCGATGCAACGCTCTTTGCAAAGGACAATCTCTCCGACGGCGATCACGAGGTGACCGTGACCGTCGTTGGCTGGCATGGCAAACCTCGGAACAAGGCGTCGAGCGATTCGTGGGTCGATGTCGACAAATTCGTTGTCAACGGCCTCGACTACGACGACGCCGGACTGCCTCACACTTTCACCGCGCAAGCCGATGGGCAAATGACGCTCTGGCTCAATCGTTCAGAAATCCTCAGTCAGTCTGAGCCTCGATCAATTCGTCAAGAACTCACCAGCAAGCCCATCAAGATCCTACGGCAACAGATCCCGCTACAACTCAATTACAGCAACGCCACAGCCAACGGTGGCCTCCTGCTACAATGGTCGCACCCCTTTCAGCCCAAGCAGCCCATCGCGACATCGAGTCTCTACCCGCTAACACCTGGTGGCTACACTATCGAAAATCTGCGACACGCTGGAAACATCCCGTAACCGGTAATCGGCCATCAACTTAGTGGCCAAGTAGGTCAGGCAGACTCCCTGCGATGTGCGTCTCGTTAATGATTGATTAAAAACAACCATCAATTCAAAAAGTTCAGACTAAGCAAAAGGTAACAACCGAATCGTCAACAGTTCTTGGTCCGTGCTACTCGGCAGATCACTTGGGGTTGGATGTTGATAAACCCGGCCGCAGATCAGAAGGCCACGTTATCCAGTAGCATTAGAGAAGAAAAACAGGGAAGCCAATACACCCATAAATAATAAACTTGAATCACAAAACTCCCATTTGGCATTACGATGCAATTTCACCGCAACAGCACGAGGGTTAATACGATCCTGATCTTCATAACCTTTCAAATAAGAGGGTAACTCTACGCAATTATTATTAGGGGTTGATTGAACAAATTGATTTGATGAACAAATAACACCACTAAAACACCAAGAAACTGCTTGCGAGTCAAATCAACCATTATTGGCTTAATATCAATCCAGAGAACCCAGATGCTGTTACATTTTAATCCAGTAAAAGAAAACTAAACCTACTTACCTACCAGTAATCAAACCTGTTTCGAGCTAAGGGTTTCGTTCAATAATTCATTTGACACCAAAGCGATAAACTCTGACAATTTAATGGTATATACCGCTGATTTGATACCCCCTTGATGTATGGTCGCAATATACATCACCTTAGTACCTACCCTAAAAGAACCAACTTACCATGAAGTATCTTTTTTTACTCTCCTCCGTTCTTCTGATTAGCTCTCCCTCTGCACTTTATGCAGAAGTTTGGGTCACTAAATTAAAAGACCGCATTCAAACTCAAATAAGACCCAAGTCTTTCAACCAATGGCACCATCAAGAAACGCCTTCATCTTTAACTATCAAAAAAATGCAGGCACTAGCCAAAGATCGAAAGTGGAAAGACCTGATCGAGCAGCTCTCAAAAGAAAATTTTGGGAACTGGAATACGGAATCACCCATCATCAAAGCTGAAGCTTATCATTTGCGAGCCCAAGCCTATTACTTCACCAAAAATGGAAAAGAATCAGAAATCGATTGCAAAGCTGGGTTAGCACTTAAC
>JAPKZA010000444.1 GCA_026394015.1 Acidobacteriota bacterium
ATCTGCAAACGAGATCTGCCTTGGCGCCGAACCCGAGACCCCTATGCGATCTGGATTTCAGAGATCATGCTGCAGCAAACCCGCGTGGCGGCCGTAATTCCCTATTATGAACGGTTCCTCGCCCTCTACCCAACTGTGGATGCTTTGGCGCGAGCTTCCGAACCAGAACTTCTCTCCGCTTGGGCTGGCCTCGGCTACTACTCCCGCGCGCGAAACCTCCAAGCCGCCGCGAAGATGATCGTTGCACTCGGAGCCTTCCCCTGCGATCATGCGACCCTCCGAACTCTGCCCGGCATCGGCGACTACACCGCCGCCGCCGTCGCCTCCATCGCCTTCGATCTTCCCCACGCCGTCGTCGATGGCAACGTCGTCCGCGTCCTCGCCCGCTTCACCGCCGAACCCGGTGACATTTCTCAGTCCGTGACTAAGTCTCGTCTCCGCCTCGCCGCCGACGAGTTCCTCGACCCCGCCCAACCATCCCGTCACAACCAGGCGGTGATGGAATTGGGTGCCACCGTCTGCATTCCTCGGGACCCGCAATGCCCCAAATGCCCCCTCGCGAACTGGTGCCAAGCGCACGAAAAGGGTTTGGCCCGTGAATTGCCTCTCAAGTTACGCAAGACGGTCATCCGTCGTGTGGAGCGCTCACTCCTGGTAGTCATACGGAACGGAAACATTCTCCTCTGGCAACGAACTCCGGAAACGGCGATCCTGTCAGGGTTCTGGGAACTTCCCGAACCGCATCAGCTACCGACCGCGAAAATAGGGCGAGCGCTCCATATCTTCAAGCACAGCATCACCAATCACATCTATACGTTCCAGGTAGTCGAAGCCTCCGTCGGCCGCGTTCCCTCTCCGCTCGAATGGGTCTCTCCCGATCGCCTTTCCACTCTTCCTCTCAGTACTACTACGCGCAAAGCCTTAGCCGCACTGACCCAATTGTGAACTTTTTACCGAGTAATAAGTTCTCGACAAAGAATCGAGTAGACTGATACAAGTCCGGGTTAACAGGGATTATGCACAAAGACCGTCTTCTTAGAATTGCCAAACCTTCTGTCGTTCTCTTAACACTTCCAATCCTCCTCTACGCTTTTTCCTCCGGTCCCGATCCGCGCCACACCGGCGCGCCGGGCGATTCGACTTGCGCCAAATCCGGTTGTCATACCGGAACGGCGCTGAATGCCGGAACCGGGAGGGTCGTGCTGCAACTGCCTGGCGGGATGACGTATACACCCGGCCAAAAGCAGCGCATCGCGGTGGTAATCACCGGCGATAACACCACTCGACGCTATGGCTACCAAGCCACGGCGAGGCTCGGTTCGAACGAAGCGAACGGCCAGGCGGGTGCTTTTACGGCGATCTCGCCGGACATCATTCTCTGCCAAGACGGTTCTGAGCGAACGGCGGCGGGCTGTCGCGCCTCGGCACCACTGGAATTCATTTCCCACGGAAACGCTTCGAATACAAGTGGACGGTTCGAGTTTGATTGGACCGCCCCGGCCACCGACGTGGGCCCGGTGAAGATTTACGTCGCCGCGAATGCCGCCAACGGCAATGGATCCGACAGCGGCGATAAGATCTACACCACCAGCGTCACCTTAACCCCAGCGGCCTCCGGCACGCCACGACCGGCGATTAGTGCGACCGGCGGTGTCGTCAATGGGGCGAGCTTCGCTACCGGTGTCGTGGCCGGCTCCTGGACGACCATCTTCGGAGCGAACTTCGCTCCAGGCTTGAAAACCTGGGACGGCTTGATTGACGCGAGTGGCAACTTCCCCACCGCGATCGATAACGTTCGAGTAACGATCGACGGTTTACCCGCCTCGATGAACTTCATCAGCGCCAATCAGATCAACGTCCAGGCTCCGGCTCTGACACGAACCGGCATGGTTCCGGTGGTGGTCACGACGCCCGCTGGTGCGAGCGAAACGGTGATGGCGAATGTGCAGCGCGAGGCTCCGGGCTTGTTCCTCTTTACCCAGACGCCGATTCGGTTCCCGGCGGCGGTTCGCGCCACCGACGGGCGGTTCATTGCTCCAGCGGATCTGTTCCCTGGCGTAACGACCGAACCGGCTAAGCCTGGCGACATCGTCCTTCTCTTTGGGACGGGCTTTGGGCCGACGACTCCGGCCGTTGTTCCGGGTCGGGTCTTCAGCGGGGCGGCCCCGCTGACGGATGCTGCTAGTTTGCAAGTGCGGATCGGCGGGACCGATGTCCGCCCGTCCTTTGCCGGATTATCTGGATCCGGTCTTTATCAATTCAATGTCACGGTGCCGAATCTGCCGGACGGCAATCACCGGATCGAGATGCTCCTCAACGGGCAGCAGATCCAGACTGACGTTCAGCTGGCGATAAAACGGTAGCTTAAACCTAACCCTCAGTGGAGAACTCAATGAATCGAATGATGCATGCGGTAGTCGTGTGCGCGGCGACGCTATTGTCGGCCAGCGCCGTGATGGGATTCAGTCGGGGGGCGCCGTTCGCCGCTTCTGGCGTGCCGACGGACATGGCTGGTCGAGACTGCTCGGCTTGCCACCGGACGTTTGCTCCGGCGAATTCCGACGCTCGAGGAAAGCTCACCGTGATCCTCGATGCCATGACCTACCGCCCCGGCGTCAAACAGACAATTCGAGTTCGAATGGAACATCCGGAAGCGCGGCGGTGGGGCTTCCAGCTCACCGCCCGCCCAACCAGCGACACGACGCGGATGGCTGGCAGCTTTACGCCGAATGAGAACATCGTGGTGAATTGTGACCCGAGTGGCGCTGCGCCGTGCGGGGGCTCGCGCGAGTTCGCCACCCAAAGCACCGCGTCGACCCGCAATGGGACCGCCGATGGGGTGACTTGGGACGTTGAATGGACGCCGCCGGCGAATGAAGTGGGCGAAATCACTCTCTTCGTCGCTGGTAACGCCGCCGACGGCACAGGCAGCAACGCGAATGATCGGATCTATACGACGACCGTGAAACTCGCTGCGGAAGGCGCGTGCAACCTGGCGCGACGGCCTACCCTACGGAGCTTGGCCAATGCTGGCTCGTTCAGCACCACGCTGGCTCCCAATACCTTCGCCAGCGTTTTTGGCTCGGACTTTGAAGTGGCGGGGCGCTCCCGTGCGGCTGGCACCGGCGACTTCGTCAACGGTGCTTTCCCCATGCAATTGGCCTGCGTCGCGGTCGAGATCGGCGGTCGCCGCGCTCCGATCAGCTACGTCCAGTCGGATCAGATTAACTTCCAGGTTCCGACGATCACCCAGACGGGTCCGCTACCGGTGTTCATCATCCTGAACCCGGGTCGGCCGAATGAACTTCGGTCGGATCAGGGCACGGTGACGATCGCGCAGTACTCGCCGGGTTGGTTCACGTTCTCGAATCGGTCGATTGCGGCGACGACTGCGGACGGTCGGGTGATTGCTGATCCCGCGGTGATTCCTGGCGGCGTGGCGGCTCGCCGCGGCGATGTCATCACCCTCTACGGGACCGGATTCGGGTTCACCGATCCTGTCTTCCAGGCGGGCGAGATTCCGGGCGGCGTGGCTCGTCTGCGGGATCCGATTACGATCACGGTGGGCGGCACGATGCTGGCGGCGGGGGACATCCTCTACGCCGGTTTGGCGCCTGGTTTGATCAGCGGCGTCTACCAGTTCAATATCCGGATTCCGATGAGCGCTACCCCGGGTAACGTTGCCATTGTCGCCACCATGGGCGGCGTGAGCACGCAGACGGCGGGCGGGCTGGTTCCGGTTCAGTAAATTCCTAGCATTGGATCTCTTGCGCAGCGCGTAAGATGGGGATAGACGCCAAGTCTATCCCCTTTTTTATGCTCCGCGGAATTCATCTGTTGTCGGTTTGCGCTGCGCTGTTGGGTCAGACGCCGCCGATCGGGAATCTGCCGGTTTACTCGGCACAAAGCATTGTGGACGCGGCGACCAATCGGACGGGGCCGATTGCGGCCAATGGTCTGGCGACCTTATACGGAAAGAATCTCGCTTTCGTAACGCGGGCGATCGGGCCGGATGATTTGCGAGGGGACATCCTGCCGACGGCACTGGCCGGTACCGGGCTTCGCATCTCGATCGGATCGATCTCGGTGCCGATTCTGTTCGTCTCGCCGTCGCAGGTTAACTTTCTGGTGCCGCCGTCGATGCGGGTTGGTCGTCACAAATTACTGTTGACGCTCGACAGCCGGACAGGTCCCGAGGTCGATATCGACGTGGCGGACGTGTCCCCGGGAGCGTTTCCACTGGATTCCAAATACGTGATTGCTACCCATGCCGACGGTCGTCTGGTGGATCCGGCGGCCCCGGCGCAACCGGGCCAGGTCCTGATCGTATACGCCGTTGGCTTGGGGCAGACGGTGCCTCGGCTGGTGAATCTGATTCTGCCCCGTGCGCCGGCCCAGATCGAAAAGCTCGGACAATTCCGAGTCCTGCTGAACGACGTGCCGATTGCCGGGAGCGCGGTGCTCTACGCGGGTCTGGCACCGGGCTTTGCCGGCCTCTATCAGATCAATCTTCGATTGCCTCAGGAGCTACCGTTGGACCCGGAATTGCGGATCGCGATTGGGGAGTTTGTCAGTCCTGAGGGATTGCGACTGCATACACAGCCGGCAGCGTTACAATAGTACGCTGATGACCCCTCGTTCCGTGGCGGCGGCTTTGCTGGTCGCCTTTGTCTCCCTCCTCTCGATTGGGAGGTTTTTTCAGCAGATCTCCGACTTCTTCGTTAAGCGCCCCGCCATTGATGGGGTGACGCAGTTTACGGCCCGGTATCAGCCGGTCCGATCGTTACTGCCGGACAAAGGTGTAATTGGTTACATGACCGACCCGGCGGCGGCGGCCGATGAGGTGAATGCAACTGCCGAATTCTACTTGGCGCAGTATGCGCTGGCCCCAATCGTGGTGGTGAACTCGCCCAACCAGCGTTACGTGGTCACCAACTTCCATGTGATGGTGACGACCGGGTCGATGGCCGATCAGGGATATAAGTTGGTTCGCGAGTTTGGCAACGGCGTGGCGGTGTTTGAGAATCAGAAATGGGGGCAGAAGTAAGATGGGCGGTTTCGGTGGTCTTCTCCTTTGCGTTCTGGCGGGTTTCTGCGCGGTTCGTGCCCTTTGGTCGGCACCGCGGCACTGGAGCGTGCACGACCCGCTTCGGTTGGCGCTGTCCCCTGCCGTCGGCTTCGGTCTGTTATCGCTCGTCTATTTTGCTGTGCGAGTGGTGTTGGGGCAGGGAAACGGTTTGGCGGTGGGCGGTTTCGCTGTTTTGACGCTGGCTCTGACGGCGGGCGCGTGGTGGCGGGCCGGGCAATCGGTGCCAGAGGCATGGAAAAGGAGTTCGGCCCCGATTTGGCTTTGGATCGCCTTTGCGATTGTGGCCGGCATCGCGCTGGCTACTGTACTCATGATCGTCGTGGCCTCTCCGCATGGGGAGTGGGACGCGTGGTCGATTTGGGATATGCGGGCGAGGTTCCTTTTCCGTGCGGTGGAGACGGGCGCGCCGTTTAACCCGCTGATGGAATGGTCCCACCTGGACTATCCGCTGCTGGTTCCGTCGGCGGTAGCCGGGCTATGGGCGTGGAACGGGGGCGAAGCGCAGTGGCTGGCGGCGGCGGTGGCGATCTTGTTTTTAGGCAGCGCGGTCACTGTTTCCGTGCTGGCGCTGGCCCGTTTGCGTTCTACGACGCTTGGTTTGACGGCGGGCATGGTGTTGGCGGGGACGCCCCTGCTAACTCGGAACGCGGGAGCGCTCTATGCGGACGTGCCGGTGGGGTACTTTTTCCTGGCGGCCGTGGCGCTTGGCTTATTGGCATTGCAGGCTGAGGATGGACGTCCTTTGGCCTTCCTGGCGGGGCTACACGCGGGGATGGCGGCATGGACCAAAAATGAAGGATTGATGTTCTGCGGCGTCCTGTTGCTTTCGTTTCTCGTGGTGATTCGGAGTCGGTCGGAGCTTGGGCAGCGCGTCAGGTTGCTTTTGCCGATGGTAGCCGGGATGCTGGTCTTTCTTGCGTTTGTGGGTCATTTCAAGTTTCATTTCGCGCCGGCCAATGACTTGATCGCGGCGGGGAAATCCACTTCGATGGGGGCTCGTTTGGTCGACCTTCCTCGTTACACGATGGTGTTTTGGAGCATTGTCGAAGGGCTGTTGACGTTTGGGGACTGGTTCGTGCCGCCCGTGTTCGTGATGGGGGTTTGGCTGGGTTTGCAGGGTTTGCGGCGGGTGGAGAGCGGGGCAATGCTTTGGCCGTTTGTGGCGGCGAGTTTGCAGCTTTTGGGCTACTTGATTGTCTATGTCGTGGGGTCGGATCGTCTCGAGTGGCAGTTACAGACCTCAGTCGAGCGACTTCTGCTGCAGATATGGCCCTTGGCGGCGTTTAGCCTGATGCTGTTGGCGCGTGATTCTCCTGCAACGGAAAAACGGTAAGCCCCGTAGAATAGGCATAGGAGCTCTTATGCGCCACGTCTTCTTTCTTGCTTTCGCTTCCCTCTCGGTTCTCGCTCAGGATCCGGCCCCGTTTCTGGTTGAGGCCGGAACGAAAGTGCCTCTCGTGATGATCAACAGCGTTTCGACGCGGCATGCGGCTGAGGGCGATCGGCTGTATTTAGAGACGTCTTTCCCGATTCTGGCCAACGGCCGGATTGTAATCCCTCCCGGCAGTTACGTATCGGGTACGATCACGTCGGCCAAGCGGGGCGGGCGGGTGAAAGGCAAGGCGGAGCTGTTTCTGCGGTTTGACTCCCTGACGCTGCCGAACGGAGTGACCCGGGATTTTCGAGCGCGGGTGGGCGGGATCGATGGACGATCGTCGCAGCAACTGGACCGGAGTGAGGGCAAGATAACGGCGGATTCGACCAAGGGCGCGGATGCGCGAACGATTGGTGAAGGCGCGGCGGGCGGGGCGTCGATCGGGGTGATCGCCGGCAGCGTGGCGGGCCGGGCAGGAATGGGCGCTGGCGTTGGGGCAGCGGCGGGGGCTGCCGCTGGTCTGATGGGAGTTCTGTTGACGCGAGGGCAAGATGTGGTTCTGGCGCGGGGTACGACGGTGGAGATGGTTCTGGACCGCAACCTGATGTTCCAGACGAGTGAGCTGGATTTTTCGCAGGCTGGGGCGGCTCGGCGAACGATTGAAGCGGATCCGGGTGCGGGAGCGCCTTCGCGGAACGGGTCGGTGCTGCCGGGTCGACGGGCTCCGTTGGGTGGGACGACGCGCTAGTTCTGCGGGTTTTCCTGAAAGGTCTAAGGTGTTTGCAGTAGGTCGCGCCGGAGTTGTATAGGTCTCTGGTTCCACTAGGTGGTAGATCAAACCGAAGTACCGTAGAAATTGAACCATCTACTCTATTCTCCCGAGGGTCCATCGTCGATAGATACTTAGGAAGCCATGGATTTAGGTGCATTAGAACTACAGATTTTCGTGAGCCTGGTGGTCGTTTTGGGGTCGGCGTTTGTTGCCCTCGTATGCGACTATCTCAAAGGCAACAATGAGCAGTTGCGGGAACGGAACATTGAGCTCCGGGTTCGGACGGAGGAGCAGGAACGGTTTGCCATTCTGAACCCTTCGGCTTGGTTGTCCCAATTCCGTGGGTCATTTGGTGGGGGGACGGCACGCGCTGAGCAGGCCGCTCCGGTGGCTGCGGAGGCAGTGATGCATTCCCACGCTCCGGCGGAGGGTCTAGCGTACGCGGCGGATCGCGAAGCGGCGCTGGCGCAGCGCTCGGCCGACGATGGCTACAGTGGAGAGGGCGGCGTCGCCTCGATTCCCGATGTAGCGGGATTCGACGTGGCGGGACGCCGGCGCGCTCGCCGCAAACGCGGGAGTAGCGAGGAGTCAGAAGCGAACGCCTCGGGGGCAAACTCCTACGATTGGATTCGCCCAGAGGTGATGGCCCGGGTGGCACGCGGGGCGAGCAGCCGTTCCAGCCATGAGGTGGAAACGATTCCCGAGCAGGTGGCTGAGCCCGTTGCGACGATTCCGACGGTGACCGTGGAAGCAGTTGCTCCGCCGCCGCCGATCGAAGTCGTCGTTCCGGAGCCAATTGCGGCTACCTTTGTGCAGCCGACCGCTGCGATGCAGCCGATCCAACTTCAAACCGAATTTGAACGGGTTTCCCGCAGCGAACATCGTCCCGCGGCGTCCGCGCCTCCGGTGATCATGCTGCGACCCCTTCCGTCACTGAAGCTCAACGAAGAGCTGCAACGGATTGCGGAGACAACTCCGTCTGCCGCTCCCAGCTTCGAGAGCCAACTGCTGGACGATGTGATTGCGGCGAGCGCAACGGCGAGCGCAACGAAGCCGACACTGGCCGTGGTCGAAGTCGCGCTCGAGGTGGAAGCGGTGCAGGTGCCCGAGGTTGTGGCCGAAGCCGAGCTCCCGAGAGCCGAACCCATCTTCGAAGAGTCTGCTATGGCTGCGATAGCCGAGCCGGAACAAGAGTCGATCTACCAGCCTGAACTGACATACTCGTTGGAAGAGCCGTTTGCTCCCGCCGAGGAGCTGCCTTTCCCCTCGTTCGCCTTCGAACCGTCCCCTGTCGCGAGCCAGTTCCAAGCGGAAGCGCCACTTGTGGCGAAAGCGGAGCATCCGATATTCTCGGAGGCACCCGCCCCGCTCGAGTTCCCGACCTACGACGCGTTGCCGCCGGTGACGGAGACTCCGGCCTACGATTGGGCGCATGCTGAGTTTGCTCCGCTGCCCGAAACGATTTTTGCTTCTGAGGCCTTTGCGGCACAGTCGTTCGTCGAAGAGAGTCATGAAGCTGAGTCGGCACTGGTTGCTGTAGTTCCGGCTGAACCGCTCCCCGAGGTTGCGCCCGAGCCGGTTTCGGCTTCCGTGGCCGAATTGCTGCTGCCGACCGGGATCCAGGACATGGCAACCTATCGCCGACTCCTGGAGATGCCTAACCCGATGAGCGGGATCGTGATTACGATTAGCGTCAACGACTACTCCCGTCTGGCCTCGATGGTCAGCGCGAATGAACTTCCGGGGCTTCTCGGCTCTGTAGAAACGTTGATGGGATCGATGGTCCGAGATGGCGACTTCGGGGTGAAGGTTTCTGATGAGCAGTGGGTCTTTGTCTATCGGATCGATAGTCAGGGCTTTTCGCAACGCCGGGTGGCGGGCCTATCGGAGAAACTCTGGGACTTCCAGTTGCGCCATTTGGGTTTGAGCAACCTGAGCTTTAGTTGGGCCGCGGTGAACGTGAACGCCGAGCGGTTGCAGGATGCGGTGGCTGCGGCGATTGAACGGATGGAGAGTTCGCGTCGCGGTTCGAAGAAGCCGGGCGCGGATCGGGCTCGGCTCGTCGTTAACGGTTAACGGTTACTTGCGGAGTTCGGCGTCAATGGCTTCGAGCTCCCGACCGGCTTCTGCCCATTTTCCTTGGGCGGCTAGCTGGCGATAACGGTCCATTTTTTGGCGGACGCTTTGCAGTTTTGCTTTGGGATCCATCGCGGTCGCGCCTTCCGGGGCTGTCGGTTTGGCTTCCGAAGTTAGGGTCTCGGAAGATCCGGAGGGTTTGGCCGCGGCAGCGGCGGCACCCAATTCGGCCAGGGCTTGGTCGTAGGTATCGGTATAGATCAAACGATTGCCGACGGCGACGACGACCTTCTTCAACTGGGGCATGCGGGCTTGGTCAGCCTGGAGATAGAAGGGCTGGGCGAAGAAGAACTTGTTGTCGACGGGGAGGACGGTCATCTGCCCGCGGACGACTCGGGAGCCCTGTTGGTTCCAAAGGGTCAAGTCCTTGGAGATGGTTTGGTCCTGGTTGATGCGGGACTCGATCTGCATGGGGCCGTAATAGAGCTGCTCTTTTGGCAGTTCCAGGAAGACTAATTCGCCCAAGTTGCTGCCGTCGCTGCGGCCGATCATCATTCCGATGAGGTTGTCCTTGCCTCTTGGCGTGAAGGGCAACATGAGGAGGAATTCCGGTTGGTCGGTGTCGTCACCGGGGACGTCGGCGATGACGTATGTGGGGGTCATGTTCGACTTGCCGGTGGAAGTATCCTGGCCGGCTCCTTCGCCGCTGGCTCGGCGGATGGGGCTGCCGCCTTGTCGGTTGGCGATGTCCCACACGTCCACTTTGTTGTAGAAGGCTTCGGCATCCTGCATGTGAAAGGCGAGATGGATTTCGGCCTGGATGCGGAACAACCATTCGGGGTAGCGGGCGTGTTCGCGTAGCTCGGCGGGCATTTTGGTGGCTGGTTGGAGGAGCTTGGGGTAGAGCTGTTGCCAGGCGCGGATGATGGGGTCTTTGTCGTCGAAGACGTAGAGATTGGTTTCTCCGGAGTAGGCATCGACGGTCGCTTTGACGGCGTTGCGGACGTAGTTGATGCGACCGGCCTGTGTGGTTCTGACGGAATGGGCGTAGGGGTGAGAGCTCGAGGTGGTGTAGCCGTCGGCCATCCAGACGAGTCTTCCTTCTTTGGTGAGAACGAGGTAGGGGTCTTCGTCCCAGGTCAGGAAGCCGGCCAGGGTTTCGAGCCGATCGCTGATTTTCCGGTGGATCATCATGCGGCTATCGCTTTGGAGGGACCCGGTGAGGATGATATTGGGATCGGTGTAGGCGATGGTGGCGATGAGGCGCATGCCGAGGGAGCCGATGAGGAAGCCGCCGGTGCCATCGTAGTGGTTGTGCATGTTCTCGGAGCCGGAGGGGTAGTTGAACTCGGGCTGGGCGGTGCGGACGAAGACGGGTTCGTGCTCGACCTCGCCGTAGTAGATTTCGGGGCGAGTGAGTTTTAAATCGGGGACGTTCACTTTTGGTGGTGCGTCCTGGATGATGAGGCTGGGCAGACCGTCGGCGGTGATTTTGTTGGCGTCGGCGAGGACGATTCCGTAGCCGTGGGTGTAGACCAGGTGGAGGTTCGGCCAGCGGTTTTTGGCTTCGCCGAGTTGCTGGATTTCGAGCTCGCGGGGGGTGAGCATGACCTGCTGGAGCTTGCCGTTGATCTTGTAGCGATCGACGTCGGTATCGACGTAGGTATAGGGGCGGAGAGGTTGGATCTGGCTAACGGTATCGTGAAAGGCCTGCCAGTCCCAGAGGCGTACATTCTCGAGCAGGTGACGGTGTTTGTTCGCGTCGAGGGCGGTGTCGAGGTTGGCTTTGAAGAGCTTGGGTTTGGCGGAACCTTTGAGGCCGTAGGCTTCGCGGGTGGCGTCCATGTGGTACTGGATGAAGGGGCGTTGGAGGGTGAGTTCGTTGGGTCGGACGTAGACGGAGTTGACGATGCCGGGGAGCACGCTTTGGAGGGGTAGGACGATGAGGGCTCCGAGTGCCAATTTGCCGCGTCCGACGGCGACGAGAGCGGCGGCGCCGAGGGCGGCGGCGACGACGAGCCAGTTGAGGGGGATGCGGACGTTGGCGGCGACGTAATCGACCCCTGTGAGGTAAGCGTGGTTTTCGAAGGCGAGATCGTAGCGGTTGAGGAAGAACTGTCCGGCGAGGGCGACGAGGGCGCAGGCGCCGAGGAGGCGGGTGCCGGCGCCGCCGCCGTTGAGGTTTCTCCATTCGATTTCGAATTGTCCATCGCCCGTAGTGCGGAAGAGGGAGCCGGCGGAGGCGACTTGGCTGATGACGAAGTGGAGGATGGTGGCGACGATGAATAGGGTTACGGCGAAGGAGGCGACCGATTCGTAGAAGGGGAGTTCGAAGAAGTAGAATTCGAGGGACTTGCCGAAGAAGGGGTCGGCGACGCCGGTGGGGGGCGTTCGGGTGCTGGCAAGGTAGCGGGCGGTGTCCCAACTGGAGAAGAAGATTCCGGCGAGGATCCAGCCGATGGCCAAGGCGGCGAGGGTGGCGACTCGGGAGTAGAGAGGGTGGCGACCGAGACCGGAGCCGGCGGCTTTCATAGCGCGGGCGACGACGACCCAGAGAAGGACGAAGGCGATGAGGGAGGCGGCGATGCGGGGGCCGGTTTGGTAGTAGAACTGGGCCCACCAAGCTTCTGTTTGGCCGACTTCCTGCCACCACTCGAAGTCGATGATGGTTTTGCAGATGGCGCTGGCGCTGAAGAGGAGAACGAGGAGGAGGCCGATGACGGTACCTTTTCCCCAACCGCTTCGGCGGCGGCCGCCGCCGAAGCCTGCTTCGATATCAATGACAGGAGTAGACATAGCTGTTCTGCTCTCAGTGTAGGCCTTCTTGGGGATGAGGGAAGGGGAATCGATTGGGGCCGGGGGAAGGTTGACGTTTGGAGGTGGTGGCGGGCGGTTCGGTTGTGGGTGGCCGGGGCGCGTTCCGGGGGCTCGGGCGGTTGTCGGATGGGGTTGGGCTGGTTGCGGGGTTTTGGTGGGGCTGGGGGTGGTTGGTGGGTGGTGCGATGCTCGGGTGGCGGGGTGGCTGGGGGCTCGTTCTGGTGGCTCGGGCGGTCGCGGGGTTTTGGTGGTGCGGGGGGGGGG
>JAPKZA010000475.1:0-17176 GCA_026394015.1 Acidobacteriota bacterium
CATGACGATCAAGGCAAACGCGGTATACGGGGCCAACGTTGCCAGCAGCGTTCGTAACAGCTCCATCTTCAGCGCGAGTGCCGTCAGATAGATCGCCACTAAGACGAGCAAACCGCCCAACATATGCGCCGCCCGCCGGCCGCGCACAATTTGAATGAACTGGTAAATGATCACCGAAACCAGAAAGATATCGAGCGCGGCGACCCACGTGAGGCGCGGCAGCGACGATACGAATGGAGAGAGCAGGGGAATCATCAGTACCTACAATTCTACCCTCTCCCATTCAAGCGGACTTGATTTCGGTCCAGAGCCGGTCACGAAGGCGCTGCACTTCCGGCGTCATCGTCTCAAACCACTCGGCCCGCGCCATCACCTCGGCCGACGGATACAGCGTCCCGTTGTCCCTCGTCCCGGCCCCAAGCAGCGGCCGCGCCGCCAGGTTAGCCGTCGCCGTTCGCATCGAATCAGCCACCCGCGCGCTCACTTCGGGCCGTAGCAAATAGTTGATCCAGGCGTGGGCCATCTCCTGCCGTGGACTCTCCCGCAGAATCACGGCGCAGTCCAGGTTCACCGGAAAACCTTCCCGCGGATAAACGAACCCAAGGTGCGGCGCCGCATCGATCGCCTGCTGCGCCGTCGTGGACCACAGCTGGGCCGCCATCACGTCGCCGGCGACGACCTGGTCCCGAACCTCCGAATTCAGGTAGGCGCGCAGCAGGGGCTTCTGCCGCAGCGCCTCCCGCTGCGCCGCCCGCAACTCGTCCGGATTACGCGAGTTCAAACTCAGCCCGAGCTTCCGCAAAGCCGCCGCCAGCACCTCCGCCGGATCATCCAACATCGTAATCTTGCCCCGCAGAGCCGGGCGCCAAAGGTCGGCCCAACTCTCCGGCGTCGGCTGGAGTTTCTTGTTGAAGAGGATTCCTGTAGCGTTCCACATGTAGGGTACGGCGTAGTCGGTCAGCCCGGGCCGGACAAACGCCGGGTCCAGATGCTTCCGGTTCGGCAACTGAGCCGGGTCCAACGCCACCAGCAGGCCCTGCTCGCGCATGGGCGGAACGATGTAGTGGGTTGGAAAAACGACGTCCCAGCCGGAGTTCCCGCTGAACACCCGCGCCAGCATCTCCTCGTTGGATTCGTAGATCGAGTACCGGACCTTCACCCCGAACTCCCTCTCGAAGTTCGGCACCGTCTCGGGCGCGACGTAGGCCGACCAATTGAACACGTTCAATTTCGGCTGCCTCGAACGGCCGCAGCCGAGCCCGATCAGCGATGCGGCGAACACCCTGCGCCTCATGCCTTTTGCAACCTCTCGGAAACGACGATCAGCAGTCCCAGGCCCACGAAGATCACCGTCGAAATCGCGCTCACCACCGGGTTGGCCCCTCGCCGCGCCATGGCATACAGCACCATCGGCAGCGTCTCGGAATCGACGCCGGCCACCAGCGCCGTGATCACATAGTCGTCAAAGGAAACTGTGAACGCCAGCAACGCGGCCGCCGCGATGCCCGGCTTCAACATCGGCAACGTCACCAGCCGAAACGCCTGCCACTCGGTCGCCCCCAGATCCAGCGCCGCTTCTTCCAGCGCCGGGTCCGCCGTGCGGAGCCGAGCCATCACGACCAGCAACACGTACGCCATCGAAAACGTCACGTGCGCGAGAATCACCGTCGTCATCCCCAGCTGCAAATGCAAATACCGGAACGCCCATTGAAACGTCGCCAGCATGGCGATGCCGGTAATGATCTCCGGCGTCACCAGCGACAGGTACATCGACCCGGATAAAAGCCGCGAGTTCTTCTTCCATAAACCATACGCCCCCAGCGTCCCGACCGCCGTCGCCACCACCGTCGAAACGACGGCGATCACGAGCGAGTTCAAAGTCGCTTCGGCCAGCGCTCCGTCGTTCCACATCGCTTCGTACCAAACGAGCGAGAACCCCTCCCATACCGTAAACTTTGACGAGTTAAAGCTGAACCCGCACAGGATCAACAGGGGCACGTGGAGAAAGGCATAGATCGCGATGACGTACAGCGGCAGGAGGCGTTTCACAGCATCTCCTCGCCGTCCCGCCGCAGCAGGGCCCACAGCAGCAGCATCACCACCGCCATTAGCCCTAGCGAGAGCGCCGAGCCAAACGGCCAGTCTCGCGCCGAGGTGAACTGGTTCTGCACCAGGTTCCCGATCATCATGCTCTTGCCCCCGCCGAGCAGATCCGGCGTCAAATACGCCCCCAGCGAAGGAATGAAAACGAGCACGCCGGCCGCCCGCATCCCCGGCGCCGTCAACGGCAACACGACATGCAGCATCGCTTCCCACGGCTTGGCGCCCAGGTCGGCCGCCGCTTCCAACAGGCCTTTATCCAGCCGCTCTAAATTGCTATAAAGCGGTAGCACCGCAAACGGCAGGTAGCCGTAGATCAGCCCCACCACCACCGCCCCATCGTTGTAGAGCAACGGCAACGGTTCGTTGATCAAACCCATCCCGAACAGCATCGAATTGATCAATCCGGTATCCCGCAGCAGGAACATCCACGCATAAGTCCGTACTAGAAAGCTCGTCCAGAACGGAAGCATCACCAAATTCAAAAGCAGCGTCTTGCGGGTTCCACTGCGCGAAATATAGAGAGCCAATGGAAAGGCCAGCACCAGGCATCCGAACGTCGCGGCCCCGGCCATCGCGAAGGATCGCAGCAGGATCACCCCGTACAACGGATCGAACAAGCGGACATAATTCTCGAACGTCCAAGGCTCGCCCACCCCGCCGTAAACACCCTTCGTCTGCAGCGAGTAAACGACGATAATTCCCATTGGCGCGAGAAAGAGCAGCAGCGTAAACGCCCAGGCTGGCAGCAAGAAAAATGCGCGCAGTCGCATCATTCGGGCAGCGCCATCTCGTCACTCGGATCCCACCACAGATGCACCCGCTCACCCCGTTCAAACTGCCCCAAACCGTGAGCAATCTGGGCCACCAAGCTCTGCCCGGCCGCCGTCTGCGCCTCCACGCGAAAGCAGTCGCCCAGAAACATCGCCGAACTCACCGTACTCTCTTTTACCCGCATCCCGCTCGGCGGCCGTTCCCGGGAAATCCGCGTCAACTCCGGGCGCACGCCCACATCGCCGACCCAATTGACCGCCCCCAGAAAGCCCGCCACAAAGCGGGTCGCCGGGGTGAGATAGATCTCCTGCGGCGAACCCATTTGTTCAATCCGTCCCTGATGCATCACGGCGATCCGATCGGAAAGCGACAGCGCCTCTTCCTGATCATGGGTGATGAACAGAAAGGTGATCCCGACCCGTGCCTGCAACTCTTTCAACTCCACCCGCATCTGCTTCCGCAACGCCGGGTCCAGCGCCGATAGCGGCTCATCGAGCAACAGCAACTCCGGCTCTAAGACCAGGGCCCGTGCCAGCGCCGTACGCTGCCGCTCGCCGCCGGACATCTTGGCCGGTAGCCGATCCGCCTTCGCACTCAGCTGCACCAACTCCAACGCATCCCGCACCTTCTTCGCCGTGTCCGGATCCTTTCGCCTCCGCAACCCAAACGCAACGTTTTCCGCCGCCGTCAAATGCGGGAACAGCGCATAACTCTGAAACACGGTGGTGACCGGCCGTTCGTAGGGCCGCAGGCCGTTCAGCGTTCGGCCGGCCAGTTTGATCAGCCCCCGGTCCGGCTCATCGAACCCGGCAATCATGCGCAGGGTGGTCGTCTTCCCGCAACCCGACGGCCCCAGCAACGAATAGAAACAGCCCTGCGGAATCGTCAGCGTAATGCCGTCCACTACCCGATGGGTCGGGAAGTCTTTGTAGATCCCTTCTAGAATTAGCTCGCTCACTAGTACCGTACTTTACCCGAAAACTCCCGCCACGCCGCAAACGGCCGGGCGCCTTCGTCCCGTAGCGCCTCCACCATCGGCGTCCGCCGCTGGGCGGCCGGCTTGGCCAGCTCGTCGTAAAAATTCACATCATCGAAACCCGCCGCTGCCGCGTCTGACTGAGTAGCAGCGTAGAAAATGCGATCCATCCGCGCCCACAAAATTGCTCCCCAACACATCGGACAAGGCTCGCAACTGGCGTGGATCTCGCAGCCGCTCAGGTCATGCGTACCCAGCGACTCGCCCGCCGCTCGAATCGCCACCACCTCGGCATGGGCCGTCGGGTCCTGGGTGGCAGTCACCCGATTCACCCCTTCTCCGACGATCGCGCCGTCTTTCACGATCACTGCGCCAAACGGGCCGCCTCCGACGCGAACGTTCTGCTCGGCCAGCGCAATCGCGCGCCGTAAGTATTCTTTGTCCACAAAATCAGGGTATCTTGTTTGAAAGGGAGTTCTTCTATGATGGCGCCAACGGCCAGCGATCTCTCGGTCGCTCTACGCAGCCGCCTCCACCAACTCGAAGCCCACCTCGGCACGGTCCTGCGCGGCAAAGCGGAAGTCGTTCGCTTCAGTCTGGTCGGCCTTCTCTCCCGCGGCCACCTGCTGATTGAAGACGTTCCCGGGGTCGGCAAAACGACGCTGGCCAACGCCCTCGCCCGCGCCGTCGATAGCCGCTTCCAGCGCATTCAGTTCACCGCCGACATGCTCCCCGGCGACGTTCTGGGCGTCACCGTCTTCAACGCCCAAACCCAGGAATTCGAGTTCAAACCGGGCGCGATCTTTACCAACTTCCTCCTAGCCGACGAGATCAACCGCGCCACCCCGAAAACCCAATCGGCCCTGCTCGAAGCGATGAATGAGCAGCAAATTTCCATCGACGGCCGCAGCTATCCGCTGGCGCGACCCTTCATGGTGATCGCCACGCAAAACCCGATTGAACACCACGGCACCTACCCCCTCCCCGAATCGCAACTCGACCGGTTTCTGATGCGCATTCGCATCGGCTACCCGGACGCCGCCAGCGAACGCGAGATCGTCCGCCGCAACAGTCCCAGCCAGACCCCGGCGCCCCTCACGTTCTTAAGCCAGGCCGAAATCCTGGAACTCCAGCAGGCCGTTGAGCAGGTCCTCGTCGACGACTCCCTGGTCGACTACCTCCTCGCGATCGTTGAGAAAACCCGCTCCCACGACTCGCTCTCCCTTGGCGTCAGCCCCCGCGGAGCGCAGGCTCTCTACCGCGCCGCCCAAGCCCTCGCGCTCCTCGAAGGCCGGGCTTTCGTCACCCCTGACGACATCAAACGCCTCGCCGTCCCGGTCTTCGCTCACCGCATCGCGCTGCACTCCCGCACGTCGACCTCGCAGCGCTCATCCGCCGCCGCCGAACGGCTCATCGCGGAAATCCTCACCGCAACCGCTGTGCCGCTCTAGCCTTCTCGTCTATGTAGTTCGGCCACTGCGTCACCACCAAACAAGCTCCCGTTAACACCAGCCCGATCCACGCGAACCAATCGCCGTGGCGGGTATACGGCGTCTGGTCGGCCCGCCACCCGAATCCCAAAGTCCCCGCCATCGCTTGAAAGCCCGGGAAACTTTGCCGCACGGCTCCCGCCGGATCCACGCTCGTCGTAATCCCGTTGTTGGTCACCCGCAGCACCCAGCGCCGATTCTCCGCCGCCCGCATGCGAACCAAACTCAAATGCTGCTCCCGCGCCGCCGTCTCGAAGAAATACCCATCGTTCGATAGATTCACGAACACCTCCGCCCCCGCCCGGGCAAATTCCCGCACATGATGGGGCACCGCGCTTTCGTAGCAGATAAAGGCCCCGATCCCTCGCCCATCCACCGTAAACGTCGTCAGCCGCTTCCCTGGCGTATAAGCACCCACTGCTCCACTCACTTGATTCACCCACGAAAACAGCTCCGGCACGTACTCCCCAAACGGCACCAGGAACATCTTCCCGTATCGGTCACCCGCCTCGCCGTTCCGGCTCACGAACTGGGCCGTGTTCAACACCTGACCCGTTGCCGTCCGCGAAATCGAGCCCAACAGCATCGGGGCCTGCAGCACCGACGTAATCTCCTTCGCCCTGCCCTGCAGGTCAGGGTCGCGCTCGTAAAAGATCGGCGACGGAGTCTCCGGCCACAGCACCATCGCCGGCCGCTTCCCTTCCCCGGCCGCCAGGCTCAATGCCGACAGAAGCCGCTTCTGTTCCATATACAACTCATCCGTCCAATCCCGCGCCACGGGAAAATTCGGCTGCACCGCCACCGCCGTCGCCGTCGGCTTCAACCCCTCCGGCAACTTCGGCAGAAACACCGGGAGCAGCACGAACACCACCCACGCCGTATAGGTCCGGGGCCGCCGCAGTAAAAGCAGGGCCACGCAAATGCCCATCAACGCAAAAACGAACGAAATTCCGTACACCCCGGTGTAAGGCGCCAGCCGCATCGCAATCGGCTGGTCAATCCCCGCGTTCCCCAGCATCAGCCAGCCGAAGAGCGTTAACGGCTCCTGCGTCCGCTCCAGACCCGCCCACAGCAACGCCATCGCCGGAGGGCCGTACCAGTGCCGCACCAGCACCCCGCCCAGCAAACTGAACACCCCATAATGAATCGCTTTCAGCACGCAGAACAAGGCAAATGCGCCCCAGCCACCCCACCAACCCATGCCCCCGTGCACCTCCAAAACGGAAGCGATCCAGTTACAGGTGATCGCCCAGAACACGACCCCCATCACCCAGCCCAGCAGAAACCGCCGCCAGGGCACGAACTCCCGCGTCAGCGCGATAGTCAGCGGCGTCAACGCCACCGGAGCCAGCCACCACGCATCAAAGCGGGGAAAAGCCAGCGCCAACAAAACGCCGCTAATCGCCGCCAGCAGCAGATGCATGTTCTTCCACCACATCGGCCATATAAGAGCTCCGCACAAACGGCCCGCTAAAAACCATTTGAAACCCTTGTGCCATGCCGTAATCGCGATAGGCATCGAACTTGGCCGGCGTCACATATTCGGCCACCGCCATGTTCCGCCGCGTCGGTTGCAGGTATTGACCAATCGTCGCCACATGCACGTCCGCCCCCCGCAGATCCCGCAGCAACTCTTCCACCTCTTCCACCCGCTCGCCCAGCCCCACCATCAACCCCGACTTCGTCAGCGTCTCCGGCTGATACTTCCGCGCAAAAGCCAAAACATCCAGCGATTGCCGATAGTCCGCCTGCGGCCGCACCTTGCCGTAGAGCCGCTTCACCGTCTCCATGTTGTGGTTATAGACGTCCGGCCCGGCGTCCAGCACCCGCGCCACGGCGTCCATATCGCCGCAAAAATCCGGCGTCAGCACTTCCACCTTCGCCGTCGGCAACGCCCGCCGCACCGCCCGCACCGTCGCCGCCCAATGCGTTGACCCGCCGTCTGGCAACTCGTCCCGGTTCACGCTCGTGATCACCACATAGCGGAGCCGCATCTCCGCCGCCATCTCCGCCACGTGCTCCGGCTCTTCGGCATCCAGCGTAAATTCCCGCTTCGCCGGCGAACCCTTCGGCACCGAACAGAACGCGCAGCCCCGGGTACAAAGGTTCCCCAGAATCATGAACGTCGCCGCGCCCCGATGGAAGCACTCGTGGATGTTCGGGCACTTCGCCGACTCGCAAACCGTATGCAGCCGCTTCTGCCGCAGCTCTCGCTTCAGCAAATGGACGGACTCGAAATGCGTCTCCGGCTTCCGCAGCCATTCCGGCAGTCGGGGGCGCGGCGCGATCTGAATCAAATCACTCACTATTTAATCTTCTTCGACATGGCACCCTTCATGCCAATCTCCTCGAGCCGGGTCCGCGTGCGCGCCATCTCTTCGGCGCTGGCAAACGGGCCAACCACCACACGGAAAATGTCCGGCTTATCGCTCGGACCTTCCATCACGATCGCCGAAAAGCTCCTCTTCCGGAGTGAATCCACCATAATCGTGGCCCCCTTCATGTCGATCGCGGCCACCTGCAGGTAGGAACCGGGCGCCGGCTTGGACACCCCACCGACCGCGGCCTTCACAGAGGCCGGAGGCGGCGGCACTTCCTTTGGCTTCGGAACCTCTTTCTTCTCTTCTTGCTTTTTCGCCTCGGCCTTTTTCTCTTCCACCTTTGCGGGGGCCGGCTTGGGCGGCTCCACCTTTACGGGCTCCGGCTTCGGCGGCTCCACTTTAGTGGGCTCCTGTTTCTTCAGCTCCGCCCGCGGCGATTCCACCACTTTCGGCTCGCTCATCTGCTGGCCCTGCGCATCCACCTCTTTCGGGCGAACTCCCGCCAAATCCGCCGGCTTCCGCGCCACCGCAAGATTCACAGCCTCAGTGCTGGGATTGTTCCGCCCCACGATATAGCCCATCGTGAAGAACACCCCCAGCAAAACCACCAGGATAAAAAACACGCTCAGCAACTGTTTGTTGCCGAGTACCAGTTCAAATTCGCCTTCGTCGTTACGAGCCATATCTCTCCTGAAAGGTACTCCCTATTTTGTCAAAGAATACAGGCGAGCAAGAATCATTCTAGACCACTTTTGTTTTGCAATGCACGTCCGGCGATTCCCAGTAGCCACCAAGTGGCCCCAACCAACGGCAAAACCAAGCCCGCATTGGCTCCCATGCGCCAACACACCACGGGCATTCCGACGCTGGCCGCCCAGCCCACCCATCGCGGCCATACCCCAAATGAGGCAACCGCCAGCGCCACCCAACACGCCGCCAATCCCACTAAGCCCCATCCCGCTCCCCGCAGCGCCAAGTGATAGCCGCCCACGGCCATCATCACCCCGCCGCCCACGCCAAACACCACCCATCCCGGGCGGCAAAATTCCACGCACAGAAGCAACGCCCCTGCCACCAACCACGCCATCGCTGCATTTGCGGTCACCCTGTTATCGTAAAGCTTCATGCGCGCCTTGCTCACCGAACTCGTCCAAACCAACTCCGTCAATCCGTCTCTTTCCACCGGCGCGCCCGGCGAATCCGCCGTCGCCACCATCGTCCAACGCGAGTTTTCCCACCTCGCCTCGAAGCCACCCCCGGCCGACCCAGCATCGTCGTCAAACTTCCCGGCACCGGCGGCGGTCGCAGCCTCATGTTCAACGCCCACATGGACACCGTCGGCGTCGACGAAATGCCCGCCCCATTCTCCGGCCACGTCGAAGGCAACCGTCTGTACGGCCGCGGCGCTTACGACATGAAAGGGTCTCTGGCCGCCGCCATCGTCGCCCTCCAATCCCTGCCGCCGCTACCCGGCGATGTCTATCTCGCCGCCGTCGCCGACGAAGAGTTCGCCAGCCTCGGCACCGAAGAAGTGCTCCGCCACTTCCGCCCCGACGCCGCCATCGTCACCGAACCCACCGGCCTCGACCTCTGCCTCGCCCATAAAGGCTTCGCCTGGTTCGCAATCACCGTCCCCGGCCGCGCCGCCCACGGCTCCCGCTTCGACCTCGGCATCGACGCCAACCTAGCCGCCCTCCCCCATCTCCAACACCTCGCCCAACTCGATCAGGACCTCCGCACTCGCCCGCCCCATCCTCTCCTCGGCCCCCCCTCGCTGCATCTGGCCACCATCCATGGCGGCACCGCGTGGAGCACTTATGCCGCTTCCTGCACACTGCAAATCGAGCGCCGCCTCCTTCCCGGCGAAACCGCCGCCCAAGCCCTCGCCGAACTCGGCCCCGCCGCCCGCCTCGTCTTCGCTCGCCCTCCCTACGAAGCCAGCCCCGAATCCGCGCTCGTCCAACTGGCGCAGCGGATCCTCCCCGCCGCCCGCATCACCGGCCAGACGCCCTGGTTCGACGCCGCCCTCTACGCCGCCGCCGGCATCGAAACCCTCATCCTCGGCCCCGCTGGTGACGGAGCCCACGCCGCCGTCGAATGGGTCGACCTGCCCAGCGTCGAAGCCGCCGCCCAAGCCTACATCCACATCGCCCGCGATTTTTGTCAGACTTAAGGCTCACTCATGCATCGCCGCGCGTTCCTCCAAACCCTCCCCGCCCTCGCCGCCGCTCAATCGACGGCCAAACCCCGCAACGTCATCTTCATCCTCACCGACGATCACCGCTTCGATGCCATCGGGTTCCTCAAAGGCCAACCCTTCCTCGAAACGCCCCACCTCGATTCCCTCGCCCGCGACGGCGCCCACCTCAAAAACGCTTTCGTCACCACCGCCCTCTGCTCCCCCTCCCGCGCCAGCATTCTCACCGGCAAGTACGCCCACAAACACAAGGTCATCGACAACAACACCGCCATCCCCAAAGGCACCACCTTCTTCCCCAGCTACCTCCAAAAAGCGGGCTACAAGACCGCCTTCATCGGCAAGTGGCACATGGGCGGCGAATCCGATGCCCCCCAACCCGGCTTCGACCGCTGGGTCTCCTTCCGCGGCCAAGGCACCTACCTCCCCAGCCCGAACGGCCTCAACGTCGACGGCAAAAAAGTGCTGCAAAAAGGCTACATCACCGACGAACTCACCGACTACGCCGAACGCCACAAGGGCAAATTCAAGGACCAAAAGTTCATCCCCCCGCCGTCCCTCACCGCCGACGCGATCGACCGGCCGATGTGGGTCCAGAACCAACGTAATAGCTGGCACGGCGTCGATTACCCCTACCACTCGACGCTCGACATCGCCGAGTACTACCAGCGCTACGCCGAAGCCCTCTGCGCCGTCGACGAAAGCGTGGGCCGCATCCTCGCGTTGCTCAAACAACGCGGCGAACTCGATTCCACCCTCGTCATCTACATGGGAGACAACGGCTTCGCCTTTGGCGAACACGGCCTGATCGACAAACGCACCGCGTACGAAGAGTCCATGCGCGTCCCGCTCCTGGCCCGCTGCCCTGCCCTGTTCAAACCCGGCCAGACGCTTCCCCAAGTCGTCGCCAACCTCGACATCATGCCCACCGTCCTCGAAGCGGCCGGCCTCCCCGCCCCCACCGGCGGCGACGGCGCCAGCTTTCTTCCCCTGCTCCAAGGCAAACGCGTCCCCTGGCGCGACTCCCTACTCTACGAATATTACTGGGAACGAAACTTCCCCCAAACCCCCACCGTCCACGCCCTGCGCACCGACCAGTACAAGTACATGCGCTATCACGGCATCTGGGACCTCGACGAACTCTACGATATCCAGGAAGACCCTCGCGAACTCCACAATCTCATCAAGAGCCCGGCCCATCAAGCCGTCATCAAGCAGATGAACCAGCGCCTGTTCGAAATTCTCGAAAGCACCGACGGCATGAACATGCCGCTCTACCGCGACAAAGGCGGCCAAAGCAATCTCCGCAACCCCAAAGGCCCCCAAGCCGCCCCGTTTCCCAAGGCCTTCGAACAACCCCCGCCCAAGGCACGCCAATGACAAAACTCACGCTCGTCCTTTTCTTGTCCGTTGCCGCCCTCGCCCAGCGCCTCCCCACACCCCGGCTCAACGCCCCCCGCGTCAACGCACCGCGGGTCAACGCACCTCGACTTTCACGGCCACGCATTAACCCGCCCCGGGTGAACGCCCCCCGTTTGCAAGCCGCTCGGGTCAACCCAACGAAAATCAACGCCCCCCGCATCGCCCCGCCGCGGGTGAACGCCCGCCGCCGCTAACGCAGCATCGCCTCCACCGCCGCGGCCGATCCATCCCGCACCCAGGCGTCTAACTGCGCCACGTCCTTCAACTGCTGCCCCCGCTGGCGACTGACTTCGACATACCGGCACCCTAACTCTTCCAGCGCCGTCATATCGCCCCACAGCCGCTCGAACTGCACCACCGGAAACACATCCTCCTGCCCGCGGCCCCAGCGCTTTTTCACTTCCTTAATCGTCGCGTAACTCGGCATCCGCTGCGCCGTCCGACGCACCGCCGTGGCCACTTTGGCATCGTCCGCCAACTCCGCGCGGGTTAATCCAAAAGCCCGCAATAAATCGTCAATCGTGATCCAGTAACTCCCCGTGTTGTAATACCGCAGCCCAAACTCAATCCGCTCATCCGGCAAACACAACCCTTCCACCAGCCGCGGTTTCCCATCCACCAGCGCAAGCCCGCCTCCATGGTCATCGTACTGCCGTCCAATCACCTCCACCGTCATCCCCGCCCCGCTGGCAATATGTTCGCCAAGCAACTCCGCCGCCGGGGTCGCGCCCAAAGTGTCGATGTTATGCAGAAACAGATACTGCAAGCCAGGCCGCTCCGTCACTAACTCGCGCAACGTCCCGTTCCTCAGTAAGTTCGGCAACTCGTACCAATGCCCCACCGGATGAATGCACTGCGACGCCACATTATCCGTATAGTCGCTCGCCTCGCCCGCCTGGCGAACCCATTGCAACAAACTCGCCCGCCCGCTCTCTCTTACTTTCTGCTTCTGCGCGTCTAACTGCTGCTGCGGGACAACCTCCCATAGGTAACGCAAATCCGCCACCGTCGGCACCATCCGCAGCCCAATGCTCTTTCCCGCTGATACCCGCGCCCCGGTCGCCGCGATCGGCCCGTAAGTCAAATAACTCGTCGTCACCACGTGCGGCACATCCGCCCGTCGCGCCTTCTCCCGCTGGATGTCCAAGAAGCTCCAGTAACGCCCGTCCACGCGGTGGAACGGATGCAGCGCCTTCACGACCCCCGCGCCCTTGGTCCATCGACTCCCCACCCCGCCCGCCATCGTAACCATCGCCAACCGGCCCGCTCGCAAAGCCTCCGCACCCGCCCCCACCTCCCGCCCCGTAACCGTCCCCACGTGCTCCGCCCGCACGTCTTCAATCATCGTGTTCGCCGCCAACCGGTTCTGCGCCAAGCCCACCCGGCCCGCCCGATAGTCCGCCCGCAAATGCTCATGCGCCTCGGCGTCAAACCCGTTTGCCGCCAGCAACGCCGCCAAACTCTGCCCCGCCCCGGTCACCGCCTCCACCTCCCGCGGAATCATCCGCTCAAAAAGAGCCTCCGTCTGGTCTCGATAGTGCCGCGCAAATCGGGTCAACTCGCTCCGCCGTTCGGCCGTCAGCTGCCCCGCCGTTTGCCGCAACTCGCCCGGCGCCCGCAGCAAGTAGTACGGCGCGCTCACCAGCGCCTCCTCGCCTCGTCGCAACTCCGCCATCGTCCCGTTTTCATTGATCGCGAAGTCGTAAACCACCGGCTCCACCGCGAACGGAAAGCTAGCCTCCATCCCCCGCTTCGTCTCCCGCAGAATCTCCGGCATCGCCTCCAGCGCGCGACCCCGTGCCGCCGGGTCAAACACAAACCCCATTCCGCCGCCGCTCATTCCGCCCAGCATCCAAAAGCCCCAAAACTGCCCGCCAAACTGCTCCTGGCACCGCGCAATCAAAGCTTCGGTATACGCATTCCCCGCCCACGGAATAATCGTCTGAATCGGCCCGTCGTAGTTGACCTGCGTCAGCCCCGCCAGCCGCTGCACGTCGCCCTCCCGCAGCGCCGCCTCCAACTCATCGAGCAACCGAACCGCCTCCTGCCGACCCGCCCACTCCTTGCCACTCCGCAGCAAATACCGCTCCGTGCACATCTCCAGAATCGGGCCCACATCCTGGCTCATCCCACCATGCACCAGCACCAGCGACTCCTCCAACCGCCGCCGCGCCGCTGCCGGCACCTCCTCCATCACCCGGTGCCGAGGCAATAGCCGTCCCCGGCTCACCCCGAACTCCGGATCCCCCGCCGTCGCCACCTCGGCGGCAATCAGCTTGATCCCCGGCCACACGCCCCCCGAATCCTGCCAACCGCCTCCGCTCCCGCCCAACCATTCGCCCAAAATCGCTCGGGCCGCCACCTGCCGACGGTCCACCTCGGCCAACGGTCCCGTCAACGCGCTGATCTGTCGCGTCGCGCGCATACACAGGGAAATCAAGCACGCCAGCAGATTCGTGCTCACGGCAAACCGGCTGCCCTTCGGAATGTCATTCACCTGGCTGACGATTTCGATGCCGCATCCGGGCCGTCCAATCAACCGTCCCAACACCGCCTCTAACTTCTGTCCGCTCCCCTCCAACCCCGCCGGAATCAAGCCGCTCGCAATCACCGCCGCCTTCAACAGCCCTAAGTAATCCCGCGCAAAATCGAACACCTCATCCAGCGTCGTCACGTCCGTCGATGCGCCCAGGTCCACGCTCACCAAGCGCAGCACCGGCTCATCAATCACCCGCAGAAAACCCTCCACCGGCGGACGCGGCACCGCCCCACTGCCCCGCACGGCCAGGTCGACGGAGATGTTGATCACCCGCGCCCCTTCCGGATAATCCATCGCCAAAAAGAAAATATCGCTCCACGCGCTATGCGTCAAATCCATCCGCACCGGCGTCGTCTCGTGCAGCAGCGGATACGGCCCCGCCGTCCGCAGTTCGTCGTGCAAACGCAGCGGATAGTCGCCGACGTGCCCGGTCCGAAACATCCATTGATTGCCCGGAAACCGCCGCACGCTCTGCCGCACCTGGTCCGCCAGCGTCTGAAACGCCAGCCCCCGATACGCCGTCGCCAACGCGCTGCTTAAGGCCCCGCTCGTCTCCCCCGTCCCCAACAACTCCGCCACCGCCTGCTCGAAGCGACGGTCTCGAATCTGCTCAATCGCCACGTACGGAATCAACGCCGTACCCCGCGCCGCCGCACTGATGTAGAACCGATGCAAAGTCGACAGAAACACCAGCGCCCGCACCCGCGCATACAAGTTCGTCGCGTCCCGGCGAAACGCCTCCAACCGACCCGCGCCCGCCACCAACTCTTCCAGCGTTTTGCCCGCCGCCCATTCTTCTAACGGCTCATGGGTCCCTTTCACGATTCGGTCTACCAACGTCATCGCGCGGTCAACTCCAGCATCAACGTCAAAATCTCTTCCCGATCCTGGCTTCGTAAACCCAAAGCCAACTGGGCCTGCAGTAACCCGTACTTACTCCCCAAATCAAACCGCCGCCCCGGCAACACTTTGGCCAAATAGCGCTCCTGCCGCGCCAGCAACTGTAGCGCCTGCGACAACGGCGGCAATGCCCCCGCTGCCACGTGATGCTCGTGCAGAATGTCCATCAACCCTGCCGAAAACAGATGAATCCCGAAGAAGCAAAGGTAGTGCCCCTGCCGCAGACCAGCGGCCACTAACTCCCGTTCCGCCTGCGTCGGGGTCGGCTTTTCAAGTACCGTCTCCACCTGATACAGATGGTCGCCCAGCGCCGTTCCACCGACCGCTCCAAAATAAGGCAGTAACCCTTCCCGCGTCGGCAGCACCGCACTCACGCTGCACCCTTCCGCCTCGTGAATCGCCACCAACGCAGCCGTTAACTGGCTCACCGGCCCCTGATCCGCCAGGTAGAAATGGTCGCCCACCAGGTGCAGAAACGGCGCATCGCCGACGAACTCCCGCGCCTGGTAGATCGCGTGCGAATACCCCCGCGCCTCGCTCTGTTCGATCAGCGTAATCCGCCGCCCGCTTCCCGCAAATAGCGCTTCAAACGCCGCCCGGTCGCCGGCCGGAATGACAATCCCGATCTCATCCGCCGCCCCCGCGATTAACTCCAGCAGAAACGCCCCCATCGTCGGCCGCCGGTCTTCGGTCGCCGCCAACGTCTGGTGCAAGATATGCCGCTGTCCAGGCGCGGCCGCCGTGATCACTGCCTTCAGTTTCATCGCTTCCGCTATTGTAAGCGGCTAAACTGGATTTAGGTGCTGATGGTAGAAATTTTCACCCAATTGCATTCGTGGCTCTACGCCCAACTTCTCCAGCCCCTGCTCTTCCGCTGCGACCTCATGGCCTGGGCGGAGCTCTCTTACGAATGGTCCGAACTCTTCCTGCTCGGCACCGTGGAAGTCATCGTCCTCTGGGCGCTCCTGCGCCCTCTCGAATCCCTCTTCCCCGTCGAACGGTGGGAGGACCACGCCGCCACCCGCGTCGACGTCGTTTATACCCTCCTCGCCCGCCTCGGCATCCTGCCCATTTTCTTTTTTATCGTCCTCCAACCCGCCGTCGATGCGCTCCACGCCGCCCTCCGCCTCCACGACATCATCCCCCCCAATCTCGAAGACCTCATCCCCGCCCTCGAGAATCGAACGTGGCTCGCCCTCCTCGCCTACCTCCTTCTCTTCGATCTCCTCGACTACTGGCGACACCGCGGCGAACACTCCTTCCGCCGCTGGTGGGCCCTCCACAGCGTCCACCATTCGCAACGCCAAATGACGTTCTGGTCCGACGAACGCGAGCACCTCCTCGGCCAAGCCATCGCGGCCCTCCTCCGGGCCCTGCTGGCGCTGGCCATCGGCGTCCCCCCCGCCCAGTACTTAATGGTCACCCTCGCCACCGGAGCCCTCGAAAGCCTGGCTCACGCCAACATCCGCATGAGCTTCGGCCGCCTAGGAGATCGTCTCCTCGTCAGTCCGCTTTTTCACCGCACCCACCACGCCCTGCACCACAACCAGACGTGCAACCTCGCCACCGTCTTCCCGCTCTGGGATATCCTCTTCGGCACCGCTGATTTCTCGCGCCTCTATCCCCCTACCGGGATCGACGACCACCAGGACTATGGCCGGGGCTTCTGGCAACAACAAGCCCTCGGCCTGCGCCGTCTATTTACGAAAGTGGATCCGGGCAATCGGTAGCGGCATCTCGCTCTTTGCCCCACGCACGCTCTTCCAAATAATCTCGTTCAAAGCCAGCATCGGTGCCGCGTCGTATTCGTCCAAATTCATCGCCATGGACTCTTTCGCCCCCCACGCCAAGGCCGTGTTCTTCGCGTCCAAATCGATCCGCGCCTTCTCATGCGTGAACGGCGTCAGGTCCGCCTTCGTCCCCATCGCGGCATACATCGGCGTCGCCGCCGCGTCGTACTGGCTCATCGGCGGCAAACCCAGCAATAGCTCCATCGTCCGCAACAGCGACGAGGTCGTATACAGCGTGCTATCCACTGTCTTCCGCTTCGTGTACGGGCTGATCAAAAGCGCGGTCGTCCGCCGCGCATCCACATGGTCCGGCCCATTCTGCGCATCGTCTTCAATCACAAAAATCGCCGTCTTCGCCCAGTACGGCGAATGCGACAACCGGTCCACGATCATGCCCAGCGCATAGTCGTTCGATGCCACCGCCGCCTGCGGAGTCGGGGCCCCAGGTCGCGTGCCCTGCGTGTGGTTCTCCCCCAAACTCATCACACTGAAATTCGGCAATCGTTTGCCCGGCTCGACCGACCCGAAGTTCTTCTCGTACGCATCCAACTCTTCCAAAAACACCTTCGCGTTCTCGGGGTCCCGCATCCCCGGCAGCTTAAACTTCGGCGACACGTGCCCGTACAAATTGCCCACGCCCGGTGCCGCATCCATCGTCGTCCCATCG
>JAPKZA010000475.1:17203-19513 GCA_026394015.1 Acidobacteriota bacterium
TCCGTCCGGATGTCGTCCCATCGCTCGCCCGCGTCGCGTACTCCCCATAGCTCCGATACGTCAGCCCCTTGGCCTTCGCCAAATCCCACAAATGCCCCGCGCTCGGCACGTACGCATTCGAAATGCCTGCTTTCGAATGCCCGCCGTAGGTGATCGGCCACAGCTTCTCATTGAAGTCCGTCGCATACGCCGAGTTCGACCACGAGTGCCCGTCCACGCTCACCTCGCCGTCGCAGTACAGGTTATCGAACAGCACAAACTGCTCGGCCATCCGGTGCTGATTCGGCGTCACGTTCCAACCGAAAATGGTCATCCGAGGGTCTCCGTTCCCCTGCTTCAAATCCCCGAAAACCTGGTCGTACGTGCGATTCTCTTTCAAGATGTAGACGATATGTTCAATCGGCGAACCCACGCCCACCTCAGACGGAACCACCGACGGCTCCAGCGGCTCTTTCGCCCGGGCTAACTGCTCATCCCGATACGGGATGTTCGCCAGCACCTGAGCCGTATACTTGCCCAATTCGTTCTTCAAATTCTTCAAATCCACGCGGTGAATGGAACCCTTCTGCAAGCTCCGTACACTGTTCTCCGGGGTCTTCGCCGTCCGCAACGGGCTCGTCGGCCCGTCCACGTTTGAATACCCGCCCAGCCCTTTCGCGTTGCCAATGATCAACTGGTTCGTCCCTGGCAAATACGCCAGCGCCGATGGGTACCAACCCGCCGGAATAAACCCCAGAATCGCGCTTTCGCCCGCCTCCGCCACGTTCACCACCGCCACCGCATTGTTGTCCGCATTGGCCACAAACAACATCTTGTTCTCATCGTCCAGCGCCAACGCGTTCGGCGTCGAGCCCTCCGGTGCCAGAGCCGTAATCCCCACATTGATCCGTTCGGTCGGCCGCATCTTTTTCGTGTCAATCACCATCACGCTGTTCTTGTTCGCACACGAAACGAACAACCGCCCATCGTTCGCCAGCAGAATATCGTTCGGGTTCGCATCCACATCCAGCGTCCGCACCACCCGCTCGGTCGCCACATCAATCACCGAAACCGAAGCGCTCGCCCAGTTCGACACATAAATCGTTTTGCCATCCCCCGACAGCACCACGTCATAAGGGTTGATCTGCGTCCGAATCCGCGTCAGCAGCGCGCCGGTCGTCGCGTCAAACACCACCAGATGTCCGGGCTCGTTCCCAGTCCCCCGATTCGCCGCATACAGCTTCCCGTTCGTCGGATGCGCCACCACCCCCGCCCACAAAATCTTCGTCAGCGGCACGGTCTCTGCAAACTTCTGCACCGGCTTCTCACTCACCCGCCCATTGGCGTAGTCGAACGCATAGATCGGCGCCCGCTCCGGATTGCTCCGGCTATCGGCGTTGCCCCCGGAAGCGTACAGCTGTTTGCCGTCCGCGCTGAAGCCCAATCCGAACCACGCCGACTTCAACGGAATCCGCTGCACCGCTTCCCACGAAGCGAGATCAATCACGTCCAGCCCATGCGGATTGAATCCCGCATGCGTCCCGATCACGGACTTCCCATCCGGCGAGGCCACCAGTTGCAACGTCATGTCCTCGGTCATCACCGCCGGTCCCACCGGCGTAATTCGCCAGCCATTCGGCAGGTTGTAACCACCCGGCATCGGGCCCGGGGCCTGCCCCAACACTAGAGCAATCGAAGCAACAAAGGAAATCAGACGGCGACTCATGCGGCCTATTACACCACGCCACTATGACAGCCAAATGACACCCCGTCGGCGCCAGCCTTATCCGAACCGCCCCTCAATGTAGTCGCCCGTCCGTCGGTCTCGCGGATTCGAAAACATCGCTTCCGTCGGCCCGGACTCGACCACCTCGCCGAGCAGCATAAAGAAGCAGTCCTGACTAATCCGGCGGGCCTTCGCCATACTATGCGTCACGATGACGATCGAATAGTTGGCCACCAGCCGACGCAGCAGGTCTTCAATCGCCAGCGTTGCCTTGGCATCCAGCGCCGAACAAGGCTCATCCAGCAAAATGATTTCCGGCTTCAGCGGCAACAGGCGAGCGATGCAGAGCCGCTGCTGCTGCTCCAGCGGCAACCCCGTCGCCACCTCGTCGAGACGATAGCGGAGATCCTCCCACAGCCCCACTTCCACGAGCGCCTGCTCCACCGCCAGGGCTACCGCGGAGGCTGCGTCCATCTCCGGCGGCTGATGAATCCGCAGTCCAAACGCAACGTTTTTCGCCGGTGATTGACGAGGTGCTTGAGCTTACTGTCGATGACGCTTACTTCCAGCATCTCCGCACGCGGCTGTCCCGCATGCGCGGCCGG
>JAPKZA010000356.1 GCA_026394015.1 Acidobacteriota bacterium
CACACAGGAGGGCCTTGCCATCCTATCGCCGGAAACCAGGGTGCCGATCAAAGTGGCGCTTACTCTACCGCTCGACCCCGTCGGGCTCGCCGAAATCAGATTCTAGGAGAGAGTAAGTGCTGTTTTGGACAGTAGTGACGACAAATCCCGAATATCATCGGGGCGTTGGGGCTCGCGGTGGCCGAGTCGCAAAAGCACTTTGATGAAGAGTATCTTCGCGGCATTGAGCGACTCGTCGCGTTGGCGCGGGCTCACGATACCGGTGACGAAGTCATCCGCTTCCTGCTGCAAGCGGCGGCACCTTCGCGGTATCAGTTTACCGAGACGTCGCTGGCGGTGAAGTTGGATCTGGCGCAATCGCGGGATTCGGCCGTGCAGGGCGGCCTCGGGTTCGGCTTCGCCGGTGCCGTGATTTCCGGCGCCTATGCAGCGAATTCCGCGCAGGACTATCGAGCCGGGGCGGAAGTTCGAGTGACCTTGCACGCCGTTCTACCGGGCGACAACCAGGCGGCGTTTCAGGCTCTTTTAGACCGGGTGCGACAGTCCGCGGCTCAGCCTGTCGAGTTGCCCCCATTACGCCCGGCGGATGAACGGGTTCATCAAGCGTTGGCGGCCGCGGTGAAAGCGTTGCGGTAGGAGCGACTTATGGCATATTCCCGGAAAGATCTCGAAGCACAAATAGACGGCCTGAAGAAACAGGCCGATGATCTCAAGCGGATTCTTCGGCCGCTGGCCGATCAGGATCTAGTCGAACCCGGCAGCCCGGTTCACGAGGCCCTGCGTACGGCGTGGCAGGACCCGGATCGGCCGTTGGGCCAACTGATGGGCTACTTCGATGCGGTTGTCGAAGGGCCCGATCCGGAGGGCGTGGCGTTCCCGGCATTTCTCGAAATGATTTCGAAGTCGGTGGTCCGGGCTCAGGAGATGTTGGACGGCGAATCGGAACGCTACATACGCGAAGCGAAGGGGCGACCGCATGCCTTGCCGTCGCTCTTCCGCATGCCGAAGGTGACCGCCCAGATGAAGTTCGGGCTGGACGTATCCGAAGGCGGCGGCCTGAATCTGTTGTTCTATTCGCGTAAGCACGAGACGACGACGCGGAACGAACAGGCGATCGAATTCGAAGTGATCAGCGTCCCGGCGCCGCCGGACGTGCTGGCGAAGGTGGAGAGTGGCGTGGTGGGGGCCGTCGTTGATCGTTCGAGCCGGGCGTTTCTCTCTACCATCTTGAAGGCGCTGCGGCCGTCGCTGGACGTCGGGGCACCGGATGATTTCGTCGCGATCGGCTTTCCGGGGCCTCGCTATGTTGTGATCGGTGAGGCGGGGGAGTGGCTCGTGAATCTCGAGCCGGGGCAGGAACCGGCGATGGTTCCCGTCGATGTTGACACTCGTCGGGAACTGGTTCGATCGATTGCGACGGTGCAACGGCAATGATCGAGCTGCATTCGCTCCCTTCGACGGTGCTGGCGGGATTGCAGTCGGCGCAGAAGGCGCTCGGCCCGGACTATCTGGTGCGGGCCGCCGTGCGGCTGAAGCTGTACGTCTCGCGGCAAAAAGAGCGGTTGGCGTTTCGATTTCGCCGGCAAGCGGAAGAGGTTCTGCTGGAACTTGACCTCAGTTTTCGGGCTCGTCCGGATCCGGGAGTCGCCGCGACGCGGATGGTCGCCCTGGCTCCGCCTTTTTTCGGCGAGCAGGTGACGGGCGAACAACGGTTCCGCCTGGCAGCGGCGCTGGGGGGGCCGGCCGAAGCTGTCTTTCGCGTCGGCCTGTTTTGTATGGCGATTGGGAGCAACGATCGGGTTTCCTGGATGTGGCACGCTGGGCAGAAGGCGGAGTTGATTTTGGAACCGACTCCGATCGGTTGGCGCATCGTCTCCGGCCCGTTCGCGATGCTTGTCGAAGAGCTTCGTCGGTGGGAGCAGAGCGGCTGCGCGATTGGGCGGGAGGTGGCGGTGTGCCGCAATTCGTCGACGCTGTCGCTCGTCCTCTATCGGCTGCTCGAAGCCAGTGCGGGGATGGATGACTTCACGGCGGAACTCAAGATTCTGGAAGATCCTGGCGTTCGCTTGCGCCTTTCGATGGCGATCGCCGATGGGGTGGCGTGGGTTCGGTGGCGAGCCCCGTCGTGGCCGGAGAACTATACCGAACCGGCAAGTGTGTTGCGTTTACTTCGCTTCGTCGACGTGTGGCAGCGCGCCCTGTGCGAGCCAGACGGCCGATAGGCGGAACCACGGGTGATGACGGCGAACGGTTACACCCGGGAGGCCGGCAGATTGAAAGAGTTCCGCCAACTCTGCCGGTCGAAAGCCCGCCGCTACACTCACAGGCCCATCGTGCAGGGTGATCCGGTTCCAGCCGAGCACGGGCGCCGTTAGCGGCAGAAAACACCACGCCAGCCGACTTCGCTCCAGGTCGTTGACGATCACGCCGACGCGGGCGATGGCGGCGAAGCTCTGCAATAGGCTAACGATGGCCTCATTTTCGAAATGATGGAGAAACAGGTTCGCCATGACGAGATCGAACGAGCGGGGGGCGAAAGGGAGGGCGAACGCATCGGCGGCGACGCGGGCCCCGTGGCCGCGCCGCAGGTGGGCTTCCGAAAGATCCAGGCTGACGACCCGAGCGTCCGCCAAGCCAGCCGCGTGATCGGCCGACGCGGCGCCGATATCGAGGATCGTGAGCCCTGGACGCGCTAGCGGGCGCAGGACCGACCGCAACGTTTGGCGGCCGCCAAAGAATCGATTGATCCGCTGGAGGTCGTTCAAATTGGCGGCCATTTCGTCTGGCGGGGCAGAATCCAAGAGTTCCGGGACGATCTTTCGAACGTTGAGGTCGGGCGGCCATGGCATCATAGTGCTTTATGGATATTTTCACCGGGCACACCGGTTGGATTGAGGTTGTCTGCGGGCCGATGTTCTCGGGCAAAAGCGAAGAGTTGATTCGACGATTGCGGCGGGCTCGCATTGCCCGCAAACGGGTGCAGGTGTTCAAACCGACGATTGATGACCGATACTCTCACGAAGAGATAGTTTCTCATGCCGATCAGCGAATGGCGTCGGAAGTCGTCAGCGGAGCAGGAGAAATTCTGTCGGTTCTGGATTGGCGGACCCAGGTGGTCGGCATTGATGAGGCGAACTTCATGGGGCCGGAACTGGTGGAAGTGGCCGAACAACTGGCCGATAGCGGGAAGCAAGTGATCATCGCGGGGTTAGACACCGATTACCTGGGGCGCCCGTTTCCGCCCATCCCGGATCTGTTGGCCCGTGCCGAATCGATCACCAAAACGCTGGCCATTTGCATTCGGTGTGGCAATCCCGCCAAACATACGCAACGTTTGGTCGCCAGCGAGGATCTGATTGTCGTCGGTGCAACGGGTATGTACGAAGCGCGTTGCCGTCGGTGTTTTGAACCTGGGATTTCGAAGCAGGAACGCTTTGACTTCGCGGTGGCCAAACCGCTCCGGCGGGAAACGTGAAACCTGATGGTAACCCACCGCATATATTTGTCAGGACGAATGTTATTCTAAACTCGAACGTCAGGAGGTTGATCCGCCAATGAATCCTAATCCCAATCCCATGTATATGCCGCCCCCACCACCACCGCCATCGAGCGGGGGAGGGGTGAAAATCCCGATTCTCTTCGGCTCCGTTCTGGCGCTTCTGGGGGCCAACGTCTACCTGTTTCTGCAACTGGACAAGACGAAGATCGAGGTCGCTGGTCTGAAAGACTCGATGACGCGCGAGATTTCCGGTGTCAAAGAGACATCGAATGTCACGACGGCGACAAGCAAACGCTACATCAGCGAGCTGAAGGACGACCTGGAAGCCGCCCGTCGACAAGCCGCGATGGCGGCCGGTCAGGCCAAGGTTGATGCCGAGAAGAAGGCTACCGAGTTGACGGCCAAGTTGGAAAAAGAGACCAAGGCCGCCCAGCAGCAGATGGCCAGCCAAATCACGGAAGTGAAGCAGGAAGCTTCTTCGGCCAATACGAAGATCGCGGCCGTTTCGACCGAAGTCGGCACGGTGAAGACCGATGTTGCCAATACGAAATCCGAACTGGATAAGACCATTTCCGATCTCAAGCGGACCCGGGGCGATTTGGGCGAACAGAGCGGCTTGATCGCGACCAACTACAAAGAGTTCCAGGCGCTCAAGGCGCTGGGCGATCGGAACTACTTCGAGTTCACGCTTCCGAAAGAGAAGACCGCTCGTCGGGTGGGCGATGTGATGCTGCAACTGAAAAAGTCCGACGCCAAAAAGAACCGCTTTAGCGTTGACCTGACCTTCGACGATAAGACCGTCGAAAAGAAGGACAAGACTCTCAACGAACCCCTTCAGTTCTATACTTCGAAGGCCCGGCAACCGTATGAAATCGTGGTCAATTCCGTTGGAAAGGACACGATCAGCGGTTACCTGGCGACTCCGAAAGTGCAGACTGCTCGCTAGCCTAGCCCCGAAGGGGTCGTATGCCCTACGACCCCTTCTTTTCGCCCTTCTTCGGCGCATCTACCGCCAGCTTCACCTTCGTCCCCGTATCCAACTTCACCATCTGGCTTGTCGCCACCGTTTCTCCTTCCGTCAGCCCTTCGAGAATCTCTACGTCCTGGTCGATCCGGTCGCCCAGCTTGACGTCTCTGGCCTCGATCACCCCGTCCTTCACCACAAACGCCTTGTTCGAGCCAAGCACGTAGTAGACCGCCCGCTGCGGAACCACCGTAATCCTCTCGTTCTTGCTCGTGGGGACGTGCGCTTTGGCGTAGGAGCCGGCCTTTAACTCGCCAGCCTTGTTATCGATCAGAGCTTCGGCGACGAAGGTCCGCTTGCTCTGGTCGACGGTGGGAGAGATGCGCCAGATTTTGCCGACGAACTTGCGGCCTTCGAACGCTTCGAGGGAGACATCCACCACCTGATTGATCTTGACCCACGGCGCCATGCGTTCGGGAATCTCGATGCGGAGGCGAATCGGGTCGGTCTTGACGAGGACGAACAGGGGCGTATTCGTGCGGACGAACTGACCGAGGCTGACTTGGCGCTCTTTCACCTGCGCTCGGAACGGAGCCTTGACGGTCGTGTCGCGGAGGCGCTTCCGTTGAATCTCCATGTTCGCGCGGAACCGCTCCACTTCCTGGATCAGGTTTCGGGTCTGGTTCACCGTGGAATCGTAGGCTGCTTGGGCCGCTTGGTAGCGGGACTTGGCTTGGTCCAACTCAGACTTGGCGCCAATGTTCTGATCGACGAGTTGCTGGGTTCGTTTGAACCGTTGCTCGGCCTCGGTCAAATCGGCGCGCGCCTTCCTTACGTCGGGGGTGTCGCGGACGTCCTTAACTTTCTCGGTCTCGGTTTTCAGGCCCAGCCGCTCCATCGACTGGCGCAACTGCGCTTCGCTTTGCTGCACCTGGTAGCGCTGCTCTTCATCGTTGATGCGAACCAGCACTTGGCCCTTTTCGACGGTATCGCCCAAATCGAACTTCACTTCTTCAGCCTTGCCGTCGATTTCGGCGCTGATCACCGCTTCTTCAATCGGAAACAGGGTTCCAGTCGTTTCGACGACTCGATTGATTTCTCTGGCCTTGACCTCGGTCATGCGCACCGCCAGCGGACCAGTGTCCTGTTTGGCCTGCACGGGTCCAGTCTGTTTGTTGCATCCAGCAAGCGCCACAAGGACGAGAGGGAGAGTGTACGATACGACTTTCAAAGTCATGGGTTAACCTAGTGTTGGCGTGAAAACTTGATCGGGGGTTACGGAACATCAAAATGGCGGCAACGGAGACCGATGTGCAACAGAGCTACACCTTTAAGGCTAGCCCATGGAGCAGCCATTCCCAAATTTTGAATCTGCTCCCCGAACGTGGCGAAGGTCGGACTTTGCTCGATGTCGGCTGCTGGGATGGGTTGCTGGCGGCCCGATTTGCTGGGCGAGGCTACATCGTCACCGGTTTGGAACGCCAATCCTTTCCTGACGGAC
>JAPKZA010000131.1 GCA_026394015.1 Acidobacteriota bacterium
CATTTGCCCTGCGTGGTTCACGCCTAATTTGTCATAGACAAAAAGTGCATCATCAGCTTCAATTCCAGAGCCGGTTTCCCCTACGAGCACTGCAACCACTGGCGCCTTGGTCACGACAGAGTTAGGTATTGGTGTTTTGCCAATGATCGATGAGTGCTGGGGCACTAGGCGCACGCGCAAAGGTTCTGCTGCCCCAACTTGAGGCACCAGAACCGTTGCAAACACACAACTTGTAAGAGTTGCTATGACAAGAAATTTAGAGCGCATCGGCTGCCGAAAGTACTCCACCGATGAACAAACGAAGTTGTTCACCCTTCGTCAAAGCAGCTGATTGAGCAGTATTCAAGGTGCGCGCGAAGTCGCCCGACTTGTCGAGTTTGCCAGAAGCAACAATTTTTCCAGTCGCGTTGCGCACCACTACTCTTTTGCCCGCATGCACTGAAGATGCATCGACCATGAAAACTGCCTTGAGCTTTGCGCCTACACCAGTGGTTCGTGCTTCAAAATTTCCATACAACGGCAATTTTGCTGCATCGACTGCGGGCGTACCCTGGCAGTAAAACTCATCTGCGGCAACAGCTTTTGTTGTTTTATTGCCATCGATGTAACCAGTTGTTGCCGCAACAATTGTCTTTGCGCCAATGGTGACCTTCGGGGTATTCCCTACAGTTGTCCAGTCGTCGAGAAGAGTTGTTTTCACCGTGTCGGTTGCCGAACAAACTGGTGCAAGTGTTGCGGTCGCCGACGGTACAGTTGTTGTTACGCCCACGCCTTGGCCGGTGACATCGCAATACTGAATTTGGGGGAAATACACCTCAACATGCGTAGATGTTCCTGCGCCGGTATAGATGTATTTGCTGCTTGCTTGAAGCGCCGACAACTTTGGCAATTTCACTGCCAAGGAAAACATCTGTGTATTTCTCGCCGTCATGCCACCGTTCGCTGCTTTGAGGTTGAACCCCGAGTAAACAATTGACTTAATTCTTTTCGGGGTTGCGGTTGCTGTAGCGGTGTCTGGGTTGGCTTCCGTCTTCAATTCGGTGGTGTAACCCACTGCGTCAACTGCACGTACTTCAGGCAAGATGTACTGCCCGGCGGAATCTTTTGGCATAAACACTTCTAACGAGGTGGTGGGGTACGCGCCATCAAGGTTCGCAGCGGTCTTTGGCCCACTGCATCCGTGCCCGGGGGCAAACGACACGATGTAGGTGGGGTTGCCGTCTGCAGTGGTATCTACTCCGGCTCCGCTCATTCCCGCTACGTACACAGAAACGTGAGCGTTTGCGGTACCTGAACCAATAATTGATGTGGCAATGATGCCGACAAGTGCCAACAACGCACCAACAATACGACGTGATTTCATAGTGAGCTCCAATGATGAGGGGTTACCCACTATGTCGCTTCACTTCAGGCAATAGTTCCTGAGCGTATTAAATTTTCATACCTACAGCGCAGCTCACGCCCGTTCCACCAATACCGCAATAACCATTGGGGTTCTTTGCTAAATACTGTTGGTGATATGGCTCTGCGTAATAAAAAGTTCCTGCCGCTGCAATTTCA
>JAPKZA010000535.1 GCA_026394015.1 Acidobacteriota bacterium
CCACAACGGGAACCGGAACTAAAGGTAGCCACCGCAAACTCACCGCTCCCCCAATTTGGCTTCGAACCGCAATTCGTGCCCAATGTGCCGGTCAGCACCCCGGCCTTAACCGATCGCTGCTGACCCGGCTTCGTTTCGTAGAACACCGCCGCCCTCGAACCGTAGTTTGATCTTTGACAATCGAATACCGACCCGGTACGCCCGAAGTGTGCCCCCGCATCGCCATCGGCGTTGAAAAATCGACCGCCATCTTGGCGGATTTCGGAACTGGCTTCGTTTCGCAAGACCCGGCTACGGGCGAACCGCCCGCGAGCCGGAAATCGAACCGGCACGCCCGAAGTGTGCCCGCTGACGGGCAATCCGATCCGAAAAGGAAATCGCCCCTTCCGTCAGGCCCTCTGCCCGACGGCGGATTCGGCTTCGTTTCGTCAAACCCGGGCCTTGCAATCCACGCTGAATTGTAGTTAACTATAGTTAAGTCGATTGAGCGAATCTATGTTTACTCCGCCCTCGCGATCGCTGGAAGAAATCCACGGCTCCGTCTCCACCGCCGCCGGATCCCCCTGGAAGCGCCTCCTCGCCTTCGGGGGCCCCGCCTATCTCGTCAGCGTCGGCTACATGGACCCCGGCAACTGGGCCACCGACATCGAAGGCGGAGCCCGCTTCGGCTACCAACTCCTCTGGGTCCTCGTCCTGTCCAACCTCATGGCGATCCTGCTCCAGACCCTCTCCGCGCGTCTCGGCATCGTCACCCGGCGAGACCTCGCCCAAGCCTGCCGCGATGCCTACCCCCGCCCCGTCGCCGGAGCCCTCTGGCTCCTCTGCGAAATCGCCATCGCCGCCTGCGACCTCGCCGAAATCCTCGGCGCCGCCATCGCCCTCCAACTCCTCTTTCACCTCCCTCTCCTCTGGGGGGTCCTCCTCACCGCCATCGATACGTTCTTTATCCTGTTCTTGCTACAACTTGGCGTCAAACGCTTCGAGTCCATCATCCGTTGGATCATCGGCATCGTAGGAGTTTGCTTTTTAGTTGAACTATGGCTCGCTAAACCATTGTTTGGAGAGGTTTTAACTGGTCTAGTCCCGATACTGACTCCCGAAAGCCTCTACGTGGCGGTCGGCATCCTCGGGGCCACCGTCATGCCCCACAATCTCTATCTCCACTCCGCCCTCGTGCAGACCCGCGAGATCGACGATACCTCGGCCGGAAAGCGCCAGGCCTGCCGCTATAACTTCTTTGATTCCATCATCGCCCTCAACGCCGCCCTCTTCATCAACGTCGCCATCCTCGTCCTCGCCGCCGCCGTCTTCTTCAAGCGCCAAATCATCGTTACGGAGATCCAGCAAGCCCAGGTCCTCCTCGCCCCCCTGCTCGGAACCTCCCTCGCCAGTATCCTCTTCGGCGTCGCCCTCCTCCTCGCTGGCCAGTCCTCCACGTTGACCGGAACCCTTGCTGGTCAAGTAGTTATGGAAGGTTTCCTCAACGTTCGCATGCAGCCTTGGATCCGTCGGGCCCTCACTCGCGGCCTCGCTCTCATCCCCGCCGTGCTCACCATCGTCTTCCTCGGCGAAGGCCAAGTCTACCAACTCCTCATCTTCAGCCAAGTCGTCCTCTCCCTCCAGTTGCCCTTCGCCGTCGTCCCCCTCGTCCGCTTCACCGGTGACCGCCAGCGTATGGGCGAATTCGTGAGCCCCCTCTGGCTGAAGGCCCTCGCCCTCATCGTTTCCGCTGTCATAATTGGCTTGAACTGCTGGCTCGTAAGTCGATACTTAAACGGATACTTAATCGCGCCAGCCGTCGCGCTCGCTGCTCTGCTTTTCTACCTCCTCATCGAGCCCTGGCTCGGCACTCGGGCGCCCGTCGTCCGGCCCACCATGCCCCTCGGCCCCCTTCCCGCGCTGGACCTGCCTCGCTACGAACGGATCCTCGTCCCCCTTGATCACTCCGTCAAGGATTCCATCGCCCTCCGTCACGCCGCCGCCTTCGCCCGGCAGCATGGCGCCCGCCTCCTCCTCGTCCACGTCGAAGACGGAGCCACCAGTCGAGTCTACGGTTCTCTCTCCTCCACCGCCGAAGTCGAAGCCGGTCGCAATTACCTCACAAGTGTCATTAAAGCCTTAGAGAAGGAATCGATTGCATGTGAATTGTTGATCTATCACTCCAATCGTGCCGCGGACGAAATCATCCGCGCTGCCCGGCAATACAAGGTCGATCTCATCGTTATGGCCTCCCATGGCCACGGCAAACTCGGCGACCTCATCTACGGCGAAACCATCGAGAGGGTCCGCCACGCCGTCCCCGTCCCCCTGCTCGTGGTCCAATAAACCCACCGCCTGTGTCCAGGAAACCCAATAAAATCGGGCCGTTCGCCGCAAGCGGTTGAAAACAAAACGAAGTTCGATTGGCACCCCGGTTGCATCCATATAGGCCGTGACCCGGTTCCTCCTCACTTTCGTGCTCTTGGCCGTCGCCCTCCCCGGTGCGACCCTCCAAAAGCTATCGTTTGAGGAAATGGTCTCTAAGGCCACCGCCATCGTCCGCGCCAAAATCGGCCCGGCCACCGGTCGCCAGCACGGTGCCTTGGTCTACTCCCATCACAAAATCTCGATCCTGGAGACCTGGAAAGGCAATCTGGGGACCTCCGCGGACGTCGTCGTTCCCGGCGGTCAGGTCGGCCGCCTCCAGCAAACGGTCGCTGGGGCCCCGGTTCTCCCGGCCGGCGACGAACTCGTCCTTTTCCTGTGGACCTCTCCGTCTGGCCTCACCCATGTCATCGGCCTCTCCCAGGGTGTCTTCCAACTGGAGCGCGATGCCGCCGGTGCCGTCACTCTCAACCGCGGCCCCCTTGCCGCCAGCCTTGTTACCGCCACGGGTCGCCCGACGTCGGATGACGGGATGCGGATGGGCCTCTCCGAATTCCACGCCCGCGTCTCCAGCGCGCTGGGGAAAAGCCGGTGACCCTCCGCCGCACCCTCGCCGCCCTCCTCCTCGGCTCCAGTCTCGCCTCCGGTTACTACCACTTCGTCCGCTTCGCCAGCCGTAACGCCCCGTTTAATGCGATCGTTGAGAAGTTCGACGTCAACGCGCTGACCGATAAGACAGTTACGTTCCAGATCGCCGACAACGGACCCGCCAATTTGGCCTCCGGCGATTCGCTCGCCGCCTTCGTCAGCCAACTCCGCTCCGCCGCCCGTGCCTGGAGCGAGGTCGAAACCTCCGAACTCCGCATCCGCTTCGGCGGCTTTTTCTCCCCCTCCCAGCCCACGCCCTCCACCCCTGGCATCGACGTCGTCTTTGAAGATCTGCCCCCCGGCGTCAACGGCTACGGCAGCGTCACCGTCCGCGGCGACTTCCTCCCCGGATCCAACTTCGTTCCCATCCAGCGCTCCACGGTCGTGCTGAACCGGGATCTCGCCTCCCGGCCCAGTTGGAGCGAGCAGTTCTTCCTCACCGCCGTCCATGAGTTCGGCCACGCCCTCGGCCTCCAGCACTCCTTCGCCTCGGGCGCCATGGCCACCGAAATCACCCGCGGCACCACCAAGATCCGCCCCATCACCCCCGATGACGCCGCCGGCATCTCGGTCCTCTACCCCACCCCGACCTTCCGCCAACTGCTCGGCTCCATCACGGGCCGGGTCACCTCCGGAAGTGACGGTGTCGCCATGGCCTCAGTCGTCGCCATCGCCCCGCGCGGTGCCGCCGTCAGTGCGCTCACCAATCCGGACGGGACCTTTAAGATCGAAGGTCTTCCCCCGGGCGAGTACTACATCTACGCTCACCCCCTCCCTTCCGCTCTCCAAGGCGAGCCCACCCCGGGCAACATTAATCCTCCGCTCGACGATCGCGGCCGTCCCTTCGATTCCGGCGGGAACTTCGACACCCTCTTCTTCCCGGCCTCCCGCACCCCCTTCTTCACCCGCACCGTGGTCGCCGGCGCTTCCAGCGACGGTGTCAACTTTGCCGTCACCCGCCGTACCACCCCCGGCATCCACAGCGTTCAGACCTTCAGCTTCCCCGCCCAGAACGCCGTCAAACCCGCCCAACTATACTTCGCCGGCGGGCCGCGCAACTTCATGGCCGCCGCCGGAGTCGGCCTGGTCCAAAACAGCCAGCCCGCCGCCGGCCTTCAGATCACCACCTTGGGCGGCTTCGCCACCGTCCCCAATGGTGCCATCCGGCCCTACCCCTCCGCCCCCGCATCTTATATAGAGATTACCTTCCAGTTCGGCCAGTTCCCGCAGGAAGGCCCCGGCCATCTGATCTTCTCGCGCGGCAACGATCTCTACGTCCTCCCGAACGCCCTTCGCCTCTCTGATCGCTCCGCGCCCACCATCGAGTCCGTCACCGTCCGCCCCGATGGTGCCTCCGTCCTCGTTACCGGGCAGAATCTGGCCGCTGATACCCGCATCTCCTTCGACGGCGCCACCGGCACCACCCGCGGACTCGACGAACAAGGTCGCCTCATCGCCACCCTCCCTCCCGCCGCCAACGGCTACCGCTCCTCGGTCGTCGCCTTCAACTCCGACGGCCAAAGCTCCCTGTTCGTGCAAGCGCCGTTCGCCTTCACGTACGAGAACTTCTTTGACGCCAACCGCCCCGCCGGCCTCACCTTCTCTCCTGCCATCCTCCCGGCTGGAACCGAATCCCTCGTCGACATCACCACCTCGGAACCCGCCGGCTTCGTTGACGGAGCCGTCCTCGCCGGCTTCAATACCAGCGACATTCAAGTCCGCCGTTCCTGGGTCGCCGCCGGCAACCGTATCATGGCGAATATCTGGGTCAGCCCCGCCGCCGCCGGCTCCTCCGCCAACGTCACCGTCTCGAACGGACTCCGCCTGCTGACCCAATCCGGCGTTCTCCAAATCGGCGCCACCCCCGCCCGGCCCATTCAGGCGAACCTTCCTTTCGGCGTCAATGGCCTCGTCCCCGGCACCCCTGCGCAACTCCAGCTCAACTCCCCCAAC
>JAPKZA010000561.1:0-1451 GCA_026394015.1 Acidobacteriota bacterium
CCTGACGCATCGCCTCCCGATCCCGTATAGGTGTGTAAATAAACGACCGACCCGCCTTTCGCCGCGTCAACAGCCCCCGTTTCGTCAGCCGCTCGAGCAACGTCAACACCGTCGTATAAGCTAACGCCCGCTGTCCCGCCAACGCCGCCCGCACCCGGCTCGCATTCCCCTCACCAAGGCTCCAAAGCGCCCGCAAACAATCCAGTTCAAGCGGCGGAGGAATCTCGCGAGTGACGGGCAGACGCGGCATCTTTATCCCTTGCTTACCAGCGCTCCGGAGAGCTTCGCCGCAAAATCCGTCGACGGCTTCACCGGCTCCCGAACCGGCGCCGTCGGAGCCGAAAACGGAACCGGTTCGGCCAGGAACCGATCCTGCTTCAACAACGACCGCTCCAGCGACGGGATATACGCCGACCAACAGCCCTCCACCATCGCATCGCGAGCAATCGCCTGCCGCACCGTCTCCACCTTCGAATCGAGATTGTCCAGATGATGCAGCAACATCGCTTCCAAGGTCGACGGCACCTTCGGCGAGCCATACGCCAACTCGCCATGATGGCTGGCCACTAAATGCTCAACGAGCAGCCGCAACTTCGGCGGGAAGTTCGGCACCTGCCCCACCTTCTCGGTGATCATCCGCAATCCGATCAGAATGTGGCCCACCAACTGCCCTTCGTCCGAATAGCCGAAGCCGCGGTCGTAAGTCAGCTCGTCCACCTTGCCGATGTCATGCAGAATGACCCCGGTCAAAAGCAGATCTTTATCAATGCCCGGGTAATGCGCCGCGGTGAACTTCGCCAGCGTCGCCAGCGAAAGCACATGCTCCAGCAACCCCCCGATCCAGGCGTGATGAATCGTCTTGGCGGCCGGAGCCGTCTTGTATTTCTCCACCAACTCCGCATCCGCGAAAAACGCTTCAATGAGCGCTTTCAAATAAGGATTTGTCATCGCCGCCACATGCTGCCCGAGTTCGGCAAACATCTCGTCCCGGTTCCGCGTCGACGACGGGAAATAGTCGGCCTTGTCCACATCCCGGTTATCGACCGGTTGAATGCGATGGACCGTCAACTGCATCCGACCCTGGTAGATCGCGGTCAATCCTTTCACTTTGATGTAGTCATGCCGCTCAAAGGTGTCCATCACCTCGGCGACGTGATCCCACATCTTGGCGTCGATATCGCCCGATTTGTCTCCCAGCGTCAGCGAGAGATAAGGCTCGCCCGTCTTCTTCTGCCGGATCTCCTTGTGCAGGACAAGGAACGTGGTCTGGATCGCCTGATTGGCCTCCAGTTGGTTGACGAACTGTTTCATTTAGGACTTCGAAGTAGACTTAACTTTGATCGCGGTTCCGGGGACGGGGACGGCCCAAAGCAAGCGCTTCTTGCGCACCTGCATGGCGACCTCTTCCTTGGTGATGGTTTCCGGCTTCAACTGCGCCGGATCGGTCCACT
>JAPKZA010000561.1:1515-7038 GCA_026394015.1 Acidobacteriota bacterium
GCCCCGGAGTCGATGAACCCTTCGCGGATTTCCAAAAACGCGTCCTGCCGCAACTGGGTCAGATAAGCGCGAATCGCCGGTTCCATCTTCGGCGCATACATCTTGTTCATGATCTCGCCGCTCACCTCTTCGAAGTCGGCTAAGCCGGCTTGATGATGTTCTTCGACGAAAAGGAGCATCCAACCGTTCGGCATCTTGATCGGGTCAATCGCGGTGTTCCGCGCTGCGGGCCAAACAGCGTCTTCCAGCTCTTTCCGCAATTCGCCCTTCTTGTACGGAGGCAATTCGCCTTCGTTCTGCGCCGTCTCGGCTTCGGAGTTCTCGCGCGCCAAGTCCCCGAACTTCTCGCCTTTCTTGGCCCGGGCTACGAGATCCTTGGCCTTCTTCTCGACGGCCTCTTGCGCCTTGGCGTCTTTGCCGTCGGTGCCGAGGAACAACTCCCGCAGGAACACCCGCTCTTCCCGCTTGAACTCTTCCTTGTGCTCGTTGTAGTACTTCTGCGCATCCGCCTTCGGAATCGAGATCTTCGACGTCACTTCCTGGCCGATCACGCGGCGCGTCAAAAACTGGTTCTTCGTCTCCGACTTGTAGTCCTCAAACGACATCCCGGTCTGTTCCTTCACGTACTGCTGGAACTTCTCCTGGTCGGCGATCTTGGTCTGTTGCTGAATCCGGGCCACCTGCTTGGTCACTTCGGGGTCGACGTTGATGCTCAACTCCTTGCCCTTCTGCACCAGCAGCATTTGGTCGATCTTCTCGCGCAGGAGGTCCTTGGCCCGTTCGTCGACCATCCGGTCAACGTCCGCCGCCGGCACCTTCTGTTCCTTAGCCGCTTCCAGCAGCCCCTTCTTCATTCGGTCAATTTCACTGCGGGTGATGATCTCGCCGTTTACTTTGGCGACGATCTGCTCCATCACAATGACATCGGCCGCATAGAGCGACGCGCAGCAAACAACCGTACCGAGAATACGCAACTTCATATGGTGACTATTTTACCGCCAGAAAGTCCAACGCGTGCAAGGTGTCTTGCAGATACCCAAGTAACTTCTCCGGGGCCGTCACCGGATAGGGGTCCGCCGGCAACCGCAAAATGCCCGCCGGGCTGAACTGCGCGCCCGGCGTCGAGGTCACAATCTCCATCAACCCTTCCGGCCGGATCTTCGCTTCCAGGTTCACTTTTATGTTGAAAAAGCCTTGCCTGCGGTCAATCGACTCAATGCCCAAGCGCTGCGCCGTCGCCCGCACCAGCGAGAAACTCGCCAAGGTTTTCACGACATCCGGCGGCGGCCCATAGCGGTCGGCAAACTCTTCCAAAATCTTGTTCGCCTCCAGCAGCGAGTTCAGCGAGGCGATTTTTTTGTACGCCCGCAGCCGCTGCATCTCCTCGGCGATGTAGCTGGCCGGGATCCGTATATCCACCCCCAGCGTGATCGTCGAGTGCACCTCCACCGGGATCTCCTCGCCCTTCAACTCCCGCACCGTGTCTGCGAGCAGCTTCAAATACGTGTCGTAACCCACCGCGTCCATCTGCCCATGCTGCGCTCCGCCCAGCAGATTCCCCGAGCCGCGCAACTCCAAATCGAGCGCCGCAATCTTGAACCCCGCGCCCAGGTCGCTGAACTCTTTCAGCGCCGCCAGCCGCTTTCGGGCGATCTCGGTCAGGTCCTTGTTCTCGGGCACCAACAAGTACGCATAGGCCCGCCGATTCGACCGGCCCACCCGGCCCCGCAACTGGTACAGCTCCGACAGGCCATAGCGCTCGGCATTCTCGATCAGAATCGTATTCGCCATCGGAATGTCGATCCCGTTTTCGATGATCGTCGTGCACACAAAAACGTCGAATTCATGCCGCATGAACCCAAGCAGAACTTTCTCCAACTCGTTCTCGCTCAACTGCCCGTGCCCCACCCCGACCCGAACCCCCGGCAGCCACTCCTGCAGCCAAGCCGCCCGCTGGTAGATCGTCTCGACGCGATTGTGCACGAAGTAAACCTGCCCGCCGCGATTCACTTCGAGTTCAATCGCCGAACGGATCAGGTCCGCGTTGTAGTGCGAAACCACCGTCTGCACGCTGAGCCGATCCTTCGGCGGAGTCTCGATCACGCTCATGTCCCGCAGCCCGAGCAGCGACATGTGCAGCGTCCGCGGGATCGGCGTCGCCGACATCGTCAGCACGTCGATGTTGTTCCGCAACTGCTTCAGCCGCTCCTTGTGCCGAACACCGAAACGCTGCTCCTCATCGACGATCAGCAGGCCAAGGTCAATGAACTCGACATCCTTCGAAAGCAGCCGATGCGTGCCGATGAGAATATCGACCTTGCCGTGCCCCAGGTCTTCGATGATCTTTTTCGTCTCCAGCGGCGACCGAAACCGGCTCAGCATTTCGATGTTGACCGGGAAGCTGGCAAAGCGGCGCTTGAAGGTCTCGTAATGCTGAAAAGTCAGCACGGTGGTCGGGGTCAAAACCGCCACCTGCTTGCCGTCGCCGAGCGCTTTGAAGGCCGCCCGCATCGCGACTTCGGTCTTGCCGAAACCCACGTCCCCGCACAGCAAACGGTCCATCGGCTGGGCCCGCTCCATGTCGCGTTTGATCTCGGAAACCGCCTGCACCTGGTCCTTCGTGGCGGTGTAGGGGAAGGCGTCTTCGAACTCGCGTTGCCAATTCGAATCGGGCGAAAACGCGAAGCCCTCCGACATGCGCCGCTCGGCGTAGAGCTTGAGCAACTCGTCGGCCATGTCGCGCATCTTCGCCTTCACGCGCGACTTCGTCTTCGACCACGTCGCCCCGCCCAGGCGGTCCAGCGGCGGGGTGCCTTCCCCTGCTCCGCGGAACTTCTGGACCAAGTCCAGTCGGGTCATCGGGACGTAAAGCTTCGATTCCCCGGAGTACTCCAGGATCAGAAAATCGCCCTGCTGATCGCCCTGCGGGATCTCCTTGATGCCCAGAAACTTGCCGACCCCGTGCGTCACATGGACGACGAAGTCGCCCGGCTTCAAGTCGGCGATATCGGCCGCAAACGCAGCCGCGGCTCGCTTGTTCAAGGCCGGTTCGGCGATCAGGTCGGAGGTATCGAACAGGTCCTCGGTGCCGATGATGGCGAGCTTGGCGGCGGTCAGCGTCGTGCCGCGGACCATCCTGCCCCGCGCCAGCATCATGCTGGCGGAGTTGCCAAACAGCCGCGCCCGTTCCGCATGGAATGGCGAAACCGTGTCGGTGCTCGACAGCGCCAGTTGAAACGGCACCGAGTACTCGGCGAAGATGTCGGCCAGCCGCTCCACTTCGCCAATCGCCGGGGCGAAGTAGAGCACCTTGTAGCCCTGTTCCACCAGCTTGCGCGTCTCCGCCACCGCGTTCGGCAGGTTCCCATGGAAGGCCGGGGATGGCCGGGAATGCAGGTCCGCCGACTGCCCGGCCGCCGACTCGCCGAGCAGCTCGACCTGACGCATTGTGATCCGTTTCCGGACGTCAATCTGAGCGGCCAACTCGTTCCACGTCAGGAACACCGACTCCGGCGGCACGATCATATCGCGTTGATTTTCGCCCAGCCGCTTCCAAAGCCGATCGGCGGCCGAATGCACCTGCTCCGGTTCATCGATCACGACGAGCGCATCGGCGGCCAGTTCGAGCAATGTGGAGGTGCGCGGGTCGGTCAGAACCCGCGTGAACTCCCAGGCCGGCACCGGGTTGCTCGGCCGCGGATGTTCCACCAACGGCAGCACGACCGCTCGCTCCACCTTCATCACCGACCGCTGCGTCTCCACGTCGAACCGCCGCATGGAATCGATCGTGTCCCCGAAGAACTCGATCCGCAGCGGTTGCTCCGACCCCGCCGGGAAGATATCGACGATGCCGCCGCGCATCGAGAATTCGCCCACCATTTCCACCGGATCGCGTTCGGTGTAACCGATGCGGCGGAGGTGCTCGGCGAGGTCGTCCAGCCCCAGGTCGTCGTCGAGTTTCAGCGTCAGCGCTAACTGTTGGTAGAACGAGCCGGGGTAGGTCCGCAGCAGCGCCGAGGCGATCGGGGTGACGGTGATCGAGGTGAGCCCGGAAGCGAGGCGATAGAGCCCGACGGCCCGCTCCTCACTGATCTCGGAGTGGGGCGATAGCCCCTGCGAAGGCAGGACGTCGAGGGCGGGCAGCAGTTGCGGGCGCGGCTTGGTTTCGTCGTTGACGAGAAGTTCAAAAAATGTTTCGAGGGCGGCGAACAGGCCTTCGGCTTCCTGGGCCCCGTCGGTGACCAGGAGCAGCGGTTTGCCGGAGCGTTGCCAAAGCAACGTGCTATAGAGCGCTTTGGCCGTGAGGGTGAGGCCGGAGAGCGACTGATGGGTATGGGTCCGCAGGCCACGGATGATGGAGTCGAAAGCGGCGTCGCGGCCGAGGCTTTCGAGAAGTTCGCGAAGAGCGGGGTGCGTCATGCGGGGAGACTGTTCTCTCTAGTTTGACAGAGCTAGACTTAAGGGATGGCGACGAGTCCAATTCCGCTCATTTCTTTCGAGGAGTACTTGGCCCTCGAAGAGAAGGCGCAGTTCAAGAACGAGTTCTATCAGGGTGAGATTTTGGCTATGGCCGGCGGGACCCGACGCCACTCCTCCATCAGCTCCAACTTGATGTACCGGTTGAGAAGCGCGCTGAACGGGACTGACTGCGAACTGCACGCCGGCGAGTTGCTGTTCCGCACCGGCGTCCTGGGAGCGTACCCGGACGTCATGATTCTATGCGGCCAACCCAGGTTCGAAGACACGCGAGAGCTGGTAGCGTTGAACCCAAAGGTACTCATCGAAATTCTCTCGCCTTCCACCCTTCCACAGAGACCTACGATCGAGGCACCAAGGCCCGCGAATATTGGAAGTGTCCGTCTGTACAGCAGTATTTTCTGATCAGCCAAACCCGGCCGCTGGTTGAGATTCAGACTCGCCAGGCGGACGGCCAAGTCAAGTCCGATTGGATCGAAGGCCGCGAAGCGATTTGCCCCGTCGAGTCGCTCGGCCTCAGCATCCCGATGACCGAAATCTACGAACGCGTCAACTTCTAGGAGAAACATGCCGACGAGTTTTGAGGAATACTTGGCTCTTGAAGAAAAAGCCCAATCCCGGAGCGAGTTCTACAATGGCGAAATTCTCCCCATGCCCAGCGAGAACCGCCGTCATTCGCTGATCATCAGCAACTTGGTCCGTCAATTGGGAAATGCCCTGGATCGGTCGGACAACGAACTTCACGCCGGCCGGCTACTGTTCCGCACTGGCCGCTTGGCAGCCTATCCCGACCTCATGATCCTCTGCGGCCAACCCAAGTTTGAAGATGAGCGAGAGCGGGTCGCGCTAAACCCGAAAGTCCTCATCGAAGTCCTGTCCCCCGCCACGGAAATCCACGACCGCGGCACCAAACCTTACGAGTATTGGCAGTGCCCGTCGATCCAGCAGTATTTTCTGATCAACCAGGACGAGCCGCTGGTGAACATTCAAACTCGCCGCGCGAGCGGCATGCTCACTACCGCATGGGTTGAGGGCCGCGAAGCACTC
>JAPKZA010000376.1 GCA_026394015.1 Acidobacteriota bacterium
CCTGGAGCCGCAAGGGAAATCGGTTACGAGTTACTACGGCAACTGCCCGAAATCAGTCGGCCCGTGGACTTGGACCTCATGCGCGTTCCTAGTCCAATCGCCGTCGATGGTTTTGAAGCTTCCTGGACACCTTGCTCCGGTGGCCTACACAAGGTTCTCCCTGGAACTGGCGGGCGTCCAGAAAGATAAGGCGACAACGCTCGCACGGTTGTTTGGGGCGTCTCCGACGCTGTTCATCCCTCTGGAAACGAAGGCGGAAGTTCGGAGGGTGAGGGTACGCGGCACCGAAGCGATGCTCATCACTTACCCGACCGATCCGAGTGGGGAGACCGCGTACATTCTTGACTGGCATGAAGAGGGATTTGATTTCCGGATTTTCGGACGGGATCCACGCCGGGCTGTTGCTGTTGCCGAAGCGTTGCGCGCTCCTTAAAGAAGCCGAGTTACCATTAAGCATATGAGTCGTCACCTATCTGTCCTGTTTTTATTTTCATTGGCTTCGGTTGCCATGTTTGGGCAAAGCGAATACCGGTTCTCCGACGGCGGCCACTCCGCTAAACTCCTGCTCGCCGAAGACGAACTCTTCAGCCGAGGCAAACGCGCCGCCAGCGCCGACTCGATCAAATGGGGCAGCGGCAGAGTTCTGACGAACGAATCCTCCCGACGTTTCGCCCGTGGCTCCTGGGCGCAGGATCGCGACTCCCTCGCCCCCGTCTTTTACGCCACCGAAGACCTTCCCTCGGCCGCCCGCCTCCAGGCCCTACCCGCCGCGGAACGAGAGAGCCGTCGGGCCGCCGCCCGTCGCGTCATGACCTCCAAGCTCCTCGTCCGCATCGACCCGTCGGAAACCAACTCACTCAACCCCACCCAGCCCTCCGCCTTCGCCGAGTCCATGGTCCCCGGCTGGATGCTCGTCTCCTACCCGGACGCCTTTCTCGCCCTGGACGCGGCCGATTGGCTCACCCAACGCGGCGGCTTCGAGTTCACGCCCGTCTTCTCCCGCGTCGGCTACAAGCGGCAGACCCTGCAGAAGGCGGTGACCGACACGCTCTACCCCCGGCAGTGGCATCTGCAGGGCTCGGCCTTCAATCTCAACATGCGGAACACTTGGGACATCGTCACCGGCAAAGACATTAACATGACGATCGTCGATGACGGCCTTCAGATCGGCCACGAAGACCTCTCCGCCAACTCCTACGCCCTCGGCCAGGGCCTCCACGCTAATTTCAACGAGGGCGACCCAGATAACCCCTCTCCCTTGACCACCAAAGAGAACCACGGGACTTCCTGTGCGGGTCTGGCGGCCGCCACCGGCTTCAACAACCTCGGCGTCATTGGCGTTGCCCCCGATGCCGGTTTGATGGGCATCCGCCTCATCGCCGGCGATTCCACCGAAGAGCAGAACGGCATTGCGTTGGCCTGGCAGCCCAAGGACATCATTACCCACGTCTCCAGCAACAGTTGGGGACCCGCCGATGACGGGGCCTCCGCCGGTCGGATCAGCGCTCTTCAAATTGCCGGCATGTCCAAAGCCGCCCGCGAGAATCGGAACGGCCTCGGCACCGTCATCGTCATCTCCGCCGGCAACGGCCGCACCAGAAGCGACGATCAAAGCTACGATGGCTTCTCCAGCTCCCGCTTTGGCATCGCCGTCGGCGCCGTCAATCGCGCCGGCGAGCAGAGTTCGTATTCGGAAAGTGGCATGGGCGTCGCCATCTCGGCCTTCGGCGGCGAGTTCGAACAACCCACGACGATGTGGACCACCAACAACATGGGGGCCGAATCCTTAGCCGCTCTCCGCGAGGGATTCGAAACCACCCAGGCACCTGTCAACTACACGGATTCCTTCAACGGAACCTCGGCCGCCGCCCCCCAGATCTCCGGCGTCGCCGCCCTCATGCTCCAACGCAACCCCCGACTCGGGTACCGCGACGTGAAGGAAATCCTGATGCGCAACGGCAACCCCGATGGCCTTAAGGGCAAGGACGAGTTTTGGAAAAACGGCGGCGGCTTCGTCCTCAGCCACTCCTTCGGAGCTGGCGTCGTCAACGTCGCCGCCGCCGTCGCCCAGGCCGCCAACTGGACCAACCTCGGCGAACTCTTTGTCAATACTTCGGAGGACTCGACCCCGGCGGCTCTCCCCAACGATGGCAAAGCCGGCATCATCGCCGAGGTTGACCTTTCGGGGAGTAACCTCCGCGTCGAACATGTAGAAGCCACCTTCACCGTTCGCCACCCGAGCCGCGGCGAACTTTCCTTCCTCATCGAATCGCCTTCCGGCATGCAGAGCATCGCCCGCAATCGGCCCAATGATGACAACGCGGATTTCGTCGATTACACCATGACCTCCGTCATGCACTGGGGAGAAACCTCCACCGGCAAGTGGAAAGTCCAAGTTCTCGACGAAGTCCCCGGCGGTGGCGCTGGGCGTTGGGAGAAGCTCACATTGCGCGTCTACGGCACCCGTCGCTAACTGAAACCCAACCTAGTGAAAGCCCCGCAGCCGCGGGGCTTTCACGTCTTCTTCCCATTGCCCCAGCAACCCCCGCAAAGCCGCCGCCTCTTCCGGAGCCTGTTCCGCCCGATTCACCTTCTCCTCCGGGTCCTCGCCCAGGTGAAACAAGTACTCCTTCCCGTTGTCCTCGACCAGCTTCCAACTCCCCCGCCGCACCGCCTTTCGCCGGTTCGCCATCCGTTTATAACGCCAATACACCGCCCGCGGCTCTTCCGCCCCCAGCAAGTCCACCCCGTCCAACCGCCGCGCCGGTTTCACCCCGGCCGCGGCCAGCAACGTCGCCGTCAAGTCCATATGCAGCGCCACCCGCGCTGAAACGGTCCCCGCGCGCACCTTACCCTCATACCGCATCACGCAAGGCACCCGAATCCCCCCTTCAAACACCTCCGTCTTGAACCCGCGCAGCGCACCGTTACTGCCCATCTTGGTAGCCCCGTTATCGCTCGCAAAGACCACGAGTGTATCCTTTGGCACGGCCGCCATCACGCGGCCGATCTGCTCGTCCATTCGCCCAATCATCACGGCGTAACCAGCCTTCCCTTCCTCGTGCCCCGGCCCCTGCGTCGGCGCATGGGGCGCAGTGAACGGCAAGTAGAGAAAGAAAGGCTTGGCGGGGTTACGGCGGTTCAGCCAGCCCATCGCTTCGTCGCCGAGCAGGTCGGTCAAGTACCCTTCCCGATCCACTCGCGTCTCGCCCGCGAAGAGCACCTTGTCGCCGCCCTCTTCCTCATGCGTGAAGTAGTCGGCATTCCCGCCCAGCACCCCGAAGTAGTGGTCGAACCCGTGCCGTAGCGCCGAAAACTTAGGGTCATATCCCAGGTGCCATTTCCCGATGCAAGCCGTCTGATAGCCCGCCTTCCGCAGCATCTGCCCCAGCGTCTCTTCACTCGTCGGCAACCCCAACTCCCCCCGCTTCTGCAGCCATTCGGCCTCATCGTAGCGGCCCACGTCGCCCACCCCGATCGCGCACTCCAAGCCGCCGACGCGGTGCGGGTACCGCCCCGTCAACAGCGCCGTCCGGCTCGGCGTACACTCCGGCGCATTGGCATAAAACTGCGTGTACCGCACCCCCTCCCGCGCCAGCCTGTCGATGTGCGGCGTACGGATCGTCGACCCGTAGCACCCGACGTCCCCGATCCCCATATCATCGGCCAGGATCAACACAAGATTCGGCCGCGCCGCCACCGCTGCCGCCATCAAAAACATTCGCCGCGAAATCATCCCCAAACCTCCGCCGCCATCCTATAGGTATTCACATTCGCCCGCACAGTCGCCTCAATCGGCTCCGCGTAGCCGCCGCCCAGCAGCAGGACGAACGGTTTCCCGTAGCTCCGCGCCGCCGTCATCACCCGTCGATCCCGCTCTTCTAACCCGGCATGAGTCAACGCCAATTTGCCGAGCTTGTCTTCCCGCAACCCATCCACGCCCGACTGGTAGAAAACAAAATCCGGCCGGAACGCCCACACCCGCGGCAGCACCTCGTCCAGCTTGGCGAGGTACTCCTCGTCCCCGGTCCCGTCCCCAAACGCGACGTCGATTTTGCTCACCTGCTTGCGAAACGGAAAGTTATTCTGCCCGTGAAAGGATAGCGTCAAGACGTCTGGATCTTCGGCAAACAGCAGCGCCGTACCGTCGCCCTGGTGCACGTCCAAATCGATCACCGCGACCCGCCATCCCCAGCCTCGCATCCGCAGCCCGGCGATCGAGACAGCGATGTCGTTGAAGACGCAAAAGCCGGAGCCCTCGCCCCAAAACGCGTGATGCGTTCCGCCCATCAGCGCTCCGCCGAAACCGGTCTCCTGCGCCGCATCCGTCGCCGCGAGCGCTCCGCCCACGCTGGCCAACGTTCGCAGCACCAGCGCGGGCGACCAAGGAAAACCGATCCGCCGCACCGCCGCGGCCAGCAACTCGCCGCGCAGAAACTGGCGCACGTACTCAGAGTCGTGCGCCTCGCAAATCTCTTCGACGTTGGCGAGCGGAGCGGGCAGAATCTCGAACCGTCGATCCCCCGTCAACGAGTCCCGCAACAACCGGTACTTGCGCGCCGGAAACCGATGGTCCGGCGGCAAGCCCATGTCGTAGTGGTCACAGTAGTAAAGCCGTAGCAAAGGCTACCGCTTGGTCAGGTCGCGGATCAGGATGTCCTTGAACCGCATGTCACCAGCGCCGCCCGAGTGAAGTTGCAGCGAGATGCCGCCGTCAAACGACTTCGGCCGCGGATCGGTGAAGTCCACCAACGTCACGCCGTTCAACCGCGACACAAACCGATTGCCTTCCACCTTCAGCAGGTACTCGTTCCATTCGCCCTTGCGGACGACGGTTTCGTTCTCCGGCGACGGCCACACGATCCACTGCCGCCCGTCTCCATAGAGACCGCCGGTGTGTTGACCGATCGTGCAATCGATCTCAAACTGCAATCCTTGGGTGATCTCCGGGGTCCCTGGTTTGAACTCCGAGTGGAAGAAGACGCCGCTGTTGCCGGTTCCTTCGCACTTGAACTTCATCGACAAATGGAAGTCTTTGTAGTTCTCCTTGGTGCGGAGATAGCCATATGCTTTCGTCAGAGCCTCTCCGCGAATCTCACCGTTGACGACCGTCCATTTCTCTTTCCCGATCTCGGTCCAGCCGCTGAGATCCTTGCCATTGAAGAGCGGAACCCAGTCTTCTCCGGGAGCCTTCGTCTTCTTATCCTGCGCGATCGCGCAAACCGCCAAAGCGAACAACAGAACAAATTTCATGACTGTCATCATACTAAGGCTGCAACGATCTCTGCGGCGATGGCATGGGCGTGATGCTCCACCCGGTCCTGCGTCGGCCCCTCCACCATCACCCGCGCCAGAGGCTCTGTACCCGAAAACCGGACGACAACTCGACCTTGCGCGCCGAATTCTTCATGACAGTTAGCGATGGCCCTTTGCACGGAAGCCTGCTCTTCCAGCGGCTTTTTCACAGCGAATCGAACGTTGACGAGCTTCTGTGGGAACACCACAAACTCACGGCTGAGTTCATCCAAATCGGCCCCGCGGCGGACCATGACATCCAGCAAAAGCAGCAGCGTCAACAGCCCATCTCCGGTCGTGGCGTGCTCGTGAAAAATCACGTGGCCGCTTTGCTCGCCGCCCAATGTCGCCCCGCGCCGCACCATCTCTTCGAGCACGTACTTGTCGCCCACGGCCGTCCGCACGAGCGATATGCCATGCCGCGCCAACGCCACTTCCAGGCCCAAATTCGACATCACCGTCGCTACCAACTCGGCGTTCGGCAGGTGCCCGCGCTCGTGCATATCGCGCCCGGCGATGAACAGAACGTGGTCGCCATCGATCAGTTTGCCGGTGGCCGAAACGAACATCGCCCGGTCCGCATCGCCGTCAAAGGCGACGCCGCACCAGGCCCCATGTTCCACCACCGCCCGCTGCAACGCCTCCGGATGTAATGCCCCACACCCCTCGTTGATATTCTGTCCGTCCGGATCGCCGCTCAGCACAATCACTTCGGCGCCGCATTCGCGCAACAGCAGCGGAGCCGAAGAGTAGGCCGCCCCGTTGGCACAGTCCATGACGATCTTTCGACCCGCCAGCGAGTGCGGAAAAATCGAGTCGAGATACTCGCGATACGGTCGATCCCGCATTCCGAACCAACGCCACGTGGCCGACTCCGGCTCCGGACCCGCCAAGGCGAGAATCTGCGCTTCCAGTTGTTTTTCGTCCTCATCGGGCAGCTTGTAGCCGGTGTGGGCGAACACCTTCAGCCCGTTGTCCCGATAAGGATTGTGGGACGCCGAAATCATCACCCCGGCCACAAACGGCCCGTTTTTGGTCGTCCAGGCGACACACGGCGTGGTGACGACTCCGTGGTGGTCGGGCTTCACGCCCGCGGCCTTCAATCCTGCCATTACCCACTTGGAGAGTTGTTCGCCGGATTCGCGAGTATCCATGCCCAGAGCCACCTGCGGGTCCGGGCTATGCTCCCGCGCCCACTCACCCAACGCCCGCCCAAAGGCGAACACCGTCTTCGCGTCCAGCGGATAATCTCCCGCCACGCCTCGAATCCCATCCGTTCCAAATAGTTGTTTGCCCATTTATTGTTCCAACGCCGGCTGTGCAATCCTCTCCATCACGATGCGCACCCGCACGAGCGAGGCCCCTTCGATCCGCACTTGCGCATCTTCGACGAACGTGTTGACCTTTACTTCGCTTTCGCCAAGGATGCCGCTCAAATCAATCGGATCGGTCTCGGCACTCTGCAACTGCTCCACACGGCTTTGCGGCCCGACGACCCGCAGCACTTCCGGCAACACTTCCTGCTTCAAAATTCGATAGCCCGGCATGGGCGTGTTGGCGTACCGGATCAACACCGGCACGTCTCGCGCCGTCCGTTGTTCAAATCGCAACCGCAACTGCGAAGGAATAATCCGTTCGAGGGTAACCCCTTGCGGCAAGCGGAGACTCTCCCGATCCAGGTTGAAAGTCCTCTCCCCGGGCCGATTGACCGTGCTCAAATCCACGACCAGGGCAGCGTC
>JAPKZA010000247.1:0-6106 GCA_026394015.1 Acidobacteriota bacterium
GCTCGATCCCGCAAATGGATGTCTGGTCACAGACCTGTTCTGTAGACCCCTTGCCTAGATTTCAATACCTGCCGCCGGCCAATGCGATTGACGAGAAGCCGCTTCGGAGTTCGAGGCAGGGGGAATCTCCGTTTTCCCTTGACGAATACCTATCATGGATGTCCCGAAATGGGGATTCTGGGGGATAATCGGATTATGAGTATCCGCACTGAGTGGGTGGCCGCGCGCCAGAACGATCCGATTCGGACCCAGATGCATTATGCCCGCAAGGGCATCATCACCGGGGAGATGGAGTACATCGCCAAGAAAGAGAAACTGACTCCGGAACTGGTTCGCGATGAAGTCGCCCGGGGGCGGATGATTATCCCCGCCAATATCAACCACAGTTCGCTCGAGCCGATGTGCATTGGCGTTGCGTCGAGCTGCAAAATCAATTCCAACATCGGCAACTCCGCCACTACCTCCGATGTGAACGGCGAGTTGGAGAAACTCCAGTATTCGGTGAAGTACGGCGCCGATACCGTGATGGACCTTTCCACCGGCGGCGACATTCCGCTCATCCGGAAAGCCATCATCGCCAACTCCCCGGTGCCCATCGGCACCGTGCCAATTTATGAAGCGCTGTCGCGCGTTCGGCGGGTGGAAGACCTGAACAAGAACGTGATGCTCGACGTGATTGAAGAGCAGGCCCAGCAGGGGGTCGACTACATGACGATCCATGCCGGGGTGCTGATTCAACACATCCCGCTGACGACGAAACGGATCACGGGAATCGTCTCCCGCGGCGGCTCGATTCTGGCCGAATGGATGGTGAAGAACCACAAGCAGAATTTCCTGTACGAGTGCTACGAAGACATCTGCAAGATCTTCCAGAAGTACGACGTTAGCTTCTCGCTCGGCGATGGGCTGCGGCCCGGTTCGCTGGCCGATGCGAGCGACGCGGCGCAGTTTGCCGAGTTGAAGACGCTGGGCGAGTTGACGAAGATCTCCTGGCAATACGACGTGCAGACGATGATCGAAGGGCCGGGCCACGTGCCGATGGACCAGATCCAGATGCAAGTGGAGAAAGAGAAAGAGCTTTGCCACGAGGCCCCGTTTTATACGCTGGGGCCGCTGGTGACCGACTTTGCACCGGGCTTTGACCACATCACGAGCGCCATCGGGGCGGCGATGATTGGGTGGTACGGGGCATCGATGCTTTGTTACGTTACGCCCAAAGAGCACTTGGGCCTGCCGAATAAGGAAGACGTGAAGGCGGGCTTGATCGCCTACAAGATTGCGGCACACGCGGCGGACATTGCCCGGCATCGGCCGGGGGCGCGGGATCGGGACGATGAGTTGTCGCGGGCTCGGTATAAGTTCGATTGGCGGCGGCAGTTCGAGTTGGCGCTGGATCCGGAAACGGCCAAGGCTTACCATGATGAGACGTTGCCGGAAGAGGGCTTCAAGGACGCTCATTTCTGCTCGATGTGCGGGCCGAAGTTCTGCTCGATGAACATTTCGTCGAAGGTGGAAGAGTTTACGGCCGCGGACGCGGAAGCGGTGCTGGCGGGCAACCTGGTAAAGATTGGCGGCTAACGATTGGGAGCGGCACTTTCGGGTGCTGCTCCTTTCGATTCCGGATGATGCGACTTTGGTCGCCTGGGCGGCACTAGTGCCGGACGGGGCGCTCGTGGGGATGGGGAGCCTGGACGAGGTGGCACGGGCGCGTGCGGCGACGGCGGCGCTGGATAACGTGATGTTTCATGGGTTGGACCCGGAAGAGATTCCGTGGCGGGATGGTTACTTCGACGTGGTGTTGGACCCGCTGGAGACAGGACCCGAGGGCGAGAAGTTCAGGCTTGAGCGGGCCAGAATTTTGGCTAACGGCTAATTGGCTGATAGCGAGTGCCTAGAGTGAGGAACTCGAACACTTGGCGATGTTAAGGATTGAACTCCGGATCGGGGATGCCGGAAGGAGGGATCGTCGAGTGCCCTTTGCCCATCTGGAACATGTCGTGGTGGTAGATGACGTAGCCTCCGGCTTGGCGAACGGCCTGGATCTGGACGATGTGATCGAACGGACTGGTGGGGACCTTGGGGCCGCCGAATTGGGAGGTACCGTTGCGGGCGGGTTCGTCGTCGACGACGGGCTTGTGATAGCGGGCGAGGAGAGAGGCGATCTCCTTGGGCGCTAGCTCCCAGGGGTGGCCAGCGTTCTGGCGGGAGGTGTGGGGAGAGAGAAAGTCGAGGGCCTCTTCTTCCCCGCGCATGCCGAGCAGGACTCCGGACCCGCCGGGGGAGTTGGTGACTAGACGCTTGGGGTCGATGGCTTTGATGGTCTTGACATGGTCCAGGGTCCTTTCGTCGAACTCGTTCCAGATTTGGAGAATCACATTGCGGTGGGGAGTCAATTCGCGGGCGACGGCGGCGACGGCGCGGTCCGCGGCGGCGGGGCTGAGCTTGATGCCGTCGTGCCAGCTTTCCTGGGAAAACAAGACGAATTCGACGACGATGCCAAGGGAGTCGGCGTCTGCGCAGACTTGGCGGAGGCGGGCGACGGGTTCGGCGCGGAGGTCGCCGTTCGATTGGTAGAGGCTACACTCGGGGCAGCTATCGACGAAGCCGCGCTTGCTATCCCACTGGCCCCACACACGGATGACGTTGACGCCGTACTTGCGAAACTTGGCCAGCGCTTGTCGGCGGGCGGTTTGGAAGGGTTCGTTATAGAGAGCGTTAAAGAAGCTGACGCCGGTGTAGGGGAAGGGGCCGCCGTCGAGGAGGAAGCGGGTGCCGATGATGGAGAGTTCGGCGGCGGGCAGGAGCAGCGTGGTAGAGAGAAAGACGACCATGAGGCGCATGGGGATTCCCACTGTATCGCGCCGTTAATGGCGCTGGAATGGCGGGGTGAACTACCATAAAGCTTTCCCCTCCCGATGGCACTTCGCTTCTATAATTCACTCTCCCAACAACTGGAACCTTTCACGCCGCAAGATGGCAAGACGGTCCGGATGTATACCTGCGGGCCGACGGTGTATCACTACGCCCATATCGGGAACCTGCGGACGTTTACGTTTCAAGATATTCTGCGGCGTTGGTTGCGAGCCTCCGGCTTTGCGCTGAACAACGTGATGAACATTACGGACGTCGAAGACAAGATCATTCGTACGGCCATGGCGCAGGGCAAGACGCTGCGCGAATACACGGCGCAGTATGAAGAGGCGTTCCTTGAAGACATGGCGACGCTGCGTTTGGAACGGCCGGAACGCGTGGTACGGGCGACCGAGCACATCGACGAGATGGTGGACCTGATCCAGAAACTGGGCGAGAAGGGGTTCACCTACGAGTCCGACGGGAGCACCTACTATCGGATTTCGAAGTTCCCGGAGTATGGGAAACTTTCGCACAACGACTTCGGCGGGATGATCGCCGGGGCTCGGGTGGACGTGGACGAGTACGAGAAGGACGACGCGCGCGACTTCGTGCTTTGGAAGCAGAAGAAAGAAGGCGAGCCGAGTTGGGATACGCCGATTGGCGACGGGCGGCCGGGCTGGCATATCGAGTGCAGCGCGATGGCGATGAAGTATTTGGGCGCGACGCTGGATATTCACGCCGGCGGGATCGACTTGCAGTTCCCGCACCATGAGAACGAAATCGCGCAGAGTGAGGCCGTTACCGGAAAGCAGTTCGCGAAGTTTTGGTTGCACGCCGAGCACTTGATTGTGGAAGGGCAGAAGATGTCGAAGTCGCTGGGCAACTTCTACACGCTGCGGGACCTGCTGGAGTTGGGCTATGCGCCGGAGACGGTTCGTTTTCTGCTGGAAAGCGTGCCGTACCGGAACAAGCTGAACTTCACGATGGATGGGGTGAAGGCGGCGGCGACGGCGATTGAACGGCTGCGGAATTTTGAGCTGCGGTTGAAGACGGAGAAGTTTGCGCCAGGCGGCGAGGCGGCCAGCGAAGAGCGGACGGCGGCGGCCGTGACACGGTTCCGCGAGGCGATGGACGACGACCTGAACACGGCCGGGGCCTTGGGCGTCGTTTTTGAGTTTTTGCGCGACACGAATTCGGCGATGGACGGGGGGAAGTTTCTGGCGGGGAACGTCGCCTCGGCGCAGGGTTTGCTGAACCTGTTCGATAGCGTGTTTGACGTGATGCGGCCGACGACGGTGGCGGGGGGCATTAGCGATGAGGCTGTGGAAGCGCTGATTGCCGAGCGGGTGGCGGCGAAGAAAGCGCGGAACTTTGGCCGGGCCGATGCGGTGCGGGCGGAGTTGGACGCGCAGGGCATTGTGCTGGAAGACACGAAAGACGGCCCGCGTTGGAAACGGAAATGAACATTCACACACAGGCGGTTCACGCCGGCGACCGGAAGAAAGCAAGTGACGCGATTCCGGTGACGACGCCGATTTATACGGCGGCAAGCTTTTCTTACGACGACATTGAGACGACGGATAAGGTATTTGCGCACGAAGTGCAGGGCTACGCTTATTCGCGGTACGACAACCCGACCAACCATGCGCTGGAAGAGTTGTTGACGACGCTCGAAAGCGGCGCGGGGTCGCTGGCTTGTTCGACCGGGATGGCGGCTCTGCAGATCGCGATTTTGACGGCGCTGCTGGACCGGCGGAAGAAGGTGTTGGCGGCGACGGCGCTTTACGGGGCGACCATTAACCTGTTGCTGAAGGTGATGGAGCCGTTTGGGGTTGAGACTTCGTTTGTGGACATTACGGACGTGGCGGCGGTGCGGGCGGCGATTGAAGCCGAGAAACCGGGTTGCGTGCTGATGGAGACGGTGTCGAACCCGGTGCTGCGGGTGGGTCCGTTGGCGGAGTTGGCGGCGGTGTGTCGGGAGTTTGACGTCGCCTTGATCGTGGACAACACGTTTGCGACGCCGATGCTGGTGCGGCCGCTGGAACTGGGTGCGCACATGGTGGTGCATTCGTTGACCAAGTACCTTTCCGGGCACGGCGACGTGATGGGCGGGGCGGTGATTGCGGACGAGGCGCATTTGCCGGTGTTGCGGCAGTTGTCCCGGACTTATGGGCCGACGCTGGGGCCGTTTGAGTGTTATTTGTCGATGCGCGGAATCAAAACGTTTCCGCTGCGGATGGAACGGCAGTGTGCGAACGCGTTGGCCGTGGCCAAATTTTTGCGGAGCCATCCGATGGTGGAGCGGGTTTTCTACTTGGACGATCCGGCGCACCCGGACGCGGCGACGGTGGGTGCGCTGTTTCCGCCCGGGGTGTTTGGGGCGATGGTGGCGTTTGAGGTGAAGGGAGCGGAGACCCCGGAGGTGTTCGCGTTCATGAATCGGCTGCGGCTGGTGGTGAAGGCGACGTCGTTGGGCGATGTGCATTCGATGATGTTGTATCCGAAGATGGCTTCGCATCGGGATTTGAGTCCGAAGCAGCGGGAGCGGATGGGGATTCGGGATTCGCTGGTGCGGCTGTCAGTGGGGATTGAGGCGGCCGAGGATATTTGCGCGGATTTGGATCAGGCGTTGAAGGGATAAAAAAATGCCGCAAACCTTTGGGGGTTTGCGGCAATAAAGGGATGGAACAGGAGGATGAAAACTACGAACTGAACGGCACGGAAACTTGATTACTGCCGACGGCGGATTTGGCTGAGGGCCAGGAGGCCGGCGCCGATGAGCAGGTAGCTGCTGGGCTCGGGGACCGAGGCATCGGGGGAGGCATTGAAGAGGGTTTGGGAGTAGCGGGGTCCGGCGGTGGGCTGGTAGAAAGTGGCTCCGGTGCCGGATTTGTTGGCGCTGGCGGAGAGCATGACGTTGGCGAAGTTGAGGACTTGGGCGTCGGTGGTGGTGGTACTTTGGACGCGTCCGGCGGCGAAGCCGTTGCCGTTGTCGGAGACGATGTCCCAGGCGGCGGCTTGGAAGGCGGCGGCTTGCCAGTTTTGGGTGAAGCTGGGGACGTAGGTGTTGAACATCCAGGCTAGGCGGGGGCCGCTCGAGAACTGATTGGTGGAGAGCGGGGTGACTTCGACGGCGTCGGTGCGGAGCATCACGAAGGGGTCGGCGCAGAAGAGAAGAGCGGTGAGGTTGGAATCGAAGCGGACACCGATTTGACCGGCGTAGATGGCGGTGACGTTGCCGTCGAACTTGAGG
>JAPKZA010000247.1:6115-57280 GCA_026394015.1 Acidobacteriota bacterium
GTCGTAGGTCGGCGTGATTGCGGTCATTGTAGAGGTGGATGCAACTGTAAGGCCAATCAGGCTTAGGATGCTGGTCAGGAGGTGTGCTTGGCTCGTCTTCATGAACCAAGTATCCGGGTTGGGAGTGCATGGCCAAATGGCTCAAACGCATCAAAACGCTAGACTTGTGGGACTATGAGGCGGTTGGTCCGGGGGTACGGGGAAGCAGCGGTGACCAGGACGTACTTGGGTCCTAGCTCTTAGGTCGGAGGTACTAAAAAGCGGGGCTTTGGGACAGAGTGTCTCAGGCGAGGGCGACGATTTGGCTAAGGGGAAGGGCTGATGGGACAAAAAGTCCCAGGACGGGAGGCGCACAAAGGGGCCCGGCGGCGAGGGCGGGCGGCGGGTCGGCCGGCTAGCTACGCTCTTTCATAGTGACGACCACCTGCGCGTTGCCTTCAAGTGCCCCCAGGGTTATCCGTTATGCCCTGCCTGATTGGGCTTTGCCGAACGATTCGGAGGAAATCGGGCTAGATTGCAGTTCGATGAAGAATGTTGTGGCATTCCGTGAATCGGTGGTGTAAACTCGCCTGAGAATATGAGTTGGGTTGAGTTAACTATATGAAAAATCATAGAGTTGGCTTCCGAAATACAGAGGAGAGATGACAATAACAAAATTAACCACGTTGTTTGTAGCGCTTGTGCTGAGTTCCGCGCTGGCCTTAGGGCAGACTTCGAGCGGTTCTTTGAGCGGGACAATCACCGATCCCAATGGGGCTGCAATCCCAGGTGCCAAGGTAGTCGCATCGAGTATCGATACGGGTTCGAGGCTGGAAATCATGACGACCGACGCCGGTCTCTACGTTTTTCCGGTATTGCCGGTGTCGACCTACAATATTAGTGTTGAAAAGGCGGGCTTCAAGAAGCTGAATCGCCAGAATATCGAGATCCGCATCGCCCAACGGCAGGATTTGGATTTGAGGTTGGAAGTCGGCGATGTACAGCAGACGGTTGAAGTTTCGGCCGATGCTCCGCTGCTCGAGACCTCCACCGCAGAGCGAGGCCAGCAACTATCCCAGAAGTTTATGGACAACCTGCCGCTGTTTTCAGGCGGTATCCGCAATCCGCGGGCGTTCGTGAACTACATGCCTGGCGTTACCAACAACGGTGAGCAGAGCGTGTCCGGTTCTGGTGGGCGTGCACAGGAAGTGCTTATCGACGGCGGCAGTGCTCTGAACGTTGAATCGAGTGCGGTCTTCAATTTCCCGTCTTCGGAAATGTTTAGCGAATTCAAGATGCTGCAATCGAACTACTCGGCCGAATACGGTCGTGTGGGTGGCGGTATTGAGATTTATGTGGCCAAGAGCGGCACGAACTGGATTCACGGCGCGGCGTTTCACAACATGCGTCGCGACATCTGGAATGCGAACGCCTGGGCGCGGAATGCGAATCCGAACCCGGCCGGCAGCTTCCGACCCAAGGAACGCTTCAACGAAACCGGCGGTGTGATCGGTGGCCCGATCTTCGTTCCGAAAGTGTACGACGGTCGCAACAAGACCTTTTGGTTTTTCACCTACGATAAGGACATTCGTCCCGTATCTTTGGGCTTTCCCCTGCTGACGGTGCCCACTGCCGATATGAAGCAGGGCAACTTTAGCCAAACGGGTGTCCCTGTTATTTACGACCCGGCCACGACGGCGGGCGACGTACGTACACCGTTTCCTGGCAATACGATTCCCCAAGCGCGGTTTAGCCGGGGTGCGCGGAATTTGTTGCCTCTGATTCCGAATCCGACTCGTAACGGTTTATTGGCTGGCAACTACGACTTTGTCAACCGGACTGCGTTCGAACGCACCATTTGGAGTTTGAAGTTCGATCATGCGTTTACGGCAACTAATCGGCTTTCGTTCTTCTTTAGCAACGAAGTGCAGGCCCAGGATGACGTGACCAATTTCGAAGGTGCGATCGGCAATGGCTTGCAGAACTTTCAGAAGCCTTTCAACTATCGTTTCAACCACGACCTGAGTATTCGCCCGAACCTGTTGATGCACACGACCTATTCGGTGTCAAAGACGCGGCAGACTTGGGACAATCCCTACCAAAAGGGTGCGGGCAGCAAGCTGGGCTTTGGGTTATCGGGCGATTCTGATGCAATTCCCCGGGTCCAGTTCTCTGGAGCGGCGGGACTTTCGCCCTACGGTGTACAGGACGGCAAGGTCGCCAATGGCCTGCAGTTCAACACGCAATATCAGTTGACGCAAGGTTATACGTTGCTGCAAGGGAAGCACGAGTACAAATTTGGCTGGTCTTACCGCCGCTTTCTGACCCTTGGCCAGGATTTGGCCGGTACCAACGGCCTTTATCTCTTCAACCGAGCGCAGACCGCTTTGCCGACGGCTCTCACTTCGACTGGCCATGAATTTGCCAGCCTGTTGCTGGGCGGTGCCGACCGCGCGTCGCAGATTGTGCCGCCGGTGCTTTTCGACACGAGTGTGTATCACGACACGTCGGTTTACTTCCAGGACAATTGGAAGGTCTCTCAGCGTTTGACCCTGAATCTGGGACTTCGTTACGAAGTGCCGATCGGCTGGCATGTGCCGGGCGGAAACGGGTATTCACACGTTGACATTAAGGTGCCGAATCCGGCCGCTGGCGGACTTCCGGGTGCGCTCGTGTTCTCGGGTGCTGGTCCTGGCCGCACTGGGCAGAGACGGTTCTATCCGAACGATTACTCGAACATCGGGCCCCGACTGGGCTTCGCCTATCAGTTGGGTAAGAAAACGGTTCTCCGCGGCGGTTATTCCATTTATTACCAGGGTCTTTCGAGCGGCGGGTGCGGTTGCCGTGCGGGCTTTGCCGGCAGCAACGACCTGGTCAGCGATGGCCGGAACGCTGTCTTGAACTGGGACAACGGAATTCCGCTGGCACCCGGCTACCGTCCTCCTCCGATCATCGATCCCTCGTACGTGAACTTTCAGAGCGTACAGTATCAGGGATCGACGGCTGGTCAAGCCGGTCGCATCTACAACTGGAGCTTCAACATTCAGCATGAAGTGAAGAACTTCCTGATTGACGTTGCTTACCAGGGCAATCGCGGAACCCGTTTGAATTCGACGATCGATTTGAACCAGTTGCCGACGAGCTTGTTGAGCCGTGGTTCGCTTCTGTCCTCACGGATTGATTCTCCGGCAGCAGCGGCAGCCGGCTTCAGAGCTCCTTTTGCCAACTTCCCGGGCAATCTGAGTGTCGCCCAGTCCTTGCGTCCCTTCCCGCAATATCTCTCGGTCAGCAGCCTGTTCGCGGGTTACGGCAGAAGCTGGTATGACGCGATGCAGGCCAAGGTGGAGCGCCGGTTTGGTTCCTACCAGTTCTTCGCCAACTATACGTGGTCGAAGAGCTTGGCCAACGGCCACTTCCGCCAGGTATTCAGCCAGCAGGGTGGCCAAGGTTCACCGCAGGACTACAACAACTTGCCAGACGCCAAGAGCTTCATGCCTTTTGACGTCCCTCACGTGTTGAACATTCTCGGTACTTTCGATGTGCCGTTCGGCAAGGGTCACAAATACATGAGCAGCAGCCACCCGATTACCAATGCATTGGTGAGCGGTTGGACGATTTCAACGGCATTGACTTACCGCAAAGGTACGCTACTGCAGTTGGTGACCCCGGGAAATCCGCTCGGAAACGGTGTTCTGTTTGCACCGCTGACGAAAGCGAATCTGACCGGGACGCCGATCCGAACCGGAGTCGAACGGACTTCGCTCGACCCGAACAACCCGAGTTCGCGTTTCTTCAACGCTGCTGCCTTCACTTCCGCACCGCAGTTTACTCTCGGAACAGCAGCTTTCTACCAGGACGACTTCCGGCAGCCGGCCGTCTTCACCGAGAACATCTCGATTGTGAAGCGGACCAAACTCTGGAATAACGATAAGAACCCGGTGGAGTTGACCTATCGCGCGGATGCCTTCAATATGTTCAATCGCACCAACTTCGGCGGTGTGATTGGCACGATTGGCAATGCGAATTTCGGTCGTCCGACCGGACCGCAGAACGGTGCTCGCTTGATCACGATGGGCCTGCGTTTGAGCTTCTAGTTCTTTCGCTTGGTTTGTTGGAAGGGCGCTCCTGCAAAGGGGCGCCCTTTTTTTGTGCCGAGCGCGCCCGATCGATAACGGGAACGTGATATCATTAACCCATGGTTGCTTTTCGTATCGTCATGGCCTTGGTTGTCGCCTCTTCCCTTTGTTCCGCGGAACCGAATTCTCCGGTTGGGCGGGTGGAGGGCAAGATCACTTTGCAGGTCACCGGCAAGGCGCTGCACCACGCTTCGGTGCTGCTGCTACCGCTGGGCCGGGTGATTGAGTCCGACGATGACGGCAAATACCAGTTCGCCGAAGTGCCGGTCGGCAAGTACGATCTGGTGGCGTCGGTGAATGGGCTGACGGGCGGACGGGTTTCGGTCACGGTGGCAGCCGGGGGCGTGGCGACGGCCGATTTTTCCCTCGCGGTTTCGCCGCTGCGGCAGGAGATCACCGTGACGGCGTCGGGCCGACCGGAAACGACCCTCGAAGCGTTCAGCGCCGTTTCGTCCATCGATACGCTGGACTTGGCGACCAAAGCGGCGACCTCATTAGGCGACGTATTGGACGGGCAACCGGGCGTCGCCAAGCGCAGTTCGGGGCCGGGCACGGGTCGGCCGGTGCTGCGCGGATTCGATGGCGACCGGGTATTGATTATGCAGGATGGCGTGCGGACGGGGACGCTATCGGCGCAGTCGGGCGACCACGGCGAACCGGTGGATCCGCAGTCGCTCGAACGGGTGGAGATCGTCCGGGGACCGGCCACGCTGCTCTATGGTTCGAACGCGATTGGCGGGGTCGTGAATATGGTGACCGGACACCACGAGGCGCAGTCGGCGGGGCATGAGGGGCTGCACGGCTACCTGTCGACGCTGGGCGGGACGAACAACTCGCTAGTGGGCGGGAGCGGGGGGCTGGACTATGGCTTCGGGCGCTGGGTGATCCGGATGGGCTCGGGGGGGCAGCGAACGTCGGACTATTCGACCCCGGAAGAGCGGATTCTGAATTCGGCGGCGCGGACGTATTCGGGGCAGGCGGGGCTGGCCCGTTATGGGGAGAAGAACTGGTTCAATTTGAGCTATAACACGCAGCGGGGTACCTATCAGATTCCGCTGAGCGACGAAAACACACGGTTGCCGTTTACGCGGCAGGGGGTGCGGTTGACCGGTGGATTCCGGGCTTTGAACCGGCCGATTGAAGGGATTCAGTACAGCTACAACTACACCGATTGGAAGCACGACGAGGTGGCGAACGGGAAAGTGGAGAACCAATTCTTCAACAAGCAGTCGGACTATCGGGCCGTGTTTGAGCAGCGGCGCTCGGGCCGGTTGTCCGGGAGCTTTGGGGGATGGGGATTGCGGCGGGACTATAAGGCAGTGGGCGCGGAGGCGATTACGCCGCCGACGATTCAGAACGCCCTGGCGGGTTTCGCGGTGGAGACGCTGACGATTTCGGATCGGGTGCGGATGCAGTTTGGGGCCAGGCTGGAGAACAACCGGTTTAGCCCGGAACGGTTGGCGAAACGATCCTTCACGGGGCTTTCGGCGTCGGCGGGGGTGAACGCGGGGATTTGGAACGGCGGGGTGTTCGTGGCGAACTACAACCATTCGTATCGGGCTCCGGCGATAGAGGAACTCTATGCGAGGGGGCCGCACGTGGGGAACTTGACGTACGAAATCGGCGACGCGAAATTACGACGCGAGCGCGGGGATGGTTTGGATGTTTCGCTGCGGCACACGTCGACCCGGGTGCGGGCGGAGTTGAACTACTTCTACTATCGGATGCGGGATTTCGTTTTCCTGGCACCGACCGGCGACGTGGAGGACGGGCTGCGGGTGGCGGAGTATCAGCAGGCGAACTCGCGGTATACGGGGGTGGACGGGCGGGTGCAGGCGGGGTTGCATAAAAACGTCTGGTTGAATCTGGGTTTCGACGCGGTGCAGGCGGAGTTGACGGGGTTGGGGACGCCGCTGCCGCGGATTCCGCCGGTGCGGGGTCGAGTGGGGTTGGACCTGCGCTGGCGCGGGCTGAGCGTCGCGCCGGAGGTGGTGCTGGCGGACCAGCAGACGCGGATTTATTCGACCGAGACGGAGACGGCGGGGTATGCGCTGGCGAGCGTGCGGGGGACCTATACCTGGACGCGGCAGCACGCCATTCACCTGTTCGGGGTGAACGTCTTCAACGCCGGGAATCGGCTGTATCGGAACCATCTATCCTTCATCAAGGACGTGGCGCCGGAGATCGGGCGGGGGATTTCGGTGAGCTATTCGGTGCGGTTTTTCTAGGCGCTTTGCTACCCTAGGCAGATGCTTTCTGTTCGCGGTCACGTGCTCCGCATGGCCGCGATGGCGTGGCCGATCATCGTCGCTGAAATTGGCTGGATGGCCATGGGGCTCGTCGATACGCTGATGGTGGGGCCGTTGGGGAAGGCCGCGATTGGGGCCGTGGGGGTCGCGAATATCCTCTACGATACGTTCGGGATTTTTTCGCTGGGACTGCTGTTGGGGTTGGATCCTCTGGTGGCGCAGGCGTTTGGTGCCAAGCGGCTGGAGGAGTGCAACCGGTACCTTCGCCAGGGGGTGTGGCTGGCGCTGTTTTTGACGCCGCCGACGATGGCGATGGCGTTGGGGTTGCCTTGGTTGATGAGCTGGATCGGGGTGCAACCGGAGGTGCGGGAGTTGGCGGAGCCCTACATCTTGGCGCTGTCGACGGGGACGTTGCCGCTGCTGCTTTATGCGGCGTTTCGGCGGTTTTTGCAGGGAACGGATCGGGTGAAGCCGGTGATGGTGGCGCTGGTTTCGGCGAATCTGATCAACGCGGCGGCGAACTACTGGCTGATTTACGGCGGGTGGGGCCTGCCGGCGTTTGGGGTGACGGGATCGGGCTGGGCGACGGCGGTGGCGCGGGTGTTTCTGGCGGGGATGTTGATCGCGGCGACGCGAGTGGACGACATCACGGGGCTGTGGCGGACCTGGGCGAAACCGAAGGGGAGAGAGTTGATTGAGTTGCTGCGGTTGGGGGCTCCGGCGGCGGGACAGATCGGGTTGGAGATTGCCGTCTTTGGAGCGGCGACTCTGCTGGCGGGGCGACTTTCGACGGTGTCATTAGCGGCGCATCACATTGGGTTGAACCTGGCGAGCATGACGTTTATGGTGCCGCTGGGGATTTCGTCGGCGGGGGCGGTGGTGGTGGGGCAGGCGTTGGGGCGGAACGAACCGCGCGAGGCGAAGCGGGCGGGATGGGTGGCCCTGGTTTTCGCGGGCGGGTTTATGGTGGTGGCGGGGTTGGTGTTTGCCTTTGCTCCGCTTGTCGTGTTGGGAGCGTTTACGACGGATCCGGAGCTGCTGACGATCGGGACGGGGCTGCTGCGGATGGCGGCGGTGTTTCAGCTTTTCGATGGGTTGCAGGTGGCGGCGACGGGGGTGTTGCGGGGGGCGTCCGAAACCCGGTTGCCGATGGTGGCGAACTTGGTGGGCCACTGGGTACTGGGGTTGCCGTTGGGTTACTATTTGGCGTTTGAGCGGCTGGTGGTGGTGGCTGTCTTGCTGGTGTTGCACTGGTGGCGTCTGCCGTTCGAGAAACTAACGAAATCGCCATCGAAAATTTGTTAAATCGTAGTGGTCGTTGTGGGAGGGTGATACTCGTATGCCACTTTCTCGACGCGCCTTTGCTACGGGCCTTTCCGCTGCCTCTTTAGCCGCCCAGACGACTCCGACTACTACGGCGTTCGCCCACGGTGTGGCCAGCGGCGATCCGCTGGTGAACCGGGTGATCATCTGGACCCGGGTTTCGCCGTCGAACTTGCAGGATCAGGTGACGGTGGAATGGTCGGTCGCGGAGGATGCGGCTTTCCGGCGGGTGTTGCAGCGCGGGGTGACTTCGACCAACATCGGTTTCGACTTTACGGTGAAAGTGGACGTGACGCGGCTGGACCCGAACACAACTTACTACTATCGCTTTGCCGCCTTGGGGGCGCAGTCGCCGATCGGTCGGACGAAGACGTTGCCGATCGGCGCGGTGGACCGGGTGCGCTTCGCGGTGACTTCGTGTTCGAACTTCCCGTACGGTTTTTTCAACGCGTATCGGATGATCGCCAATCGGGCGGATCTGGACTGCGTGCTGCATTTGGGCGACTACATTTACGAGTATGGGGAAGGCGAGTACGGCACCGGCGCGCCGATTGGCCGGGCCCCGCTTCCGAACAAAGAGATTGTGACGCTCGACGACTATCGGCAGCGTTACGCGCAATATCGCTCCGATGCGGATTTACAAGAAGCGCACCGGCAGCATCCGTGGATTGTGGTTTGGGACGACCATGAATCGGCCAACGACTCCTGGACCGATGGCGCCCAGAACCATCAGCCGGCGACGGAAGGCGACTGGTCGACCCGACGCGCGGTGGCGACGCAAGCCTGGTTTGAATGGTTGCCGGTGCGGGAAAATCCGTTCCTGAATAGCCAGATCTATCGCACGTTCCGGTTTGGCGACCTGATGGATTTGTCGATGCTGGATACCCGTTTAGCGGGGCGGAGTGAACAGGTAGGCCCGACGAGTCCGTTGCTGGCGGACCCGAACCGTTCCTTGCTGGGCTCGGACCAGGAGGCTTGGCTGTTTCAGGAGTTGCTGAGCTCGCAGAACCGGTCGACGCGTTGGCGGGTGGTGGGTCAGCAGGTGATGATGGGGCAGTTGCTGAACCCGGCGGACGGCAACATCTTTAACCCCGATCAATGGGATGGTTATCCGCTGGCACGAAACCGTTTCTTGAACCATTTGGCCACCAATCAGATTTCGAATGTCGTGGTGTTGACCGGCGACATTCATTCCTCGTGGGGCAATGAGATTACGGCGAATCCGTTTCTACCGAGCGGGTTCACGCCGCGTTGTGTGGAGTTTGTGACGCCGGCGGTGACCTCGCCCGGAATCGATGATCGGGCCCAGGCGACGGGCTTCCAGTTGCAGATTGGGGCGACGCACCCGCACGTGAAATATGTGGAACTGTTTCGGCGCGGCTATATGTTGATCGATATCGACAAGGATCGGGCGCAGGCGGAGTTCTACCACGTGGCGACGATCACCGAGCGGAAGGCGGAGGAGGAGTTCGCCCGGGCGCTACAAGCCGCAAACGGGGTCAGCCGGTTGACGCCAGCGAGCCAGTCCCGGCCGCGGAACAATCCGGCGCCGTTCGCTACCTAAGGTCTGTGTCATGCTGGGCTTATGGGCCAGTATTGGCGTCGGCTGAAGAGGGCGATCCAACCCAGAATCTCGCAACGATTCACGTCGGCGGGGTTCTGGTTTACGATCATGGTTTTGCTGACCGGAACGGCGGCGTTTGTTTCCGGAAACAATTTGATCTTTTTGATTCTGTCGGCGTTGCTGGCGACGTTGCTCGTGAGCGGCAATCTGAACCGGCTGACGCTGGCGGGGTTGGAAGTGGAGTTTCACCCGCCGGAGCATCTGTTTGCGCGGCGGAGCGAGTCGGGCCGATTCGTGGTGCGCAACACGAAATGGTGGTTTCCGAGCTTCGCCTTGCGGCTCTCGGGCCGGGATCGCGACGGAATGGGCAAGCCGGTGTTTATTCCGTTGATCGCTTCGGGCGAGGCGGTGGAGTTTTACGCCGCCGTGCGGTTCGATCGCCGGGGACTCTATCGAGAGAACGGATTTCAGTTTACGTCGCGGTTTCCTTTTGGGTTTGCGGAGCGGAGAGCGAAGGTGACGTTGCTGGCCGATGTGTTGGTGTATCCGGAGTTGCGGAGGCTGCACCTGGAGAATTCGGTTTTTGTAGAGCTTTTGGCGGAGGCGGAAGCGCGTCGGCGGGGGCGGGGGACGGAGTTTCACCAGCTGCGACCGTATCATTCGCAGGAGGACGCGCGGCACATTGATTGGCGGACTTCGGCGCGGCACGGGGAGATGTATCTACGGGAGTTTGCGGTGGAGGAGCAGCAGGATGTGGAGCTTTGGTTGGACTTGGGCGGGTGGAGCGAGCATGGCTTCGAGGTGGCGGTGCGAGCCGTGGCGATGCAGATGTTCGAGTTGACGCGGTTGGGGATTCCTGTGCGGTTGAAGACGCAGGAGCGGGAGATGGCGGTGCCGACCGAGACCGACGTTTACGGCGTGTTAGGATACTTGGCGGTTTTGAAGGACGACCCTTCGGCGCGGCCGTTGACGGAGGAAGACCAACCGGAGGGTGCGCTGGTGTTGTACTACGCCAGCGACGCGGATCGGGTGCCGGAGGCGTTTCGCGCCCGGGCGATTACGAGCCTGGAGTGGTCGATATTAGGCTGAGTCTCTGGTATGATTTTCGGCTATGAACCTTTGGAATACGCGGGCACTGGGATTGGCGCTGGCGGGGCTGGCGGGAGCGTTGGCTTGGAGCCAATTGCCGCCGCCGCCACCGTTGAACTTGATCAAGATTGCGGATGATCTGCACATGCTGGAAGGCTCCGGCGGTAACGTCGCCCTGTTGACGACGAGCGAAGGAACGATCATCGTCGACGATAAGTTTGCGCCGAACGTGCCGCAGATTTACGAGGCGGCCAAGAAACTGAGCGATAAGCCGATTCGGTACCTGTTGAACACGCATCACCATGGGGACCACACCGGGGGCAACGCGGGGATGATGGCGAAGGAACCGACCGAGATTCTGGCCCATGCGAATGCGCGGGATCGGATGATCAAGGATGCGATGCCCGGGGTGCCGCGGATCGGGTATCGGGACGGGATCACGGTGGGATTGGGCGGGGTGGAGGTACGCGCGATGCATTTCGGGCGGGGCCATACCGACGGCGACGCGGTGGTGTTTTTGCCGAAGCATCGGGTGGTGCATATGGGCGATTTGTACTCGGTGGCGGGGCCGTTCATTGACTATTCGAGCGGCGGGTCGGCGCTGGAATGGGTCAAGACGCTGGACGGGGCGTTGGCGCTGGATTTCGATACGGTGATCCCGGGGCACGGGCCGGTTTTGAAGAAGGCTGACCTGCGCGAATATCGCAACAAGATTGCGGCGATGGCGAAGCAGATGAAGGATCTGCGGTCGAAGGGCTTGTCGAAGGATGATGCGGTGAAGGCGTTTGACCCGAAACCGTTGGGCTGGGAGCCGGGTCGGCTGTTGGCGCGGGCGTTGCCGGGCCTTTATGACGAGGTTGGTAAGTGAGAGTTTGGCTGCTCGGTCTTGTTTGGTCTGTAGCCATGGCGGCGGCACCGGCCTGGACGTCGCTGTTTGACGGCAAGAGCCTGAAGGGCTGGAAGCCGTGCAACGGCAGCGCCATGTACAAGGTGGAGAAGGGCGTGATTGTCGGCACGACGGCCGAGGGGAGCCCGAACTCGTTTCTCTGCACCGAGAAAAGCTTTGGCGATTTCGTGCTGGAATTTGAGGTGCAGGTGGATCCGCGGTTGAGTTCCGGGGTGCAGATCCGGTCGCACCAAAAGGCGACGGGCCGGGTTTACGGTTACCAGGTGGAGATCGCCAATGAGAAGGAAGGGGTGTCGGGCGGAATCTATGACGAGGCGCGGCGGGGATGGCTCGCCAATATTGCGCAGAATCCGGCGGCGAGCAAAGCGTTTAAGGACAACCAGTGGAACAAGTACCGGGTGGAGGCGATGGGCGACCACATCCACGTAACCGTCAACGGGGTGGCGGCGGCGGACTTGGTGGATTCGGCCGATCTGGACGGGTTTATCGCGTTGCAAGTCCATTCGTTCAAGGGGGACAGTCCGGCGCAGGTCCGCTGGCGAAACCTGCGGATTCAAGATTTAGGGAAGCATGCCTGGCAGCCGCTGGGCGACGGAAAGACGATGCAGGGTTGGGTGAAGAACGGCGGCGGGGAGTGGACGTTGACGAATGGGGTCTTCGCCGGACGGGTAACGCCCGACGAACAGAAACGCGGGTTTCTGATTTGGAACGAAGAGTGGAAAGACTTTACGGTGCGGATGCAGTACAAGATCGTGCATGGGAACAGCGGGGTGTTCTTCCGCATGGGGGACCCGGACAACGGCACCGAAGTGAACAAGATGGGCTACGAGGTGGAGGTGGACCCGACGCGGGATGCCGGGAGTTTACAGGAGCCCGGCAGGGGTGCGCGGGGCTGGATTCTGCACACGGGGCCGGCGGAGAAGATGGACTATTTTAAGCCGAACGAGTTCAATACCCTGGTCATCCATGCGCACGGCGGGGACTTGACGATGCACATAAACGACGTGAAGACGAGTGAGTTCAAAAACGACCCGGGTCGGAGGAGCGGACGACTGGCGTTGCAGTTGAATCCACGAAAGGAGCTTGAGGTTTACTTCCAGGATTTCGCGATTCTGATGCCGGTGCGCTAGCGGCGGCGACGGAAAAAGGCCAACGCGGCCAGTCCGCTCCCGAAGAGCAGGTAGGTCGACGGTTCGGGCGTCGCCACGACCCCGAAGGCGGCGTTGGTCCAATCGCGGGTTACCGTATCGAACAGGCTCGTGTGGAGGCCGTAGTAGGTGCCATTGGTGTAGGTTCCCGAGCCTCCAGTGGAAGGGATCGTACTGGCCGAGGCGACGCCGATGATGATGTTGTTCAAGAACATGGGGCCGCCGGAATCGCCGGCTCCGACGATGCCGTAGCCGCCTGGCTCCAAGGCCGAGGAGAAGTCTTGCGAGGTCAGCAACGGGTTATCCACTTGGCCCGGTAGAAACCCATCGAGCCGATTCTGGGCGTAGCGCCGGGTCCCGCTGGCTAAACCGCCCGAGGGGTTCCCGCCGATACCGTAGCCGACCATGTCGACGAGGGAGCCGGTTATATCGCCGAAGGTCGGGGCGGTGGAGCCATCCGTAATGCCGTAGATGGCGGTACCGACCGGGGCGGAGGTGGCCAAACGGAGAATGGCGATATCGTACTGGCTGATGCCGCTGTTCGGCGAGGGCCGACTCTGGTAGCCGTCGTGGACTTGGCTGCTGGCAACACCGATGGTGGTGGTTCCGGAGCCGGTCTGGAACGTGACGTTCCAACTGTTGGCCGGGGCCACACAGTGACCGGCGGTGAGGATGACGGTGGAGGAGATCAGCGCGCCCGTGCAACTGAACGAGCCACCGGCGGTGTAGTTGCCGATGATGCTCGCGACGCCGGTGTAGACCGAGTTTCCGGTGGCGTAGCCGGGAGTAGACGTGTTCTGAATGGTGATGGCGCCTAGGGGGGCGCAGACCACGAAGAGGAGCACGCGGAAGGAAGGCAAGAGTTTCATCGCTTGACTCGACTCTACAATAGAAACTGTGTGAGAAAGCCCAGTAAATTAGTGTATTTTTTGCCCTAGACACGTTTCTGAGGCCCGCCCCTTAGGGCCTTCCAGGGAGTCCTTCTTAGGCCTCTAAGGTGGTGAGCTAAGGGCATAGGACGAACGTGCTACTATCGCCATCAAATGGACTCTGCTCCTAATCCACCGAATCGCCGATTCTTCCTCACGTCGCTCGCGGCGGGGTTCGGTGGGGCGGCACAACCCACTACGGCAGCGACGATTTCGACCGATGCAACCGGGCTGATCGCGGGTGAGGTGAAGGTCCCGGTGGTGGACGGTGCGATTCCGGCTTATCGGGCGATGCCGGCCAAAGGCAAGAGGTTTCCGGTGGTGCTGGTGGTGCAGGAGATCTTTGGGGTGAACGAACACATCAAAGACGTCTGCCGGCGGTTGGCGAAGGCGGGATGGTTTGCGATTGCGCCGGAGTTGTACGCGCGGCAGGGCGATGTGGCGAAGTTGGAAAACCTCCAGGATGTCTTCCCGCTCGTGGCCAAGGTGCCGGATCGCCAGGTGATGAGTGACTTGGATGCGGCGGTGGCCTACGCGAGCCAAACAGGCCATTGTGATGGCAAGAAATTGAGCATTACGGGTTTTGGCTGGGGTGGCCGGGTGACGTGGCTCTACGCGGCGCACAACCCGAAGTTGAAGGCGGGGGTGGCGTGGTACGGGCGGTTGGTGGGGGAGACGACTGCGATGACGCCCCGGCATCCGGTGGATCTCGCCGGCTCTGTAACCGTGGCGGTGCTCGGGCTGTACGGGGGGAAAGATCGGGGCATTGGAACGGAGACGGTGGAAAAGATGCAGGCGGGCTTACCGGCGGCGGGTCGGCTCAGCGAGATTGTCGTCTATCCCGAGGCTGACCATGGATTCCACGCCGACTATCGACCCACCTACAATGAGGCGGCGGCGAAGGATGGCTGGTTGAAATTACAGGCTTGGATGAAGAAACACGGCGCGGCCTAAATTGATCTGTACTTTTGGAGATTGATTCTTTATGATCTATACGATTGTCATTGGCTTTGTGATTGGCTTGGTGGCGCGGTTTTTGATGCCGGGTCGCGATGCGGCCGGGTTCATTGTTACGATTTTGTTGGGTATTGCGGGCTCTTTCGTCGGCTCCTACCTCGGACAAGCCATGGGTTTCTATCTGCCCGGACAACCTGCTGGCTTCCTGATGTCGGTGGTGGGGGCGATGATTCTGTTGTTCGGGTTTAGGATGGTTCAAGCGAGGTCATAGAAGCTGTGTTTTCTGTCGCCGTTTTAACTCAGGTCTTGGGCTTGGCCATCGGGGCCGGGTTGAATCTTTACGCCGCCGTTCTCGTGACGGGTTTGGGCATCCGGTATGGTTGGCTGCCGCAGTTACCGGCCGAGTTGCACGTGCTCGCCCATCCGGCGGTGTTGACGCTGGCCGGGGTACTGTACGCGGCCGAATTCATTGCGGACAAAGTGCCCTTCTTCACGCCGATTTGGGATGGGATCCACACGTTTATACGGCCCGTCGGCGGGGCGCTGTTAGCCCTGGGAGCGACCGGCGAGATGGATCCGATGATTCGGGCGCTGGCGATGTTGGCGGCCGGGACATTGGCGCTGGGCACCCATTCGAGCAAGATGGGCGTACGGCTGATGGCCCATACGACGCCTGAGCCGGCCACCCACTCGCTGATCAGCGTGGCCGAGGACTTGGGCGTGGTGGCGCTGCTCGCGCTCGTGTATCAATACCCGATGGTGGCGTTGCCGGTGCTCCTGGTAATCCTTGTCGGAATCGCGATTCTGCTGCCGCTGCTGCTGCGCGTGGCCCGGTTTCTGGTGGCGGGGTTGTGGGGACGGGTGGCGTCGTTGGTTGGAGTGACGCCGACCGAGGCGGCCGACGATTGGGTGCCGACGCAAGTGCAGGCGGTGCGGGTTTTCAGCCGGAAGGTGAAAAGCGCTCCCCGGCTGAAGCCGGGCTACCTGCTGCTCTATGGGAACCGAACGCAGTTCGCTTATCGGCGCTGGGGCCGGACGAAGACGGTGGACGTGGGGGCGCCGGAATCGACGCCCACGTGGGGTTTTGTCTTTAATGTCGTCCCGTGCGCGGGCGGGGCGAGTTTCTATGTGACCAAGGAATGGTGTCCGGGCCTTACTTCACAAACGCCTGGCGGAGCATCGCTTCAAAAGGCGGCGTACAAATAAGGGCGTTGCCGCCGTAGATGGAGTCGGTTCCGGCGAAGTTGAAGAACTTGCCGCCGGCCTCTTCGACCAGGACTTTGAGCGGGCACAGGTCCCAGGGTTGGGCGCTGGGTTCCACCCAGACTTCGGCTTTGCCCGTGACGATCATCATGCAATCCGGCCCGCCGCTGAGGCTGCGCACGGCCCAGAAGTTGGCGCAAAAATCGAGGACCTGGTCGCGGTAGGACCACTTCTTGTTGTTCTGCAGGCCGTTGAAGCAGACGACGGCGCGGTCGAGCCGTTCGACGGCCGAGACCTTGCAGCGGACGTCGTTGCACCAGGCACCGCCGCCGACGCTGGCGAAGTAGGTTTCGTTCATCACCGGATAGTGAGCGCAGCCGGCGACGGGTTTACCATTTTCTTCCAAGCCGAGGAGCACGCCCCATAGCATGTTGCCGCGGACGAAGTCGCGGGTGCCGTCGATCGGGTCGATAATCCACGTACGGCCGGAGCGGGAGGGTTTGGCGACGCCTTCTTCGCCGCGTTGGCCGTCTTCCGGGAACAGATCTTCGAGCATCGAGGCGATGAGCTTTTCACTTTCCTTGTCGGCGATCGTGACCGGAGAGTCGTCGCTTTTGTCTTCCATCTGAATGCCTTGCTCAAAGTAACGCATGGCCAAGGCGGAACTGGCCTTGGAGATGCGGCGCATGGCGGCGATTTCGCGTTCGTAGTTCATCTTTGGAATATTATCTAACGATGGGCTTGCGAACGGTATATTCCCTCCTTGAAGAGGCGGTGACGAAGTATGGGGACGAGGTGGCGTTGCACCAGCCGGTGCTTGTCGACAAGCAGCGGAGCTACCAGACCTGGACCTGGGGCGCCTATCGCGACGCGGTGCGCGAAATCGCTTGCGGGCTGCGCGCGATGGGGGTTCAGCCGGGCGATATTGTCGCCATCGGGAGCGAGACGCGGGCCGAGTTTTATTTGACGGATCTGGGCATCATGTCCAACGGCGCGATCGCCGCGGCGCTCTATGCGAATTCGCTGCCGGCGGACCAGGCGAAGGCGCTGCGGACGTGCGGGGCGAAGGTCGTTTTTGTGGAGGACCCGAAGTATTTGAAGGTGTTGCGCGGAGCGGGCGGCGACTTATCCGTGCAGTGGGTTTTGCTCACCGGCTTTGAAGAAGGGGTGATGACCCTGGCCGAGGTGATCGCCAGGGGCCGGGCGGCGATGAACGAGGACAACGACTATTTCGAACGCATTCGGGTGACGGTGAAGCCCGGGGATTGCGCGATTTTGTACCTCACCTCCGGGGCGACGGGCGATCCGAAGATGGTCGAGGTTTCCCATCACGCGCTCGTATCCAACGTCGACATGGGGCCGAAGGCGATTCCCATCGGTCCGCAGGACCGGACGTTGGCGTTTCTTCCTTCGGCGCACATTGCCCAGCGGATTGCGATTGAGTTGTTGCCGCTGCGATTGGGGGTGCCGGTGTGGTTCAGCGAGAGCCTGGGCCGCATGCCGCATGAGTTCAAGAGTGTGAAACCGACGTTTTTTCTGGCACCGCCGCGGGTTTGGGAGCGGGTGTATGCGACGGTCCGGACGGAGTTTCAGAAGTTCACGGGCATCAAAAAGACGCTGGCGTATACGGCATTGGGCATGGGCTCGGAAGCCGCGAAGTTTCGGCAACGGGGGAAGTCTGTCCCGTTGCGCTTGTCGCTGCCGCTGATGCTGTTTGACAAGCTGGTGTTTGCGAAGATTCGGGAGCGGTTTGGCGGGGAATTGAAATTCCCGATTTCCGGCGCCGCGCCGCTGAGCAAGGACCTTGGACAGTTTTATGACGTCATCGGGATGCCGTTGATTGAAGGTTTTGGTTTAACCGAAGGGGGCATCAATTGCTTGAACCCAACGGACAAGCCGCGGTTGGGGACGATCGGCAAGCCGCTCGAAGGGGTGAAGATGAAGATCGCCGACGACGGCGAACTGCTGATCTTTTCGCCGACCAACGCGACGGGCTACTTCAAAGACCCGGTGGCTTCGGCGGAGGTGTTCCGCGACGGATGGCTGCATACGGGCGACCTGGGCAGCATTTCCGACGATGGGTTTGTTTCCATCGTCGGCCGCAAGAAGGAGATGATTGTCTCCTCGAACGGGAAGAAGATTTACCCGTCGCGGGTGGAGGCGCTGTTCAAAACCGAGCCGCTGATCAGCCAGATGGTGCTGGCCGGGGAGCAGCAGCCCTACGTGACGGCTCTCTTCACGCTGAACCCGACAGCGGCCGAGTTGATCGAGGGGATGAAGGGAAAGTCGATGGCTGAGCTAGCCGAAGCCCCGGCCGTGAATAAGGAAGTCAAGAAGGCGGTGGAGCGGGCGAATAAGGAACTCGCCGGATACGAGGCGATTAAGAAATTCCGGATTTTGCCGCAGGACTTTTCGATTGACGGCGGGGAGTTAACGCCGACGATGAAGGTGCGAACGAAGAAGGTGCTCGAAAAGTACAAGGACGTGATTACGGCTCTGTACGGCTCAAAAGACGATCTCCTGTAGCGGTGATTTCGCGGTGGTCGCCTTCGCCATGGGTGATGGTGATCACGATGCGATCAGGGGGGAGAAACCGGGCAAATTTCTCTCCCCACTCGATGAGCACGAGGGCGTTGGTTTCGAAGATGTCTTCAAGGCCGAGGGTATAAAACTGCCTGGGTTCGTCGAGGCGGTAGAGATCGATGTGATAGATCCGGACGGGTTCGCCGTATTCGTGGATCAGGGTGAACGTGGGGCTGGAAACTTCGGCCGAAGGGGCAACGCCCAGGGCTTCGACGAGGGCGGCGACGAGCGTCGTTTTGCCGGCGCCGAGGTTGCCCGTCAGTTGCACGACGCCGCGGGACGGGAGCAGGGCGGCGAGTTCGCGAGCGACTTCGAGGGTCGCTTCCAGGTTGGCGGGAGACCAGGCGTAATCAGGCACTGCGGCGGATGGCCTCCGGAAGAAAGCGAAGCAGGTCGGTGGCGATGACGCAGGATTCGGTGAGTTCGGCGCCGGCGAGTTCTCCGCAGAGTCCGTGCAGGTAGACGGCGGCGAGGGTGGCGGTCCATTCGTCCGCACGGGCGAGCAAGGCGGCCACTAGGCCAGTGAGGACGTCGCCGGAGCCAGCGGTGGCCATGGCGGGGCTGCCGGTGGGGTTGATGGCGGCGCGGCCGTCGGGGTGGGCGATGACGGTACGATGGCCCTTCAGCACGACGATGACGCCGTGGGCGGCGGCGAACTGCTGGGCATCGGCGAGGCGGTCCTTGACCGGGCGTCCGAGGAGGCGGGCCATCTCGCCCGGGTGCGGCGTGAAGACGCGAGGTGCGGCAAACCCTTCCGGCACCGCGCCGGCGAGCGCGTTCAGGCCATCCGCGTCGACGACCATGGGGCGGGGGCACTCCGTGACAAAAGAGCGAATGCGATGGTCAGTCCCAAGGCCGGGTCCGATAGCGATGCTGTCGCCGGGAAGGGCGTTCCAGTTGCCGCTAAGCGGGGCGGTCATCAGTTCGGGCGAGGGCAGGGAAGCGGCGCTGGTGGCGACGGTGACGAGGCCGGCGCCCATGCGGAGGGCCGCCAAGCCGGTCATCGCGATCGCGCCGGATTTGCCGACCGCGCCGCCGATGGCGAGGACGCGGCCGAAGCTACCTTTGTGGCCTTCGGCCGGCCGGGGAGCGAGCAGGTATCGCCAAAGGCTGGGTTCGTTTTCGCTCAGGCAAATTTCATCGAGCATCGCGGCGGGGGTGCCGATGGGGCTCACCGTGATTTTCCCGAGTCCCTGCCCCAGCAGGTGGGCGCGCTTGGGCGCCGTGAAGGTCACCGAGTAGTCAGCGCGGACGACGGCTCCGGCAGCCGCTCCCGTGTCGGCGCTCATGCCGGAGGGCAGATCGACGGCGACGACCTTGGCAAGCGGAAAGCCCGAGTTGATTTCGGTAATGGCGGCGGCATACGGCTCGCGGGCGGGGCCGGTGAGGCCGGTGCCAAGGAGAGCGTCAATGACAATGGTGGCGGTGCGCGCGTGGGGCGGAATCGTCGTATGGATCGCCGAGAAGCCGCTGGCGCGGAGCAGGGCAAGTTGGGCGTGGGCGTCGCCCGGTAAGATGACGTCGAGCGCCAGCGGAGTGAAGCGGGTCCAGAGGATACGGGCGATGGCGAGGCCGTCGCCGCCGTTGTTGCCTTTGCCGGCGAAGACGACAATCCGTTGCAAGGAGAGGGAAGGGAAGACCCGTTCGAGAAGTTCGACGACGCGGTGGGCGGCGTTTTCCATCAGCACCAGTTCCGGCAAACCGGCCTCAATGGTGAGTGCGTCGATCTCTCGCATTTCGGAGGCGGTAAGGATCTTCACGAGGGGTCGCTCCCGAGCATCGTTTCCAGGCGGCGCAGTTGGGCCGGCGGGCCGAGGACAATCAGAAAATCGCCGGCGTTCATTTCGCAGTCGGCCGGGGGATTGAAGATCATTTCTCCGTCCGCGCGCCGGATGGCCAAAACGATGACGCCGAGTTCGCGCAGCAGCGGCGCCTGGCGAAGCGACTTCGATACGAACTCGCTTTGGGAATTCACTTGGATCTGCTCGATCCGAACATCGAGGCCCATCGTGTTCCCGGTGGTGAAGTCGATGAACTCATTGACGTGCGGGCGGAGCAGGCTTTGGGAGAGGCGATGGCCGGTCATCGAATACGGCGCGAAGACGACATCAGCGCCCGCACGCTTCAACTTCGGCGCGGAGTCGTCCTCACTGACGCGAGTGGCGATTTTGAGATTGGGGTTCAGGGTCTTGGCGGTAAGAACGAGGTAGAGGTTATCGGCGTCGGTGGCCAGGGCGGCGATGAGTCCGGCGGCGCGAGCGATTCCGAGATCGCGCAGCGCTTCGTCCCGCGTGCAATCGGCGACGACGGCGACATAGCCGAGGCGCATCGCCTTTTCCACCTCATCTTCGCTCCGGTCGACGATCAGAAACGAGGCGGCCGAGACGTCGAGCTCTTCGGCGGCCGAGCGACCGACGCGGCCGAAGCCGCAAATGATGTAGTGATTCTCAAATTTATCGATCATGCGATGAATCCGTCTCTTTTGGAAATAGCCGCTCAGTTCCAGTTCGACGACGCTTTGGGTCAAAGCGCCCAGCGTAACCAGCATCGTGGAAACACCAACAATGATGTAAACAATATTCCACGTTCGGGCCATCTTGGACATCGGCAGGAGTTCGCCATAGCCGATCGTGGTGATGGTGGTCAGCGACATGTAGAAGGCTTCAAACGGCGGGTAGTCGGCGAAGGTCATATAACCGAACACACCGAACACCAGGACCCCGGTGATCGTGAGCCCCATCCAAACCACCCTCTGAATGAAGCGGTCCAAATGAGACTGCGCCCGGGTCATGCCACCCGCCGGACGAGAAGTATCGTCATGTCGTCGTTCGAATCGGGCGCGTGAATCCACTGTTCCACCGTCCGGAACACTTCGGCGATGATGGCTTCGTTGGATTGGTCGATCACCCGTTGAATGGTTTCAATCAGACGATCTTCGCCAAACATCTCCTCATACTCGTTTTCGGGTTCGGTGATGCCGTCGGTGTAGAGAACGAGCAGATCGTCCTTTTCGAGTTGGACCGAAGATTCATCGTAGACCGCTAACGCAAAGGCTCCGACGACCATGCCATTGACGTCGAGCCGCTGCACTTCACCGCGGCGGAACAGCAGCGGTTGCAGATGGCCGGCGTTGGTCGAGGTGAGCACGCCGGTGTTTTCGTCGTAAACGCCAAAGTAAAACGTCGCATATTTCTCGGCGGTAGTGTGAGCGTGGAGGTGTTTGTTCAGCTGACTGACGACCAGGGAGGTCGAGCAGGCGTGGCCGATCTCTTGCGTGTGGCGGATCTGCGCGCGCAGGGCCGATTGGACATTGGCCATCAACAGGGCCGCGGAGATACCTTTGCCGGCGACGTCGCCGAGGGCGATGGCGATGCGTTGCGGATGGATGCGCTGGTAGTCGTAGTAGTCGCCCGAGACGGCACGGGCGGGGTTGAGCTTGGCGGTAAGAACGAGCGACTCCGAGGGGGGCACCGTGCGCGGATAAAGCTGTTCCTGAACTTCCCGGGCGATGGCGAGATCGGCTTGCAGCCGTTCGTTGTCCTTGGCGACGACGAGTAGCTTTTCGAGGTTCGTCGTCATCGTGTTGAAGGAGCCGGACAGTTCGGCCAACTGGTCGGTGCCCTTCACGGGAATGCGGGTCGAGAAGTCGGCGGCTTGCACGCGCAGGGTCGCTTCGTACAGGTGATGGACGGCACCAGTAATGGTGCGGGTGATGGAGATGCCGATGACGAGCGCGACAAACTCGAAGAACAGGAACAGCAGAGCGATCGCATAGAAGGCCGACAGAAGCAGCGGTTGGTCCCAATCGGCCTTCTGCGAGAAGATGACCCGATACACCTGCGCGATCCGGGTATGCACGCCCAGCAGGACACGGCGCTCCTGGCCGGGATTGGCCCAATCATGGACCGGCAGCGTCGTTCCCCAAAGCACTTGCAGATCGAAGAAATTGGTGGGAGCGGGGACGCCGCGCATGGAAAGCAAATCAAGCGCTGGCTCGCTCGCACTCGCGCCGGCATCGTGGAGCCGCATCCGGGTGGATTTGTCCGCTTCGTCGGGGGAGAGGTCGACCAGGGTGATCTCGCCGAGGTTGCGGACTAAGCCGGTAAGGAACCGCTTGGTCAGCGGAGTGATCACCGTCACCGAACCCTTCTCGTTGTGGTGATGCGCCCATCCATAAAGCATGTCGTCCTTGACGAGGACGCCCGATTGGTCAGCTTCGGCTTTGGGCGGAGGCGTTAATGTGGAATCGGCGGGAAACCGCATGTCGGGCTCGCCGGGTCGGGTGTATAAGTACTGCACCCCGGGAAACCGGGACGAGAGAAAGACGATGAGACGGGTGGCGGGCTCGCGAGTGCCAGCGGCGTCGCCCCGCAGGACGGCGGCGGAGGAATCGTTGAGGACTTCGATGTTGCGACTGAACTCGGCGGCCACCAGATACGCCGCCGTTTGTCCGGCGAGGATCCAGGCCCCAATCCAGGCGAGCGAAAACAGCAGCATCACCGGGACGACGGCTATAAAGACGTAACTAAACAAGAGTCGATTGCGGAGACGCCAGACCGAGTACTTCACGAGCCGACGAATGGCGCGGGCCGCCACGATGATCCCGGTGACCAGCAATACCAAAAGCAGCACCGGACGAAACATCGAATCCGGGGCATAAAAGGTGACCGCGGTCCAGCCGAGGGCGGCCAACAAAGCCGTTATCTCCAGCAGGCCGAACGGCATGGCCGCTGGGTGCGCCGGGCGTTCGGCGGAAATTCGTGGCGGGTTCTTGGGGGTGGGCGATTCGCTCACGAGTTTTGCGTATGGGCAATGCCCGGCGTCATCTCGAACTCTTCTTCGGGCGTCAGGTAAAGGCGGGTGAGTCCGTTGCGAAGGATGTTAAAGGCCGTGTCGACGTCATCGGCGAACTGGAAAATGTGGAGGTCCTCGGGCGAGATCAACCCATGTTTCGCGAGCGCGTCAAAGTTGAAAACCTCCTTCCAGAAGCTGGTTCCGTACAGGAGCACGACGATCGGCTTGTGCAGCTTTTTGGTCTGGACAAGCGTGAGGATTTCAAAGAGCTCGTCCATCGTGCCGAAGCCGCCCGGAAAGGCGACCAGCGCCTTGGCCAGATAGGCGAACCAAAACTTGCGCATGAAAAAGTAGCCGAACTCCATGCTGAGGCCGGGGGTGATGTACGGGTTGGGCGCCTGCTCAAACGGCAGCGCGATGTTCAAGCCCACCGAGATTCCACCGGCGTCGAAAGCACCGCGGTTGGCTGCCTCCATGATGCCCGGCCCGCCACCGGTGGCGACCACGAAGCGCTGGGCCGACGAAGGCAGCGCGTCGCTCCACAGGGTAATACGCCTGGCGAGTTCGCGACATTCGGCGTAGTAACGGGAGAGGGGACCCTCCTCGTTGATCCGCGCGGACCCGAACATCGCGATCGTATCCCGCACCTTCTCCCGCCGGAACTGGCGCAAAGGGCCGAGGTATTCCGACAGCATGCGGACACTACGCGCTTCCGGAGACTGCAGAAAGTCGTCGTCTTGATAGGCCAGAGGCGGCTTAATTGGCGGGTTCATTTTCACCTTGCGATTTGTTCTCGAGGGCGGCGAGACGCTTCTCCAATTCTCGCATCGTCCGGACAAGTTCCGGCAGCTTGGGGAAAGCGGTGACGGCACGGAGCCACGTTCGATTATCGAACGCCGGCGAACCGGAAACCAGCGTACCGGCCGGGACATCGTGGCCGATCCCGCTCTGGGCGTAGGCGATGGCGTTGTCGTGGATCGTCAAATGGCCCGAAACCCCGACTTGCCCGGCAAGCAACACGCTCTTGCCGAGAATCGTGCTGCCCGCCAGGCCGACTTGGGAGCAGATGATGTTGTCTTCCCCGACGACGCTGGCGTGACCGATCTGGACGAGATTATCGATCTTGGCCCCCCGCTTGATGCGCGTCTCACCGACGGTCGCGCGGTCAATGGCGGTCAGCGCTTGAATCTCCACATCGTCTTCGATCACCACGATGCCGCTTTGCACGATCTTGTATTGCGTGCCCGTCGCCGTCTTCGCAAAACCGAAGCCGTCGCCGCCGATGACGGTGCCGTTTTGCAAAATCACGCGATCGCCGATGCGGCAGAATTCGCGGACCGTGACGTGCGAATGAGCCAGGAAATCGTCACCGATCACCGCACCTTCGTAGATCGAAACGTGCGGATGCACCACAGCATTACGGCCGATCGTGACCTGGGCACCCACCGCGACGAACGGGCCAATGGAGGCTCCCTCCCCAATGATGGCCGTGGGATGGATACAAGCCAAGGGATGAATGCCGGCATCGGGCCGGGGCGGTTGATAGAACAACTCCAGCGCACGGCCGAAGTCATGATAAGGGTTCTTGCTGACGAGCGTCGCGATCCCTTCAATTGGCACCGAGGCGAGGATGGCCGAGGCCTGGGACGCCTTGACCTTGGGCGCATACTTGGGGTTGGCGAGGAAGGTCAACTGGCCCGCGACGGCTTGCTCCATGCCGCGGACGCCGGAGATCGACAGCGCTCCATCGCCGTGGAGGACACAGCCAAGCTGGCGGGCCAGTTCGCTTAAGGGGATCGAAAGAGTCATAGGGGAAGTACACTGTTATTATGCAGAAGTCTGTTCCCTTGGCTGGATGGATTCTTCTGTTGCCCTGCTCGCTGTGGGCGCAGGGAGAGTTACAAATGGCCGCTGATGAGTTCAAACTGGCAACCCGGGACCTCGGCTTTCGGGCGGATTCGCCGGCTCGCGTGAAGGGCAAGCGCCCCTATCCCTGGAAGACGTGGCACGGTCGTCTATCGTACAACTTGCGCAACGACCTGTTCGATGCCGTCCCCCACGAAATCGCTCAGCGCGGAGGCGGCAAGAACCTGCTGCGACGCGGCCAGTTTGGCTTCAGCCTCTCCGGGCCGGTGATTGGCAAAACGACGTTTGCCTCGGTTTCGTTTGAAGGGGTCCGCGAGCGGATTGGGCGCAACTCGCTGCGAACCGTGGCCATTGCGCCGGAGCGGCGGGGTGATTTTTCGGCCACGGTCGACAGCGCCGGTGAGCCGCTACCGATTTTCGACCCCGCGACGACGCGGCTGAATCCGAGCTTTAAGGAAGCCGAGCCGGTCTCGGCCACGAACCCCGAGTACATTCGGCAGCCCTTCCCGGCTGGGATCATCCCCTCCAATCGGCTCGACCCGGTGGCCCTGCGCGGCGTCGCGCTGTACCCTGCGCCGAACGCGGACGCTGGGCCGTTCTTTCGCAATAACTATTTTGTCGTCTCCCCGGAAACGAATAAGGCCGATGGCATGATCGTGAAAGTCGACCACACCCTTGACGAAAAGAGCCGGCTGAGCACTTCGATATCGTTTACGAATGGCTTTGCGGGCGCGTCGCGGATCGCCCCGACGATTGCGGATTCTGGTCCCAACGACCGCACCTTCAGCGCCCGCCGGGCCTCGGCTGAGCACGTGCTGACGCTCAGCCCTCGCACCGTGAATACGTTGACGGTCGACGCGGCTTCGGACCGCAGCGATGCGAGTCGATCCGGCGAGGTGTTTCCGGCGTACCGGTTTGTCGGCAACTATCTGGCAATGGGCCGAGCCAACCCGGTGCAGTTGACGGTGAATACGACCTATTCGGCGACCGATGGTTTCTCCACCCGGCAGGGTTCGCACAGCTTACGCGGCGTCGTCCGCTTCACTCGCTACCAGGTGCATGCGTTTCTGCCGCAGTATCCGGTCGGGACCTACCGCTTCGGCCCCGGGCTCACTTCGCTCCCTGGCATCAACAACACCGGATCCGCCTTTGCCAGTTACCTGCTTGGCGCGGCGGAGTACGCCGAGGCCAGCGTCGTGCCGGCGCCGTCCTACTGGCGCCGCAGCATCATGAGTTGTTCGCTGCGCGATCAGTACGAAATCACCAAGCGGCTGAACGTTTCGATGAGCGTGAACATGGATGTTTCGACTCCCCGCGTGGAGAAGTTCAACCGCATCTCCACGGTGCGGCTCGATGCCATCAACCCGGTGAACGGGCGGCCCGGTGCCTTGGTGGCGGGCGGCGCGGCGCAGCCCGTGCGGGTGCGTCCAGGGGCCAGCTTCGGCTTTGCCTGGAACCCGACCGGCAATCCGAAGAGCGTCTTGCGGGGCGCCTACGGCGTGAGCTCTCAGCCGGTGCCGCTCTACACATCGCAGTGGGGAACGCAAGGGTTTCTCGGCACCCCGACCTACTTGTCGACGAACACCCAACTCGCCCCCGCGTTGCTGCTGCGCGACGGTCTACCGCCCTTGCCACGACCCTTGCCGGACCTGCGTCCGGAAGCGGCCAACGACACTGTGGCCGACCTCGCCGACCCCACGGCAACCCAGCCGCTGTATCAATCGGCTTCCTTAAGCTACGAGCGCGAGCTTCCCGCGCAGGTGATCGTCGCGGTGACCTTCGCCGCCAGCGGCTCTTCGTTTCTAATAGCGCGGCGAACCCGAACGCGATTCCGCTCGAGAACCTGAGCTATCGGGATGACTTGAACAACGAAGCGTTTCGGCGCCAGCTCCGACCGTATCCCCAATATCAGCGCTTCGATATCTATAGCGCTTGGCCCGAAGGCAACTACCGGCGGAACTCCGGCTCGATCCGTGTCGAAAAGCGTTCCTCGAACGGTTTGGCGTTGACCGGGACCTATGAAGCATCCAAGCAGGAAGATGACTATTCCGGGCCCTACGGCGTGCAGGATTTCTATCATCGGCGGAACGAATGGTCGCTGACGGCCTACAACGTTCCCCATCGGCTCTCGCGTTCCTATGCCTATGAACTGCCGATCGGTTCGAAGAAAGCGCTGCTGGCCTATGGCGACTGGCGGCGGTACCTCGTCGACGGTTGGTCGATCAGCGGCATGACGACGCTACTGAGCGGAGAACCGATCGCGCTTCGCCCGCAGTTCAACAACACGGGGGGGCTGGTCGATGCGCTGCGGGTGAACATCGTTCCCGGGGTCGGCGCCCAGGTCGCCAAGCCGTCACCCGATCTTTGGTTTAATCCGGCCGCCTTTGATAACCCATCCAATTTTGCGTTGGGAGATGGACCGCGCACTCATCCCACCTTGCGGAATCCCGGTAACCAGGCGCACGATCTGTCGGTGACCAAGCGGATCGTCATCGATACCGAGCGGGCTCTCGAAGTCCAGGCCACCGGCTTCAACTTCGTCAACGGTGCCAACTGGGCGGACCCGGATCCCGTCATCGGCCCGGCGTCGGCGCCGAACGTGAACGCCGGGCGGATCATTGGTTCGCGCGGCGGGAGAGTGATTCAGGTTGGTTTGAGGTTGAGCTTTTGAATCGGCGCCAGCTGCTGATGGCTTTAGGGGCTCCAACAGGACCCGGCCCGCGGTCCCGCCTGCGCGTGCCGGTGGTTGTCTCCAAAGGCGACCCGGCGGGGATCGAAGCGACGATTGACGGCAAGCCGACAACGGTGCAGCGGTTGAGGGGTCCGTCGAGCGATCTCGTCGTGCTGTTGGTCCTGGACTTTTCTGGCGATACGGCCTTCCCCGAGGCTGCGCGCGCGGCCCTGGAGGCGGCGAGCGGGCAGATGCCTGCCAACGCATGGATTGCCGTGTTGCGGGCCCAGGACGGCCTGCGTGTGCTGCTCGATCCCTCCGGAGACCACCCGGCGATCATCGCCGCGATCCAGGCCTACTCGGGGGGCGGCAAGGCGGGTTTGCTGGAAACCGTCGAAGATGCGGCCAGGTTAGGGGATCGGTTGCTCGAAAAGTCCGCGGCGCGGGTGGCGGTCGTGTTTTGCACCGATGGCAGCATCTACAACTACCGCGAAGACTTCACCAATCCCGTGATCAACTCGAGCGACTCGCGCGATTTGAGCCGTCGGTTTCCCGACCAACTGATTCGCGAAAAGGTGCAGAAAGTCACCGACGGTCTGCTGGGCACCGAGACGCCGCTCTGGTTGATCCACGTCCACTATCGCGTCGATCCGATCAACGAGGCCTATCAACGCGGGCTACAGCAGTTGGCCGAAGCCACCGGGGGGACGGCCACCATCTGTCGCGGCTTGTCGGAGATCCCCGAAGGGGTGGCTGCAGTTTTCGCGCAAGTGCGGGACCATTGGAGCGTCATCGTGGCGTTGCCCGCGGGACAGGGGCGCGGCGCGGTGGTCAGCCTTTCAGCCCCGGAATGTGAAATGACCTATCGACAGCGGTTTTCGGTGAGGCGATGAAGCAAAGCAAATGGATATGGATGGTTTTCGGAGGAGCGCTCGTCCTGGTCGTCGGTCTCTCCGATGCGCTCGTTCGCGAGCGAGGTAAGCTGTCGATCGCCGAGCAGAAGCTGCAATCGATGACCGTCCGGGCGGACCCCGCTACGCCAGGCCCTTCCGTCGAACTGCCGGCGGAACCGGCGCCCGAAGCGGCGTCGGCCATCAACTCGACCAGAGGGACGGAGAGGCGCGCCAACCCGCCGCTGTCGACCGAATACATCCGCGTCATTGAAGAGACGCGAGCGGCGCTCGAAAGCGTCCGCAAGGAGCTTTCCGCCGCCCGCAACGATCTCGACGCCGCGCGAGCCAGCGTAGCCCAAGAAAAGGAAGAACGCGAAAAGCTGGCCGTGGAGTTAGCCGAGCGAGCCGAATCGCTGGCCGCGGCCAAGCGGGTGGTCGCGGCCACTGAGGCCGAGCTAAAAACAAAGAACGAGCGCATGGTGCGTTTGGAGACGACCGAGAAATTGGTACGCGAAGCCGCCGGAAAAGCGGAGATCAACGGAGCGCGGGCCCTGCGCACCGCGCAAGAGCTCGAGGACCTGAATCGGCGCCGCGAGCTGCTGTTGGCGAGTATCAATCGACGGTATCGAGAAGTGACCGATCAATACCGGACTTTATCCTTGCGGGTGCAAGGCCGGGCCGAACAGTTGGGCTTAGATCCCGGCGCGGGCGAGTTGTCGCGGATTCAGACGTCAGTGCAGCAAGCCGAGGAAGAGATGCGGCAGCTCAACGGATTGAGCGCCCAAGCCGCAAAACTGTTGCGCAACGGGCGCTAGCCTTCTTTCTTCTCACACTCTTTGGAGCAAAAGAAAATCTCGGCATCGCGAGTGCTGTGGCGCAGCATCCGTGTCTCCGGGGCGAAGGTGCCGCAGGTCTTGCATTTGCGCAGGCGAGTACTTGCCTCCGATGGTGGCGGAGCCCCCGATCCAGGCTTTGCTTCGGGCTGCATCGCGTCTTTCACCGCATTGGTCAGTAACCCACTCACGGCGCGGAAAAAGGCCACCGCGAGGATCGAAACCAGCAGACCGATGACGTACTTAATCATAAATAGCGAAAGGGCGTCCTACAAATAGGACGCCCTTGTCTCCTTACGCGTTTCCTTACTTCTTTTTCGGAGCCGGAGCGCCCTTCTTGGGGGCCGGGGCATTCGGGTTCCTAAAGGTGGTTTCCACCTTGGCTCCCATCGATTCGATCATGCTCTTGGCGCTGGCGGCAAACGGGCCGTCCGGCTTCAACTGAAGGTACTTCTGGAAAGACTCCTCCGTCCCAGGGACCGGGGTGATCTTACCGTCAGCCGTGACCTGTGCCTTGCCGATCAAGTAGATGCCGTACTGATAATGGGCATCGGCGTAGTTCGGGTCGAGCTCAAGAGCCTTCTTGAAGGAGCTCGCGGCCGGTTCCATCTGTCCGATGTTGGTCAGGATGGCGCCGAGGTTGTAGTAGTAACGACCCCCATTGGTGGGGTCGATCGCGGCAGCCTTGTCGAGTTCGGCGCGGGCTTCGTCAAACTTCTTCACCTTCGCCAGTGCGAGGGCATAATTGTTATGCATGCCGGCGTCGTCGGTTTTCAGCTCCAACGCTTTCGCGTAGCTTTCCAAACCCTTTGTGCTGGCGGCATCCTGCTCGGCGCCGGTTTTCGTTCCGGCCAATCCCATATACGCTTCGGCCATGTTGGCCCAAATTACGACCTGCTTCGGGTCGAGTTCCACCGCCTTCGTGAACCCATCGACCGACGCCTGGAAGTTCTTCGTCTTCAGGTTTTCCATGCCCGCGTTGAACGCATCGTTCAACTCTTTATTCTTCGACATGGCGGCGGCGCGTTCCTTCACCTGCTTTTCCATCGCCTCGCGCTGCTCTTTGGTCATTTCGCGCGACATCTCTTCGGTCACCTGCCCGGTCGCCACGGCCTTTTCCATCGCCTGTTTCCGCGCCACGTTCTTCGAAAGGTCGAAGTTCACCGGCAGCGGATCGCCGAGGCGGGTGCGAATGCCCTTCACGGTATCGACGACCTTGCCGTCGACTTCGCATTCGATTTCGTATTGACCCAGCGGAAGGCCGGCGTGGAACCACTGGCCCTTCTTGTTGGTCTTGACCTTATAGTTGCCTTTGATGTCGGTGCGGTTGATCTTGATCAACGCGCCCGGAAGCAGTTTGCCGTCTTCGCCTTTCACTTCCCCTTCGAGGGAAGCCGTCTGAGCCAATGCTCCAAACGTGAAAAGCAGGGCGACTGCGGAGAGGGAAAACAAACGAGATAGTGATTTCATGAAGGGAGACCTCCGACGTGGGGAGCTAGGGTTTGCCAACCCTGAGGATACTACATCGGCAACGTTCGTTGGATGCTTTTCCCGGTGCGGATGTTTCCAAACGGGATTGAAACCCGCGTTATGCTGGAAGCATCGAAAGAAATGATGAAGATGCTTTTGGTTGCCGCGTTCGCCAGCGTCGCCCTCTGGGCCGGTCCTGCTGAAATAGCGCGTGCAGCCGATTTGTACCATCGAACGCAGTATGAAGAAGCCTACCGGATCCTCCAGCCCGTGCTCGGAAACGATCCCGCGGCACACTCGCTGGCCGGCAAGTGCAAGTTCATGTTGGACGATTTCAAAAAGGCCGCCGACCTGTTTGAAAAAGCCGTCCAGTTGAACGGGCAACTCTCGGATCACTATCACTGGCTCGGCAAAGCCTACGGGCGGCGGGCCGAATCCGGCAATCCACTGATCGCCCCGCACTACGCCACCCGCGCTCGCCAGATGTTCGAAAAAGCGGTGGAGCTCGATCCGAAAAACGGCGAGGCCATCGGCGATCTGTTCGAGTATTACATGGAGGCCCCCGGGTTCCTGGGTGGCGGTTTGGCCAAGGCCCAAGCGCTGCTGGAGCAGATCAAGGCCAATGATCAGGCGGAGTTTTACTATGCCACCGCCCAACTGGCGCAAAAACGGAAAGAGTTCAACAAGGCCGAACAGCACCTGAAGCGCGCGGCGGAACTCGCGCCTCGTCAGATCGGGCGGTTGCTCGACGTCGCCAAGTTCCTCGCCCGCCAAGGGCGGCTGATCGAGAGCGAAAGCTTCATCAGCAAGGCCGAGAAGCTCGACCCGAACAACCCCAAACTGCTCTACGACAAAGCCCAGACGTATCTCATCGCCAAGAAGAACCTGCCGATGGCCACCAAGTTGTTGGAGCAGTATCTAAAGGCCGATTTGAATCCCGATATGCCGTCCCGCGCCGATGCCGAGAAGCTCCTGCGCCAAGCCCGGGGCGGCGCTTGAACTGGCGCGAAGCGCTTCGCTTCAGCTTCTACGCGCTCCAAGCAAACAAAGTCCGCACGTTCTTAACCGCTCTGGGCCTCGTCATCGGCAACGCTTCGGTGATCCTCGTCGTCACCATTTCGCTCACGAGCCGCGACTATGTGATTGAGCAGATTCGGGGGATCGGCTCGAACCTGATCATCGCCTACTTTGAAGCCGGCAATCGAACCGGGGTCAGCGTCGATGCTGATTTTGTGAAGATCGCCGACGTCGACGCCACGCGGGTCGCCCTCGGCAAACGGGCCACCGCCGTCACCGGGGTGATGACGATCTACGACCAGATGGTCATCGACGGTAAGGAGCGGGACGTAAAGATCATCGGTTCGGATCACGAGTACGTCCCGATGCGAAATTTGGTGATCCTGGCTGGCCGCTCCATTCAGCTCGATGACATGCAGCAGCGCAGCCGCGTTGCGCTGCTCACCCAGAAATTGGCGACCCGGCTCTACGGCAGCCAGTCGAACGCAATCATGCAGATTGTCAAAATTCGCGGGCTGCAGTTCTCCATCATTGGCACCTTCCGCGAAAAGACCGACAGCTTCGGCCTCTCCGAACTCTCGACCGAAACGATGTTGATTCCCATCACCGTCATGAAATATCTGACCGCCGAAGAACGCATCGACCCGATGTACGTGCAAACACGCCGGGCCGAAGACGTGATCCCGCTCACCCGCCAAGTCCAGCAACTGCTCGAAGCCCGGCATCGTCCCGGGGCGAAGTACTACGTCGATAATCTCTCGGCCATTCTCGCGGCAGCGGAAAACATCTCCCTGATCCTTACCGGTGTTCTCGTGCTCGTCTCGGCAATCGCGCTCATCATCAGCGGCATCGGAATCATGAACATCATGCTCGTCACCGTTACCGAACGGACCCGTGAGATTGGGCTGCGAATGGCGCTCGGCGCTTCCAAGCAAATGGTGCTCCTGCAGTTCCTAATGGAGGCCGTCATGATCAGTGTCGCCGGCGGCATGATCGGCATCGCCGTCGGCGTCGCCGGGCCCTTGGCGGCCGGCTACTTCGGCGGCATCGACATCCCGATCTCGGCGACCTCCATCGGAGTTGCGTTTGCCACTTCCTTGCTCGTCGGTCTGGTGTTCGGTCTGCTGCCGGCCAACCGCGCCGCCCAACTCAACCCCACCGAAGCACTCCGCTACGAATAAGATGGTACGTAGTGAGTGAACTCAAAGAAGGCCTGCGGTTCGAACTCCAGGCCCAATGTCCCCAGACCGGCGCGCGGGCGGGATTGCTCCATACCCCCCACGGCATCGTCGAAACCCCCGTATTCATGCCCGTCGGCACCCAGGCGACGGTCAAAAGCCTGATGCCACGGCAGCTCGAAGAAGATCTCGACGCCAAAATCATTCTTTCGAATACCTACCACCTTTACCTGCGGCCGGGCCATGAACTGATCCGCCAAATGGGCGGCCTACACAAATTCATGAACTGGCCGCGGGCGATCTTAACCGATTCCGGCGGCTTCCAAGTCTGGAGCCTGTCCAAAATTCGCCAAGTCACCGAAGAGGGGGTCCTCTTCCACTCCCACCTGAACGGCGACCGCCATTTGTTTACGCCTGAATCCACCGTCGACACCCAAATCGCCCTCGGCAGCGACATCATGATGGTCCTGGACGAGTGCATTGAATACCCGGCCAGCCGCGAAGCCGTCGCCATCTCCACCCGCCGAACCAACCGCTGGGCGGCCCAGGCGTTCGCCCACTACCGGCGCAACCCGGTCAACCAAGCCCTATTCCCCATCGTCCAGGGCGGTATGTATCCGGATCTGCGACGCGAATGCGCCGCCGAACTCGTCGGCCTCGACGCTCCTGGCTACGCCATCGGCGGGCTCAGTGTGGGGGAACCGCGCGACCTCAGCCTCGAAATGGTGTCCGCGACGGCCCCTCTGCTGCCCGTTGAGAAGCCCCGCTACGTGATGGGCGTCGGAAAGCCGGAAGAATTGATCGAATACGTCGCCGGGGGCATCGACATGATGGATTGCGTCATGCCCAGCCGCAATGCGCGCAACGGATGTTTGTTTACCTCGGTCGGTAAAGTGGTGATAAAAAACGCCCGTTACCGGGATGACGCCGGTCCGCTGGACCCCGCCTGCAGCTGCTACACTTGTCGTAATTTCTCCCGCGCTTACCTCCGCCACCTGTTTTTGGCTGAGGAAATTCTGTTTTCAGTACTAGGAACTCTCCATAATCTAAGGCATTACCTTGACATCATGCGCCGGATCAGGCAGGCTATTCTCCTTGGGGACTTCCCTCAACACTTAGCGGCAGTTCGAACTGCCGAAACGGAAACGAAGTAGTGCTATTCGCCATCATGTTGCAACTCCCCTCGGTAAACAGCCTCATTGGCTTCCTGCCCATGATCGCCATTTTTGCGATCTTCTATTTTTTGCTGTTCCTGCCGATGCAGCGGCAAAAGAAGCAAACCGCCGAGATGCTATCGAACCTGAAAACAGGTGACGAAGTCGTTTCGAGTGGAGGAATTGTTGGAACGGTCATCGCGGTGAACGCAACCGATGATACGCTAGTGATTCGCGTAAAGCCGGACAACGTCAAGTTGCAAGTGACGCGGGCCGCCATCACCTCTCTCGTGACCAAACCGGGAAAGGCTGTTTAGGATTTTTTCATGGATAAGAACATCAGAACGAAAGCCATTGTGATCGTGGCAACCATCTTGATCTGCATTTACGGGATCATCGGCCTGCCCACTTCGAAAGAACAGTTGAACCAGAATGTTGCCAACAGCATCAAACTGGGGCTCGACCTTCGGGGCGGCAGCCAACTGGTGCTCCAGGTCCAAGTGCAGGACGCCTTTAAGGCCGACGCCGACCAGGGCATCGAACGGTTGAAAGACGAAATGTTGAAAGCGGGCATCGCCTACGTTTCGCTCGATCGCAATGACCCGGCCACGATCGAAGATGCCGACAAGATTCACATCAACGTGAAGGGGATCCCCGTCGACAAGACCGCCCCGTTTCGCGAACTCCTGCAACTGAAGTTTTCCAATTGGCAGATGGCCAGCATGGGCTCGGCCGACTACCGCCTGACGAAGAACACGACCGAGTCACTCACCATGCGCCGCGATACGGTCACCCGCTCCATGCGGACGATCGAAAACCGCATCAATGGTCTCGGCTTGGCCGAAGCCACAGTGCAGCAGCGGGGTAACGGCGAGGCAAACCCGGAAATTCTGGTGCAGATGCCCGGCGTCGATGATCCCGCCCGCGTCAAAGCCCTCTTGCAGGCGGCCGCCAAGCTCGAAATCGTAGAAGTCAAAGACGGACCGTCCCCCAGCGAGGAAGCGCTTCGAGCCAAGAGCGGAGGCATTTTGCCGCTCGGCACGCGGCCCATTCAGCAGGCGAGCCGTCCGGGCGACCAAGGCGAAAGCTGGTACGTCGCCAGCCGATCGGCCGTCGTAACCGGCCAAGATCTCCGCAACGCCCGTCCTTCGCAGGATCAGATGGGAAAATGGGAAACCTCGTTTGTTCTCTCTCCTGACGCGGGAAAACGCTTCGGACGCTACACCGAGAGCAACGTCGGCAATAAACTCGCCGTCCTGCTCGACAACAAGGCCCGCAGCGTCGCCACCATCAACAGCAAGATTGAAGACTCCGGCGTGATTACCGGGGCACCCTCGCAACAGGAAGCCTCCGACCTCGCCCTCGTCTTAACCTCCGGCTCCCTGCCCGCTGGTATCGTCTATCTTGAAGAGCGAACCGTCGGACCGTCGCTCGGCGCCGATTCGATCCGTGATGGGCTTATGGCCGGCGCCGTCGGCGTGGGCGCGGTCGTCCTCGTCATGCTTGTTTACTACAAGAAAGCCGGCATCAACGCCGTTCTGGCCTTGATCCTGAATGCGATTATCCTGATTGCCGTCCTCGCCTACTTCGGTGCCGTTCTCACCCTGCCCGGCATGGCGGGCATCATTTTGACAATCGGTATGGCCGTCGATTCGAACGTTCTCATCTTTGAAAGAATTCGCGAAGAGTTGCGTCACGGCAAAGGCGTCCTGGCCGCCGTTGATGCAGGCTTCGGCAAGGCGTGGTGGACCATCGTGGACACCCACGTCACCACGATTGTCTCTTGTGCCTTCCTTTTCATCTTCGGTACCACCGCGGTGAAGGGATTTGCGATTACACTGGTCATCGGCCTGATCGCCAACGTATTCACGGCCGTCTTTGTCTCACGAGCGATCTTTGATTGGGAATTGAGCGGCAAAGAGCAACCCACCACCCTTAGCATTTAGTCCACTCCTCTGCGCACCCGGTCAATGACCTGTCCGCAATTGAGAAACAGTAACGATTTTGGTATTTTCGATATTTAAAACGGGAACAAATGGTGCTGTCGTGGTGTCCAAACATCATAACCGCCAGTAGCAACTCTGCATGGAGCTATTTAAAAACACGAATTTTGACTTCCTGGGCAAGAAATGGCCCTTCATCATCGCCTCATTGGTGTTGACGGTAGCCGGCGTGGGAAGTCTGATCATTAAGGGCGGCCCCCTGTACGGCATCGACTTTAAGGGCGGAACGGTTACGACTGTCCGTTTCAAGCAGGCGCCGAATGAAGACCAGATCCGGAAGGCCTTGGCGGCGAAGATCTCCGGTGAGATCGTCGTCCAACAAGTCACCGGGCAGAACGAGGTCATCATTTCAACTGATCTCCGGGATGAGAAGGAATTGAACGCAGCTCGCGCGGTCGTATTCGACACGCTGAAAAGCACCTTCGGCTCCCAGGCAGGCGGGAAAGAGGACATTAATCTCACGACCCAAGCCGCACTTGCGGATCGGATCCGCGGTCCCCTCGCCTCGGCGGGTGGCTCTTTAACCGAACCCCAGCTGCAAGAACTTGTCAAGGATATCCTGGCGTTTCGAAACAGCGCGCCTCGCTCCGGTCTGCTTGGGAACAAAAACGTTACGCCCCAAGTGATCAACGTGCTGAAACAAGAAACAGTAACGGGCCCCTACACGATCCGCGGTTTTGACCTTGTCGGACCGAAGGTCGGAAAGGAACTACAAACTCAGGCCTTCAGTGCAACTTTATTGGCCCTCCTGGGTATGCTCGTCTACGTCGGTTTTCGGTTCGAGTTCATCTACGGGTTGGCTGCCGTGATCGCGGTGTTTCACGACACCATCATCACGATCGGTCTCTTCTCTTTGTTGGACAAGGAAGTTTCCCTTACCGTGATCGCGGCCCTGCTGACCTTGGTCGGCTTCTCGATGAACGACACGATTGTCGTTTTCGACCGCATCCGCGAAAACTTGCCGCAAATGCGGCGGGAAAAATTTGATACCGTAGTGAATCTCAGCATCAACCAGACGCTGAGTCGTACGATCCTCACGTCGGGTTTAACCTTCCTGACGGCATTGGCCCTGTGGTTGTTTGGCGGACAAGTTCTAAACGGCTTTTCGTTTGCCTTGGTCGCCGGCATCATATTTGGAACTTACTCATCGATCTTTATCGCCGCTCCCATCCTGATCTACTGTCGGGAGTGGATGGAAAATCGACGGAAAGATGGCGGAACCCCCGCTCCTACTGTCGCCGCTGGAAAAACGAAGTCCTCGAAGTAAACCGTTCGATCGTGTTGTGCTCCATTGCTCGGGAGCGCTAACAATGTAATTTGATAACCTCAACGCGCTCCGCTACTCTGGCAGCGGGGCCGAAAGGATTGCGGAAATGTTTGAACAGACATTTGTTGATGGTACAGGCAAGACAAGTAAACCCTACACCGTTCTGGTCTCACTGCTCATCCAGTCGGGCCTGATCGTACTGGGAATTATCATTCCCATGTGGTTCTTCGAGGGTCTGCAGCCGGCTCAGTTGGCCAATATGCTGGTAGCGCCCCCGCCCCCTCCGCCGCCGCCTCCGCCCCCGCCTGCCGCTGCCCCTGTAAAGGTAGTTAAGGTGATTCCGCGCCAATTCGACGCGAATCGGCTGATGGCGCCCAAACAGATTCCTAAAGATATCGCGATGATTCGCGAAGAGGAACTTCCCCCTCCGATGGGTGGCGTTCCTGGTGGTGTTCCTGGTGGTGTTCCCGGCGGCGTCGCCGGTGGTATCATCGGCGGCATCATCGGTGGTGTGCCGAGCGCAGCTCCTCCCCCCCCTCCTCCGAAAGAGGTTCCGAAGCCGAAACCGACCGGTCCGATCCGCGTGGGCGGTAACGTCCAAGCGGCCAACCTGATCCGGCAGGTAAAGCCCAACTATCCGCCGCTGGCCAAACAGGCTCGTATTCAAGGGGTGGTTCGGTTCAATGCCGTCATTTCGAAAGATGGAACGATTCAGAACTTGCAGATGATGAGCGGTCATCCTCTCCTGGTTCCCGCCGCTACCGAAGCTGTTCGGCAATGGGTCTACAAACCCACTTTGCTGAATGGCGAAGCTGTAGAGGTTCAGACTCAGATTGACGTGAATTTTACGTTAAGCAACTAACCGCCCATTGGGTGGTGAGACGTCAGGCAGTGTGGTCTTCTAAGGATACCTTCCCACTCTCGGGTAAGAAGGTATCCGCCCCGCCTCGGCGGGCCAACTACGGCCGGTTTTCCGGCTCCCCTATTTTCAAATTTCAACTCGCAGGAGATTAGCATGATTGTTTCTACGCAGGTATGGGCGTTGTTCCTTATCCTAGAAGGCGGCGTATCGTTTGACCTCGTTGATATGTGGGGTCAGATGGGATTGCTCGCACAGGCAGTCGTCGTGACGTTGTTCATCATGTCGGCTTGGTCGATCGGAGTAATGATCGATCGCTTGATTGCCTTTAACGCCGCACGGCAACAGAGTCGCGCATTCGCTCCGGCTGTGGCCGGCGCGCTTCGCGAAGGTAAGCTGGACGAAGCGATCAAGATCGCTGATCGGTACAAGAAGTCGCACTTGGCCAAGGTCGTCGTCGCTGGGCTCCAGGAATTCCAGGCCCACCATCAAGGCGACATCTCGGGCGAGACCATCGAAGCTTCCCGCCGCGCTCTTGAACGCGCTGAAGCCATCGTACAGGCCGAAATGAAGCGTGGCGTTAGCGCCCTCGCCACCATCGGCTCCACCGGTCCCTTCGTCGGTCTATTCGGAACCGTCATCGGCATCATCAATGCGTTCAAGGGCATCGCCTCGGAGAAGTCAACCGGTCTCGGCGCCGTTGCCGGCGGTATCTCGGAAGCGCTGGTCACCACCGCCTTCGGTCTGTTCGTCGCCATCCCGGCCGTCATGATGTTCAACTACTTCGCCAGCCGCCTGGAAGCCTTCAACGTCGAAATGGGTAACTCCTCCTCCGAACTGCTTGATTATTTCATCAAGCGTTCCAACCGCGCCGTAAAGCACTAATCGGCTCTCTCGTTCCGTCCTGAGTTGAATTGAAGCCCGACCGGACATTACCGGTCGGGGTCTCATGAAGGAGATCTAACCATGTCGATGGTCATTGGACAATCAAAGAGAAGAAAGGTCGCCCAGAAGGGCGCCGTGTCGGACATTAACGTCACCCCCCTGGTCGACGTCATGCTCGTCATGCTCATCATTTTCATGGTCATCACCCCGATGCTTACGAAGGGTATTTCTGTTGAATTGGTCAAAACTAAGAACCCTATTGCCATGCAAGCTGCCGACAAAGAGGACGCTATCCTCATCTCGGTGAGTAAAGATGGACAAGTGTATCTTGGCAGTGATCAATTCGCCGATCTCCCTACGCTGGGAACAAAGGTGAAAGATCAGCTCACGAACAAAGTCGACAAGACCGTCTACCTCAAATGCGATTCGCGCTCCCGCTACGAGCGGGTGGTCGAAGTGCTGGATAACCTTCGGGCGTTCCAGGTGGATCAAGTCGGTTTGTTGACCGAACAGATCAAGGAAGGCATGGCGGCCACAACTGCCCCTGCCGGAATGTAACGCAAGTCATTCATTTCTCGAAGGAGCATTCCTATGTCCATGGCAACAGGCGGCGGCGGCGGTGGGCCGCAAGCCGATATCAATATGACTCCCCTCATCGACGTGTTGCTCGTGCTGCTGATCATTTTTATGGTCATCACACCGCTCGTGCCGAAGGGTCTGGATGCGCTCGTCCCGCAGCCTCCGCCGAAGGATCAGCCGCCTCCCCCTCCCCAGGAAGACCGCACCGTGGTGATTATCATCGCGAAGGACAAAACCATCAAGCTGAACAGCGAAGATGTACTGGAGCAGAATTTGGAAGCGCGCTTGAAGAAGGTCTTTTCAACCCGCGCTGAACGCGTCGTCTTTGTCAAAGGCGATCCCGATCTTGAATTTCAATACGTTGCCCGAGCGATTGACATCGCCAAAGGCGCTGGCATTGATAAGGTTGGATTGATGACTCCGAAGATGGAACAGGGACAATAGGAGAAACCCGCGTATGATCAAAACTCTCCTTCCCCTAGTCGCCTGCGGCATCCTCTTGTTCTCGGCTACCGGGTGCCAACAGCTCAGAGCTCGCGATCACCTGAATAAGGGTGTTCGGGCCTACAAAGGGGCTAAGTACCCCGAAGCCGTGAAGTCATTCCAGGAGGCGGTCGAACTCGATCCCGATTTCGCTACCGCACGGCTCTATCTGGCAACCGCCTACATGAGCCAATGGATCCCCGGGGCCGAATCAGCCGAAAACACCAAGTTCGCGACCGCTGCCTACGATAACTTCCAAAAGGTTCTCGAGAAAGACCCCAACGACAAACTCGCCATCGCTTCCATCGCTTCTCTCTATTACAACCAGAAGAAGTTCCAGGAAGCTAAGGAATGGAACGAGCGGTTGTTGAAGGTCGACTCCCAGAACAAGGAAGCTCTTTACACTCTCGGCGTAATCGCTTGGGGTAAAGCCTACCCGGTTCGTGGCGAAGCCCGCGCTAAGCTGAGTATGAAACCGGAGGATCCCGGTCCGTTGAAAGACAAAAAGGTTCGCGCGGAAGTTCGCGAGAAGAATCTGGCCATGGTTCAGGACGGTCTGAAACAACTCGAAGCTGCCGTTAAGGTAGATCCTGACTATGACGACGCCTACGCCTATCTCAACTTGATGCATCGGGAACTGGCCGATATCTCCGATAATCCGGAAGAGTATAAGAAAGAACTCGATTTGGCCGATGGCTACGTCCAGAAAGCACTCGAAGCGAAGAAGCGGAAAGCGGAAGCGCTCGAGAAGAAAGCTGGCGGCGGCATTATCCAAGACGCTCCGAAGAAGTAGTTGTTTTTATGGATGACCGGCTGGTCTCATAGCGTGTACTCTGAATGAAAGAGGTCTCGTCTTGAGTCAGCCGGTCGATCTGTTTAGTCCCGTTGATCCAGTCTTGGCGGCGCGCTTTGAAGAGCTCGTAGTTAAGTACGGCAAATTGCGCCCGCAGGAAAGCCTCCTCTCCCTTCGCCAGGCCTTTGAGTACGCGGCTCTCCACCACACCGGCCAAACCCGTTCCTCCGGCGAGTCCTATATGGCTCACCCCCTCGAAGTGGCCCATATCCTCTGTGATATGTCGATGGATCTGGTTTGTCTCGAAACCGGACTCCTCCACGATACTGTCGAAGACACCGTAGTTACCGTGGAAGATGTGCGGAAGCGCTTCGGCAACGATGTCGCTCGGTGCGTCGATGGCGTTACAAAACTGGCCAAGCTGAACTTTTACTCCCGCGAGGAGCGCCAGGCCGAGAGCGTGCGGAAAATGTTGTTGGCCATGGTCAACGACATCCGTGTCGTCATGGTGAAGCTGGCGGATCGACTCCACAACATGCGGACCATGGGCTCCTTGAGCCGCGAGCGCCAGGAACGGATCTCGCAGGAGACGCTGGAAATCTACGCCCCCATCGCGCACCGTCTCGGCATGGGCAAGATGCGCGCCGAACTCGAAGACCTCGGATTTCGCCATTTGGACCCGGCCGCTTTCGCGGAAGTGACAGAGGCCATCGAGTCCCGCCGCAAAGTCACCGGGGGAGCCCTCGAAGAGATTCGTCATGCCGTCGAGCTCAAACTCGCCCGGGAAAATATCCCCGCTCGTATTGAAGCCAGGCTGAAGCGTCCGTTCAGCGTCTACCAAAAACTCAAACGGCAGAAGATCAGCATCGAGCAGGTTTACGACCTCCTGGCCATCCGGATCGTCACCGACAGCGTGAAGAACTGCTACGGCGCGCTAGGGACCATTCACGGCGAGTGGACCCCCATCCCGGGCCGCATCAAAGACTTCATCGCCATTCCCCGGCCCAATCTCTACCAGTCGCTCCATACCTCAGTCATCGGTCCCGGCGGCCAAGCCTTCGAAGTCCAGATCCGCACCGAAGAGATGCATCGTATCGCCGAAGAAGGTATCGCCGCCCATTGGAAGTACAAAGAGGGTAGTAAGGGTGCCCAATCGGACGAGCAGCAGGTGGCTTGGCTGCGTCAGTTGGTCGAATGGCAGCAGGATGTCCATGACCCCGGTGAGTTCATGTCGACCCTCAAGGTAGACCTCTACCCTGAAGAGGTCTACTCCTTCACACCCCGCGGGAAGGTCATCATCCTGCCCCGCGGCGCCTCACCCGTCGACTTCGCCTACGCCATCCACTCTGACGTCGGTCACCTCTGCGTCGGAGCCAAGGTGAACGGCCGCATCGTCCCCCTGAAGTATGAGCTCAAGAACGGTGACGTCGTCGACATCCTCACCCAGCAAGGCCACGTCCCCTCCAAAGATTGGCTCAACTTCGTCAAAACCTCGAAAGCGCGCAATCGCATCAAGCACGTCGTCAATACTACCGAGCGCGCGAAGGCCGTCGAGATTGGTGAAAAACATCTCGAAAAAGAGGCCCGCCGCCTCGGCGTACAGTGGAAGAAAATCGCCAAAGAACAGATCGAAAAGGTCGCCCACGATTACGGCTTCGGCAAGATGGAAGACCTCCACGCCGCCCTCGGCTATGGAAAGTTCTCTCCCCGGCAGGTACTCCTCCAACTCGCTCCGGAACAGGTCGCCGCCGCCGAAGCGCTCGAAGCCGCTCCCGCCGCTCCCCCCATTGCCCCTTCGAACAAGGTCGACGATAAAGACCTCATCCTCAAAGTTCGCGGCGTCGACGACGTCATGGTCTACCGGGCCAAGTGCTGCAACCCCATCCGCGGCGAGTCCATCGTCGGATACATCACCCGCGGTAAGGGCGTCGCCGTTCATTCGGTAAACTGTACGAACGTACAAAACCTCATGTACGAAGTCGAACGCAAGATCGAAGTCGAATGGGCGAAAGCCGTCACCGAATCTTTCCTGGTCAAGCTCGTCATCTACACCGACGACCGACCCGGAATGCTCAATCAGCTCACCAGTGCGCTCTTCAACGAAGGCACCAATATTCGAACGTTGGAAGCCCAACCCGACGCCTCCCGTAGCGACGGCAGCGCCCTCGTCAACGTAGCCATCGACGTCAAAGACAAAAAACAACTCGAACGGATCGTCTCTTCCCTCCGTCGCATCAGCGGCGTGCGGGACGTCGAACGCTCGCAATCCAGTACATGAACCCTGAACACATCGCCATATCAAAGTCCAAAGGAATCGAAATCGATTGGGAGGGCGGAGAGCATTCCAGCTTCCCCGTCGAACTCTTACGCGCCGAATGCCCCTGCGCCACGTGTACCGGGGCCCACGGAACCGAGCCCCAGAAATGGACCCCCGACGCCACCCCCTTCCAGATGTATAAACCCCGCATCGCCATGGAGAGCGTCGAATCGGTCGGCAACTACGCCATCCGCATCCACTGGAATGACGGTCACAAGACCGGCATCTACTCCTTCGATCATCTCTTCAAAATCCGCCCCCAGGCCGCGACGCAACCCTAGTCCGGAAGCTTCTCTGCCATCTCGGCCAACAGGTCCCTTTCGCTGTCCGTGAACCGAGCTTTAACGCGAGGAGCGTTCAGTAAGGCCTTCCGCTCATCCGGCTCCAGGTTACGCAGTCTCGCCAGCATCCGACGACCTTCCCCGCGCTTGTCCTCCGGCATCGTCTCGGAAAACTTCCGGAATAGGCCGCGAACCGTCTCCTGTTGCTCTGTCGTCAAGGTGCGAAAGCTCTCGAGCGATCCCTCGAGCCGCTTCTTCTGCTCCGGGTCCAGCCGATTCCACTGCTCCAGCCGTTGTTCGAACATTCGTCTTCGCCCCGGAGGCATGCTTCCCAAAACTCGCTCTCGCTCCTCGGGCGTCATCCGGCGCAGTTTTTCAATCACCAGCGCTTGCGCCGGCGGCGGCGGAATCAATCCCTTGCGCAACTGCTTGGCCTGGGGTTGTGGATCGGCGACTAACGCTCCCGCCAGCAAAACCAGGATCAGAATCAGCCGTGTTGTCATAACCGCTTGTCCTCCTCGGTCTCGGCGCTAGGCTCCAACTGCCGCAACATCTCCATATCCTCAAGCGCACGCTCGGCTTGCTCCAACTCCTGCGCCTCAATCTTCACCGTCGGCGCCGCCACATCCGGACGCGCCGGATTTTGCAGGTAAATCCCCACGACTAGCGTCAAGCACGCCACGCCCATCGATAAAGCCGGTTTCCAACCGATATCGCCCGAAAGCCACTGCCGCACCGGAGCCGTCCACCGCTCCCATGCCGATGGCCGCTCTTCCGCCGCTATCCGCGCAAACAGCGCCGCGTCGAATCCTGCCGAAATCGGCTCCGGTTCCCAATTGTCGAGAGCCGTCCAAACGCTCTTCTGTTGCTCGGCCAACGCGAAACACTCGGCGCATACCGCCACGTGTCGCTCCAGTAACTCCGTCCGCTCTTCGTCCAACATATGCGCACAGTAGGACAAGAGAACATCCGCGTTCCCACTCCGTAAAGGACAACTCATGGTATTGGGATTCATCGTATTTCCTCCTCTCAGCCCGCCAGATGTGCCAATTTCGCCCGCAAACCTTCATAGGCGCGGAACAACAAACTCTTTACCGCCGACTCGGAACACTCCAGTGCCGCCGCAATCTGCGAATACTCCATCTCTTCATACTTATGCATCAAAACGGCCGCCCGTTGCTTGGCGGGCAGATTCTGAATCGCCTGCCGAATCTCTACGAACTTCGATTCCCGAACGAGGGACTGCTCAACCGTCGGACCAAGGGAGGCAACCTGCCTACCCATCCCTTCGCGGACTTCCTCATCCAGGCTCTCCTGGTTGCGTTCATACCGACCATCCCGAATATGATTCAACGCCAAATGGCTTGCAATCCGGAACAGCCACGTCGTGAACTTCGCCGTCGGCTCATAGTTGGCCCGGCTCCGATACACCCGCAAAAAGACTTCCTGCGCTAACTCCTCTGCCACCGCCTGATTCAAAATCATTCGTTGCAGAAAATGGATAACCGGACCCCGATACTTCTCGAGGAGCACCGCGAAGCTTTGGGTATCGCCTTCGCGAACCCGCAACATCAGCTCGGCGTCGCGTTCGATAGTGGCCCCAGCCATCATACTTCTTCGAACCCGATCGTTTCGGAAATGTTGCGGACTCATTAGTTACATTGTTAAAGTTCTCCGCCCAACTCCCGTTCCATCAACTCCCGCAGCGCATCGTGTGGGCTCTTCCCTTGACTAAAGATTGCGTGCATCGTCTCCGCAATCGGCATCGACACCCGCTGACGCCGCGCTAACTCCACCGCCGAGTAAGTGTTTTCCACCCCTTCCGCCACCATATGCATGCCTTCCTGAATCTCCTGCAGAGTCCTTCCCCTCGCTAACTCTAGCCCCACACGCCGATTCCGACTCAAATCCCCCGTACAAGTCAAGATCAGGTCCCCTAAACCCGCCAGTCCCATCAGCGTAGGTGCCTGCGCCCCCAGCGAGACCGACAATCGAGTCAACTCCGCCATCCCGCGGGTCAGCAATCCAGCCATCGCATTCGAGCCCAATCCCAGCCCACTGCATACTCCTGCCGCAATCGCGATCACGTTCTTCAGCGCCCCGCCCAGCTCCGTCCCAATGGGGTCGTTGTTTGTGTAAATCCGAAACGTAGGCCCGGCGAACTCACGCTGCACCCGCCCCGCCAACGCCAAATCCACCGAACTCGCCGCCACCAGCGTCGGCTCTCCCCTCGCTAACTCTTTCGCAAACGAGGGCCCGCTCAATACGGCCAACTGCGGCACAAACTTGGCCCCCACCACCGCCCCAATCACCTCACTCATCCGCAACGAAGTGCCCCGCTCAATCCCTTTCGTCGCGCTCACAATCGGTGCCGATGGCGGCAAGTAAGACAACGCACTCGTAAACACCGCCCGCACGTGCATCGACGGCACCGCACCCAAGACCATGTCCGCTCCCCCCAACGCCCCTTCTAAGCTGGAAGTCACCCGCACATTCGGCGGCAACCGGCTCCCCTCCAGATACTTCGGGTTCTCCCGCGTCGTCTCCATCTGCTCGGCTAACTCTCGCTCGAACGACCACAAGACAACCCGCTCATACCGTGGCGCCAACACCATCGCTAGCGCCGTCCCGTAACTACCCGCGCCCAAAATCGTTAACTGGCTCAAAGTTTGTTCTCCGTCCCCGCCCGCAGGCGGGTGATGTTACCCCGGTGCCGCCAAATAATAAACCAACCACCCACCAAGGCCGCCCCCCAAATCCACGGCGACGAATGATCAATCATCCAAATCGCGAAAGGCACCAGCGCCGCCCCCAAAATCGATCCCAACGACACATACCGCGTCCGCCAAACGATCGCCAGGAACACGATCGTAATCGCCAACATCGGCAGCGGAGCCAGATAAAAGAACGCCCCCACAAAACTCGCTACCGCCTTGCCCCCTGCAAATTTCAGAAACACCGGAAACGCGTGGCCCAAGATCACCGCCAACCCAGCCAGCGCCAAAAACATCGGCTCCCCGGATCCGAAACGCGCCATTAACCAAACCGCCAGCCACCCCTTCCCAATGTCCAGCGCCAGCGTGCCAATTCCGATCAATTTTCCCGACGTCCGCGCCACGTTGGTCGCGCCAATGTTCCCGCTTCCCATCGCCCGGACGTCCTGCCCGGTCTTCAGCCGAACCAGCACATACCCAAACGCTATCCCGCCCAGTAAGTACGCCACCAATAGCAGTAAATAGGTCATCCCAGCGGAAACTCCTTCAATTTGCGGTAAACCGACCCCTCCGGTCCCATCCGGCTAGCGTACAACCAAAACGAACCCGCGCGGAACTTCCCAAAGTCGATTGTCTCCAAATCCCCAATCACCCGCCGCAACTCAATCAAAGGAACCGGCGTCTTGATCCGGGCCAGCGTCAAATGCGGCGAAAATCGTTTCGTCTCCCGCGGCACCCCCAGTCGGCCACACGCGGCATCGGTCTGCTGATGAAGGTCGCCCAACTCCTCCGGCGCCGCCACCCCCGCAAAAAACACCCGCGGCTGGTGCGGATTCGGATACCAGCCCAAACCCCGAATCTCCAAATCGAACGCCGGCACCCGCACCGTCTCGAGCGCCGCCTCCATCGCTGGACCGTCGCCGAACTCCCCCACAAACTTCGTCGTAATGTGCCAATTCGCCTCGGAACTCCACTCGAGCGGGGCCGTCGGCATCAACTCCGCCGTCAACCCTCTCAGCTTTTCGCGAACTCCGTCCGGAATATCAATCGCAGTAAACAAACGCATCGTGATAACTTTCTAGTCTAACGTTGATTCCCCTTCCAGAAAGCTTCTACGCCCGCGACACCGTCACGGTCGCCCGCCACCTTCTCGGCCAACTGCTCGTCCATGGCCACCGCCAAGGCCGGATTGTCGAGGTCGAAGCCTACCTCGGGGCCGACGATCTCGCCGCCCACGCCAGCCGCGGCGTCACCCCCCGCACCCGCGTCATCTTCGGCCCGCCCGGCCGCGCCTACGTCTATCTCAACTACGGCATCCACGAATGCCTCAACGTCGTCACCGAACCCGACGGCACCCCCGGCTGCGTCCTCATTCGCGGGCTAACCCCCGTCGCCGGCCTCTCCGGACCGCTCAACGGCCCCGGCAAGTTAACTAAAGCCATGGACATCGACCGCCGCTTCTACGGCCACCCCTTGTGGCTGTCTCCTGTTACCATCTGCGCTGCGCCCTCCCCTCCGGAGGTCATCCGCGTGACGCCCCGCATCGGCATCTCCCGCTCGGTCGAACTGCCCCTGCGCTTCCACCTCTAAAGGCACATAGGGCTTTGACGGCACAGAGGGCCGAACCCAGGAAGGTCGTCCGGCCCTTTGCCAGTTGCGGTGAATCTGCCTCCGAGTTCAGATCCAGCCACCCCTTCACTTTCCCATACTTACCGCTATTTCGTTCACTGGGCAGCGCAAAGCAGTACCGTTTACTCCGTCCTATTCGTCCCGGCTAGTTCCGGCTCGCCACGGGTTCCCTGCGCCCATGCAGCGGACGGAATACACCCTTACCACACACGGCTACCCCTGCCTGCAACATCGCTGACAACAGGTTGAAAACCAGGCCGTAGATCACCTGTTCGCTCACGTTCTGCCGCCCCGGCAACTTAAACCCCGTCGGCAACTCTTTCGCCAAGCGAATCCGAACGCTCTCCAGCTCCAACCGACCCCGCGGATCCCGCTTATTCCCCACGCTAATCGGCGTCTGCAAGACGTTCCCGGTCGCTCCGTCAATGTAGAACTGACACCGCGAAAACCATCCCAAATTCCCCGGTTCCGCCGCGTCAAATACCAATAACGGCACCCGCCGGTCCGTCGCCGTCAGGTCGAGCAACAGCGCCATCGACGTCTCCTGGATCTCAACCTGAAACCCAGCCTGTTGGCAGACCTGCATCAGCTGGTCTACATCGTATTCGAGCAAGAGGAGCCGGTGTTTGCCAGCTTGAAGCAACTGCATGAGTCTTTATTGTAGCCGCAGCACGTGCTCCAGCGCGGCGATCACAATACAAATCGTCACATGCGCCAACATTCCGTAGTGCAGCCAGCGGCGCGTGTAGCGAATTACCTCGTAGGCTAAGGTCACACCCTAGTTTTGCGCCGCGCCCCCCTCGAAGGGAATAGCTATGGGTAGGGTCTTCGTCCTACAACCCGGTGACTTTAGTTCCAGTACTCTATATGGATATGCGCTTTGTCTTTCTCGCCCTTCTCCCCTTTTGCCTGCTTGCCCAAGTCCCGCCCGCCGGCCCCGATCATCGCTCCGACCAACTCCTGAAATCGATTGACGACTACATGTGGCACCTCAAACTCAGCGACATCGCCGTCGTCGATCAGGTCTCCTACATCTCCACCCCGCCCCACTACGAAGCCAACTCCACCGGCCAAGGCGCCGGCAACGCCATGATCGTCTACGCCTACACGTTCCTTCCCAAAAACCTCGACCGCACAAAGAAGCACCCTTCCCTCGTCTACGTCCACGGCGGCGTCCACAGCAACCTCCAGAGCGGCGGATCCGCCAACGGCGTCCACATCATCCGCGAACTCCTCGAACTCGGCTACGCCGTCATTGCGCCCGACTACCGTGGCTCCACCGGCTATGGGGCCAACTACTACAACCGAATTGACTACGGCGGCCGCGAGAACGACGACGTCCACGCCGCCCGCACCTGGTTCCTCGAAAAGTACGCCTTCCTCGATCCCGCCAAAGTCGGTATCCTCGGCTGGAGCCACGGCGGCATGATCACCTTGATGACCATCTTCCAGCACCCCAAGGATTACGCCGTCGCCTACGCCGGCGTCCCCGTCAGCGACCTCGTCGCCCGCCTCGGCTACAAAGCAGAATCCTACCGGAAGATCTTTAGTGCGAAAAGCCACATCGGCAAAACGGTCGATGAAGACGTCCAGGCCTATCTCAAACGCAGCCCCTTCACCTACGCTGCCAAACTCGACACCCCGCTCTGGATCGACGGCAACACCATCGATGAGGACGTCAACGTCCTCGAAGTCCGTCGCATGATCGACGCTCTGAAGGCCGCCGGAAAGAAGTTCGAATCGAAGATCTGGGAAGCCGCCCCGGGCGGTCATCACTTCAATCGAATCGATACCAAACTCGCCCGCGACTCCCGCGCCGAAATCTGGCAGTTCCTCGGCCAGCACCTCAAACGCTAACCGCCCTCGTGCCAATGGAAGAGTTTGTGCGTAATTTTCCATTGCCGCACCTCCAGATGAACCACCGATACCGTCTCGATGATCTCGATCCGATCGAAACGCGGTTCGATCTTCGGGGCGGAGCCATTTTGATCGATCCACTCGAAAACATGCTCGATGGACCCGGAGTACTCCACCCCTTGGCAATATCCGGAAATCGTCGTCTCCGGGTGAAACGCCGGTCGCATTCGCCCCCCGCCCCCGCAAGATACCGGTGCATCGTGCGAGTACTCGCGTCGTGCTCCAGCAAATAGCTGTTGGCGAGGCGCATCGGTTAGGATTCCTCCCGCACCGAGCGTCCCCTCCGTGCGGGTAAATGTAAACCGTATCTTGCCGTTGATGTCCCCTTCGATGAACCGGTAAGCCCTCCGTCGCCTTCCAGCGCCGAACCGTCCGTTCGCTCCGCTCTAGAAACGCGGCGATCTGTTTCCACGAATCAAGTGTCTTTTGCGCCGTGATGTGCAGTAACATGCCCCCGCGCCGGCCATCGCCCCCGACCAACCCGTTACCGCCACCGAATCCAAAACATCGACGCTCACAAAGCGCGGCTCCATATCCGGCGCCGCGCCGTTCTTATCGATCCAATCAAACAGAAGCGGAGTTCCTATCGCCAATCGTTCACCGGCGAAGTCGAAGAAGGAAGCGTCTGGATGAAACACCGCACGCTTCACCTCGTTACTGCCTTCGATGTATCTCTCAATCGTCACCACGATCGCGTCATACTCGTTAGTAAACTTACTGGTTGCCATAGTTAAGACAGTAAGGTGAGCCTCACCGGGGCGTCAACGGACAAACCCGGCAATACTCGGTCACACGCTTAAAACTGCAACCGCAACGCCAACTGCGTCGACCGCGGACCGCCCACCGCATACAGCGGATTCAACCCCCCGTTCACCCCGCCCAACCCCAGCCCGCGCCCGTACATCTGCGTCGACTACCCAAACAGCGGATTCAGCAACAACCAGTCCGGAGCCGCAAAATTCGCGTGATTCAGCAAGTTGAAGAACTCCGCCCGAAACTGCAACCTCCACCGCTCGCTCAGCCCAAACGTCCGCCGCACCGTAAAATCCACCTGCCGCAGCGGAAACGCCCGCACCGAATTTCGCCCTAAACTCCCGTTCTGCTGCTGGTTCGCCGGAACCGAAAATGCCGCCCGGTTCAACACCCGCCCCCCGGGATACTGGCTCCCCTCTAAATAGAGCCCGTCCAGAATTACCCCATTTTCGACCCCGGACCCCTGCTGCCGGAAAGTACTTTGCGTAATCGAGTTACCGGCACCCTCTCCGGCCTCTTCCGACGCCAGTATCGCCTCCCGTTGACACGCCCAGGCGCACCCCTCCGAGCCCCCCCGCTTTCCCTCGCCCTTTCCGGCCCTTTCCCCTCTTAGTTGACCCGCGGCGGCGGCCCACTCAACTTCCTCAGGTCCGCCAACAGCCAAAGATTGTGCGTCAGCGCCGCCCATCCCACCTGCCGATCCTGACCCGCAATCCCCTTGCTCAACAGCGGTCCACCCAAA
>JAPKZA010000532.1 GCA_026394015.1 Acidobacteriota bacterium
CGCCCACCGCACGATTTCGAGGAGAACATCTGATGCGCCTATTCCTGCTTACCGTGTTCTGCGCCGCCGCCGCGCTGGCTCAGTCCTTCCATGGCTCGCTCCGCGGCCAAATTCTTGATCCCGGCGGCCAAGCCGTCCCCGTCGCCAAAGTCACGCTGATTGACGAGAGCACCTCCACCCAACGCGCCACGATCACCTCCGATCAAGGCGAGTTCACCTTCGCCTCGGTCACCCCATCGACGTACACCGTCCTCGCCGAAGCCCCGGGCTTTAAACGCTCCGAGCGCAAGGGCATCACCGTCTCCACCCAAGCGGCTCTTACCATCGATTTCAAACTCGAACTCGGGCAGGTCACCGAACAGGTCAACGTCACCGAAGAGGTCCCGGCGCTTGAGACCGCCAACGCCTCCACCGGTCAGGTCATTGACCGTCAAAAACTCATTGACCTTCCGAATCTCGGCCGGAACCCGTTCATGCTGTCCAAGCTCGCCGAAAACGTCGTCCAGGTCGGTAACCCCAAGTTCAACCGGATGCAGGATCAGTCCGGCTCTTCTCAAATTTCCATCGCTGGTGGCCCCGTCCGCGGCAATAATTACACGCTTGATGGCATCTCTATCACGGACTCGACCAACCGCGCCGTCATCATCCCCTCGGTAGAAGCCGTCCAGGAGGTGAAGGTGCAGGCGAATACCTACGACGCCGAAATGGGCCGCACCGGCGGCGGTACCTTCAATACCTTCCTTCGCTCGGGCTCCAACCAGGTCCACGGCTCCGCCTTCGGATACATCCGCGAAACCCCGTGGCTGGCCAACAATTTCTACTCCAACCGCGCCGGCACCCCTCGGATCAACCAGCCGTTCCGCAACTACGGCGGCTCCATCGGTGGGCCTATCCGCATCCCCAAAGTTTACGACGGCCGGAACAAGACCTTCTTTTGGATCACTGGCGAAGCTTACCGCCAAACCGAATCCGCCGGCACCCGCCTCTCCGTCCCCACCGCCGCTGAACGCCGCGGCGACTTCTCCCAATCCCTCAGCCGCGCCGGCAACGCCCTTCAACTCGTCTACGACCCGCTCACTACTATGCCCGACGGCACCCGCACCCCGTTCGCCGGGAACGTGATCCCCGCCAACCGCCTCAGCACCCCAGGCCGTAACATCGCTTCTTACTACCCCCTGCCCAACGCCCCCGCCCGGTTTTATTCCGATCTTAACTTCGACGCCACGATCGGGGCTTATAATCGTGCCGACCAGACCACCTGGAAGGCCGACCACCAACTCTTCTCCTGGTGGCGCGCCTCGGCTTCCTACCTCCACTACGGCAGCATCGAGCCCGGCAACGCCTGGTGGGGCTCGCTCGCCTCGCCCAATCAAGGCGTTCTGTATCGCAAGGTTGATGCCACCCAGGTCAACTCCACGCTCACCCCCTCGCCCACTCTCGTCATCGCCGTCCGCTACGGCTTCAATCGCTTCCCGAACTTCTCGGCGCCGACGAGCCTCGGGTTCGATCTGAAGACCCTGGGCCTGCCTTCTTCGCTGGCCGCCATCACCAAGTACACCGCCTTCCCCGCCATCACGATGTCCGATGTTGGCAGCTTCGGCGGCGGCACGACGAGCCAAAGCGTGCTGCATTCGAAAAGCTTCAACACCACGGCCAGCAAGTTCATGGGGAAGCACAGCCTGAAGTTCGGCTTCGACTGGCGCACGCTCAGTAACGACGGGGCCCCCGGCATCGGACCCAGCGCGTTCAGCTTCTCCGATATCTTCACTCGCTCCGTCCCCCAGCGTACCGTCCAGGGCACAGGAGCCAGCCTTGCCACGCTCCTGCTCGGTTACCCCACCGGCGGCAGCATGACCGTCGCGACCAACTTCTACAACTACGCCCGGTACGCGGCCGGGTTCGTCCAGGATGACTTTCGGGTAACCTCCAAACTGACTCTCAACTTCGGCGTCCGCTATGAGCGCGAGAACGGCCCTGCGGACCGCAATGACAACTTCATCACCGGCTTTGATACCAAGGTCGCCAGCCCGCTCCAGGCGACGGTACCCGATCCGAAAATCTTCGGCGGCGTGCTCTTCGCCGGCGTCAACGGCAACGGCCGCAACGCGGGAAATCCGAACCTCCACAAGCTATCCCCGCGCATCGGCTTTGCCTACTCGAAGGATGCAAAAACGGCCATTCGAGGCGGTTACGGCATCTTCTGGGCCCCTCTGCCCTTCTCGTTCCAATCGACGATCGGCTATTCGCAATCCACCCCCATCGTCGCCAGTTTCGATAACAATTTCACCCCGGCCGCCACACTCGACAATCCGTATCCTACTGGGCTCGTGACCCCGGTTGGAAACGCCGGTGGCCTCAGCACCGGCATCGGCCAGGCGCTCTCGCTGCCGGACGGCAACGCCCGCTCCGGCTACGTCCAGCAGTTTTCCTTCGATATCCAACGTCAGCTTCCGGCCGGCTTCGTTCTCGCCTCCGGCTACGTCGGGTCGAAGAGCCTGCAACTGGCGCAAGATGGCCGCAACATCAACCAGCTTTCCCCCGAGTTCCTCAGCCTCGGCTCGGCTTTGAACCAATCCGTTCCGAACCCGATGTTCAATCGTGGCGGTCTGCTCAACGTCGCCGGCAGCGTGATCTCCCGTTCGCAACTGCTCCGGCCATTCCCGCAGTTCACCTCCGTCACGCTCAATAACTCCGACACGAACAGCGCTATGTATCACTCGGTTTACGTTAAGGCCCAGCGCCGTTTCGCGCAGGGCATGACGATTATCGCGACCTATACGCGGTCCCAGAATATGGACAGCGCCTATGGCACCACGGGCAATACCTTCTCCGCCACGGTGGCTGGCCCTCAAAACGCCTACGCCCCGGAACAAGAATATGGACTTTCTAGCGTTCACTCACCCAATCGCCTCTCCATGGCCGTCACGTATGAACTGCCGCTCTGGAAGACTAACCGCTACCTCGGCGGTTGGTCCTTCAACGCCATCAGCGTCATGCAGTCCGGCTACCCCTTAACCATCACCCAGCCGAACGACAACAGCGTCATCGGAGCGAGCCATATGCGGCCCAACGGCACCGGCCTTTCCGCCGTCGTCGATAAGCCCTTCGCCCAGCGCCTGGACGGCTGGATCAACCCGGCCGCTTTCGCCCAGGCCCCGCCGTTCACTTTCGGCAATGTTAGCCGGACGAATCCGCTCCGGGGCCCTGGTCAAATCAACTGGGACGTGTCGATCTTCAAGACCTTCACCGTCACCGAACGCCTGAAAGCCCAGTTCCGCGCCGAGGCGCTGAACTTCACCAACACCCCGATGTTCAACGGCCCGAACACCACTTTCACGAGCCCCCAGTTCGGTCTCATCAGCAGCCAGGCGAACTTCTCTCGCTTGATCCAACTCGGCGTCCGCTTCTTCCTCTAACCGCCCGCAAACGATACAGTAGGAGCCTATGAAAGCGCTCCTACTGTTCGTCTCCCTCGCCCTGCTCCTCCCCGCCCAAGTCAAACGCACCGATGTGATTCGCTCGACCACCCCGGCCGAGGATGCCAAAGGACTCGACTCCGCCGTCCCTGATTCGGTCGCGATCTCTACCCGGTTTGAACGCGTGGTCGTGATCCGCGTGAAGAACCAGGCCGGTCTGCTCGGCGCCATTGAAAAGCACGTCGCCGAACAGAAAATCCGCAGCGCCGTCATCCTCTCCGGCGTCGGCTCCGCGCTTTCGACGCACTACCACATGGTCACCAATCGATCGTTCCCTTCGAAGAACACTTACCTGGAAGACCCTTCCACGTCCGCCGACATCATCTCCATGAGCGGCTTCGTGATTGATGGCAAGGTTCACTGCCATCTGACTTTCGCCGACACCGGCAAGGCCTTCGGCGGCCATTTGGAAGCCAACACCCGGGTCTTCACCTTCGCCGTTCTCGCCCTTGGCGTTCTGCCCGATGACGAAACGCTCGGCATGAAGCGTTTCGACGACAAAACGTGGCGCTGAATCTCTCCATTAACGCTCCGCCGGCGCTCGTGATGGCCGCGCTCTCGACCCCGGGCGGTCTGTCGGCCTGGTGGTTCCAAACGTGTGCGTTCCATCGCGGCGTGTACTACTTCACCTTGGCCAACGGCGAAAGGGGTCAGGCCAAAGCCCTCGAAATTTCGCCTCTACACTTTGGTCTCGAACTCCGAAATGGCGTTCGCCTCCGTTGGGAACTCGCCGCCGTCAGGAAACAGACACACGTGACCCTGCTTCACACTGGGGATATCGATCCCCGAGCCCTCCTCGAAGCCCTCAAACGCTTCTGTGAAAGCTAACCAATGATTGCCTTGATCGGCTCCCCATAATCAATATCAATCCGCTTATGCCCCGGCACCTCTAACTTCCGCGGATCAATCCCCATTTGATGCAACACGGTCGCATGGATATCGGTGACGTAATGCCGATTCTCCACCGCATGAAACCCAATCTCGTCCGTCGCCCCGTGCACCACCCCGCCCTTGATTCCGCCCCCCGCCATCCATACCGAAAACCCGTACGGATGATGGTCCCGCCCATTGGTCCCTTCCGCCCCCGGCGTCCGGCCAAACTCAGTCGCAAAGACGACCAACGTATCGTCCAACATCCCCCGCTGTTTCAAATCCTTCAGTAACCCCGCAATCGGCAGATCCACCTGCGCCGCTAACTCCCCATGCGTCTTCTTCAAGTTACTATGCGCATCCCACTTACCGGCCCCGCCGTTGTTGCCGTGGAACACCTGAATGAATCGAACCCCCGATTCGGCCATCCTCCGAGCCGCCAGCAAGGTCTCGCCAAATGGCTTCGTCACTGCCTGGTCTAACCCGTATAGCTTCTGCATTGAAGCACTTTCACTCGAAAAACGCATCACTTCCGGCACTGCCGTCTGCATGCGGAACGCCAGCTCATAACTTTTAATCCGCGCCTTCATCGCTGCATCGTCCGGGTACTCGACCTCCGCCAACCGGTTGAACCCACGGATCAAATCGAACTGCCGTCGCTGTTCTTCTTCCGTTGTCGCCACGAACGGCTTGGCGTAGGGCAGGGGACTGTCCGGCTTTACCTCGAGCCTTACGCCACCATGCTCCGGCCCCAAATACGACGCCCCGTGCGCCCCCGGTCCGCCGCAACATGTGTCGATCGGCTCGCCGAGCACGACGAACTGCGGCAGGTTCTCGTTCAGCGATCCGAGCCCATAATGCACCCACGATCCGATCGTCGGGAACTGCCCTTCGAGCACATGCCGGCCGGTGTGGAACTGCATCTGCGCCCCGTGGTTGTTGTCCGTCGTCCAAACCGATCGCACCACGGCCAAGTCGTCCACACACCCGCCCACATGCGGGAACCAGTCGCTGACTTCGATTCCGCTCTGCCCCCGCTTCTGAAAGCCCACCTGCAGCGGATAGAGCCGCGGCTGCGCCTTGTGCAGTCCGGCGATCACCTCGCGGAGGTTCTGCTTCACGAGCGGGTTGTCCAGCGCCGCATGATAAGGCGTATCGCCGAGCAACCGTCCGGCGTACTTGTTCAGCTCCGGCTTCGGGTCAAAGGACTCCATGTGGCTGACGCCGCCGATCATAAACAGCCAGATCACGCGCTTGGCTTTCGGCGCGAAGTGGGGCATGCCGGTCGGCTTCTCGGCGTGCAGCATCGACCCGAGCGCCAGGCCCGTAAAGCCCATTCCAATATCAGCGAGAAAGTTGCGGCGTGTAGACATGGCAGTTAGCGAATCGTTACGAAATCATTATGGTTGAACAGCGCATGAACCAGGTTGCCAGGCGTTGCGGTCGCCGCCAGGCTTCGCTCCGCCGCGCTTGGCAGTCGACCCAAAATCGTTTGAAATGCCCGGTCGATAAACGCCGGTCCTTCGAGCTTTTTGGCCAGCTTTTGGGCTAGTTCCTGGCTCAACTGGCTGTTGGCCATCGCGAGGGCCTGTTGCGGCACGACGCTCTCATTGCGCTGGTAGCACTCGGTCGGGTTCGGTCCGTCGAACACCTTCAAAAACTCCATTTGCGCGTCGGGCGAATGGCTGAAATAGAGGCTTCGCCGCCGCGACTCGAACCCCTTCGTTGGGTCGATCTCCGGGCCCTTCATCATGCCGTCGAGTTCGCCCGCCACGCTCAGAATGCTGTCCCGCACCGCTTCGCCTTCTAGGCGGCGCGGGTTCATCCGCCAGAGCCACTGGTTTTCCGGGTCGATCGCGGTGTTCGGGTGGCCCTCGGTTCCGGCGGTGGACCGCATCTGATACGCCTGGCTCGTCAGAATCAGCCGGTGCAACGCCTTCATGCTCCACCCGCTCCGCATCAACTCCGTCGCCAACGAATCGAGCAACGCCGGGTGCGTCGGGGCCTTCCCGTTCAGCCCGAAATCAAACACCGTCGGCACGAGCGCCGTCCCAAAGTGCCGCAGCCAAATATGATTGACGGCAACGCGGGCCGTTAGCGGGTTCTGCGGCGAACCGATCCATTGCGCCAGCGCCGTCCGCCGCCCGGTGCTCTTGGTTGGGTACTCTTTGCCGATGGGCGTATACCCGGTCGCCTGCTGCGTCAACGCGGCAGTTGCTGCCGCCAATTTCTTTTTCGCCTCGCCGAGCTTTTTCTCGTTCGGCTTCTCGCCCGCCAGCGCCTCGGTCAACTCCGCTTGCGCCTTCAACGCTTGCTCCTGGCCGCGCAATAGCCCGGCCTTGCGCTCAAGCTCCCGTGCTTTCGCCGCTAGCTCTTCGTAGCGCAAATCCGGCGGTTCGGCGAACTTTGCCCGCTCCGCCGCCAGCCGCGCTTCCAGCGCCGGCAACTCCGCCTCGGCGGCGGCCAAAGCCTTGGGATCGCCGGCCGCCTTCGTAATCGCGGCCTTTGCTTCGGCGAGAAGATCGGCGTGGACAAAGCCCCGCTGGTCCGGGTAGTAAGCGGCCAAAGGCAGCGCCACCGGAGCGATCTTGCCCAGCGCCGGACCTAACTGCATCGGCACCCCGGGCGGTAACTCTCTCGACTTATCCGGTGTCTGAATGTTGCCGCGAATCAGCAGATGCGTCGGTCGGTCCAGCGCCGCGTCGAACACCCGTGCCAGTCCATCCTTGTCGGTATCCACCTGCCCCGCGACGCGGTCCACGCGGACGTCATAGGGCTCGAAGATCGCCCGCATGCGGTAGTACTCTTCCTGCGAAATCGGGTCGTACTTATGGTCGTGGCAACGGGCGCACTTTACAGTGACGCCCATGAAGCCCAGCATCGTATGGTCCACCGCGTCCTGCATCCAGCCGTCGCGGTCGAACTTCGAAAAATTGCGCGCGAGGAAGCCGGTCGCCCGCACGGTGTCCGGATCCTCGGGCGCCACTTCATCTCCGGCCAGCATCTCCAAAATCATTCGGTCGTAAGGCTTATCCCGATTCAGCGCCTCGACGATCCAATCCCGCCAGCGCCACATGAACTTCTGGCTGTTGCGGACCTCGCTCGCGTTTCGGTATCCGTACCAATCGCTATAGCGCCAAATGTCCATCCAGTGCCGGCCCCACCGCTCGCCGTAACGGGGGTCGGCCAGGAGCCCATCGACGACCTCGTCATAGCTTTGGCTGGCCGCGCGCGTCATCTCCTCAGCGGTGGGCGGCACGCCTACGACATCGAGATACGCTCGACGGACCAGCGTCCCCCGATCCGCCGCTGGCATCGGCTTCAACCCTCGTCGCTCCCGTTCCGCAGTCAAAAACGCATCGATCGGATTGCCCGGCCCCGGCGGCGTGGTGCGCACCGGCTTCTCAAATGCCCAGTGCTTCACCTTTGGCGCCGAGGCCGCCACGATCCGTTGCTCCCACGGCGCCCCGTCCTCAATCCAAGCGGCCACCACAGCCAACTCCGCTTCGGTGAACTTGGCTCCGAACTTGGGCATCGCCGGCTTGGCCGTATGCGCCAGCACCTGATAGAGGTAGCTCTCTTTCGCCTTTCCTGGCACCAGCCCGGCACCGCGGTCCCCGCCCCGAATCGCGGTCTCCCGCTTTGATAGATCGAGACCGGACTGCTTCGAGGCTCCGTTGTGGCAGCCCGCGCAGCGCGCCTCCAGCAGTTTCACCGCTTCCGGTGTCTGCGCCTGCAACGCGATCGCGAATCCGAGCCCCAACGCCGCTCTAAACAATGCCCTTAATCACCTCACCCTGAATCTCGGTCAGCCGTTCCCGCCGCCCTTGGTGCAAGTAGTTCAGCGCGTCCTGGTCCAGCCCCAACTGATGCAGAATCGTCGTATGGATGTTCCGCAAATGGTGCGGGCGTTCGACGGCGTAGAGACCCACCTCGTCGGTCGTCCCTTCCGCCACTCCGCCCTTGACGCCGCCGCCCGCCATCCACATCGTGAAGCCCGTATTGTTGTGGTCGCGTCCTTTGCCGCCCTGCGCCTCCGGCGTGCGGCCGAACTCGCCGCCCCAAACGACCAGCGTGCTATCGAGTAGCCCGCGCTGCTTCAAATCTTTGAGCATCGCCGCGATCGGCTTGTCGACTCGCGCTGCCATCCGCAGATGATTTTCTTCAATATCGTCGTGCGCATCCCACTGCGAAATCGCCGGCCCGCCCGATACGACGGTCACGAAACGAACCCCTTTTTCGACCAGCCGCCGAGCCATCAAACAGCGCCGGCCGAAGTCGTCCGTCACGGCATCGCCGATCCCGTAGCTCGCGCGAATATGGGCCGGTTCGTTCGCCATATCGAACACCGCCGGGGCTTCCGTCTGCATCTTAAACGCCAGGTCGTACGTGCTCAGGCGGGCCGAGAACTCGTCGTCGCCGGGCGGCATCGTCGCCTCGTCAATTTCGCGAATGAACTTCAGCGTGTTCCGCCGCTGCGCGAGCGTTACGCCTTCGGGCATCTCCAAATTCAGCACCGGTTTCTCACCGCCGCGGAATACGTTCGGCTGGTACACCGCCGGCAAGAAGGCGTTGGCATACACCGGTTGTCCCGCCTCAATCGTTCCGAACGGATCCGGCATCACGACGTAGCCCGGCAGCGATTCGCTCTGGCTGCCCAACCCGAAAATGGACCACGATCCCATGCTCGGAAAACCCGGCAGAATACGGCCCGTGAAGAGTTGGTACTGCGCGGAAGAATGGATAAACGCGTCCGCCTGGCAAGAACGAATCACCGCCAGGTCATCGGCGCAGGTGGCGGTGTGCGGCAGCAGGTCCGACACCCAAAGCCCGCTTTTGCCATGCTGCTTAAACGCTCGCTTCGTCCCGAGCAACTTGGGCGTTCCGTTGATGAACTGCCGCTTGGCCGGCCGGAACGAGGCTGGTAACGGCTGCCCGTCCAGCTTGTTCAAGAGCGGCTTGGGGTCGAACGTCTCCATCTGACTCGGTCCGCCGGCCATGAAGAGAAAGATCACCGACTTCGCCTTGGCGGGGAAATTCGGCTTCCTCGTTTCCGCTTTCAGCATCGCGCCAAAGGCCAGGCTGCCAAGGCCGCAGAAAGCGTCGGTCAGAAACTCACGGCGGTTTCGCGTTGGTTTGGAATGGTTGCTCATTGGACGTACAAAAAGTCGTTGGCGGCGAACAAGGCGAGGGTAAACTCGCGCAGCGGATTGGCGGCCAGGAAACGGGCTGAGGCGTCCCGCTCCTTCTGCACCGGCGGCCGATTGAACACCAATTGAAACGCTGTCTCGATTTGTTTGTCGCGACTCAACTTGCCTAGCCGCTCGGCGAGCGCGACCGAAGCCTGGCGCGTCAACGGCCCGTTCAACAGCTCCAGCGCCTGCGGCGCGTGCGTACTACTCTCGCGTCGCGCGCAGCTCAGCAGCGTATCCGGCGAATCGAAAACTTCCATAAACGGCATCCGCATATTCCGCTTCTGAAACAGGTATACGCTCCGTCGGTTATGCTGCTTCACGTCGGGCGTCACGGCCCATTGGTCGGGCTTGTAGAGCAGGTTCACTAGCTCCGGTTCAATCGGGGCGATCACGCTGGGGCCGAACCGTTCCGGGTTCAACAACCCCGCGGCCTGTAACATCGCGTCGCGCATCTCTTCCGCCTCCAACCGTCGCCGGCTGAAGTTCCACAGGAACCGATTCCGCGGATCCTTCTCTTTGGCGAGTGCGCTGGGCTGCGCAAGGGAGGCTTGCCGATAGGTCTGGCTCTGCACCATCATGCGGTGCATCGGCTTCATCCGAAAGCCGCCTTTGACAAACTCGTTCGCCAACCAATCGAGCAGCTCCGGATGGGTCGGCCGGGTGCCCATGCGGCCGAAATCGTTCGGCGTCGAAACGATCCCCGCGCCGAAGTGGCTCATCCAAATCCGGTTCACCATCACCCGCGCTGTCAGCGGATTCGCCGGGTCGGCAATCCACTGCGCCAGCTTCCGTCGCGGCTGCGCGATCGCCTCGCCCCACTCCGGCGCGTCGTCGGGCAGCAAGACTCCTAGCGGCCGCATGCCCACTTTCGTCATCGGCTGGTCGCTCGAGCCGCGCTCCAAAACATGCACCGGATGGTACAGCTTCGGTTCGCTTTTCACCGTCTTCAACTCGGGCAGCGGCTCGGGAAGCTGCTTCTCTTTGACTCCAATAATCTGCTCGATCTTCGCCTTATCCGGCCCTGCTGCCGCC
>JAPKZA010000189.1 GCA_026394015.1 Acidobacteriota bacterium
CCGAAGCGAGTCCGTTGTGCGCGTTCGTTAGAAGATCAGCTTGAGACCGACCTGGACGTTGCGGGGACCGATCTGGGTTGAGTTAATCCGCCCGAAGGCCGCGTTGGTGAAGTCGGTGATCGGATTCCCGAAGACGACGCGGTTCAGGGGGTTCTGAATTTCGACGCGGAACTGGGTGGTGACCCGTTCAGCGATTTTGTTCTGCTTCATGAAAGCAAAACTTTCGTCGAGTCGTCCGGGGCCGCGGACTTCGAGCGCACGGGCGGCGGAACTCAACTGGCCGGCGGCGGGGTTGGCGAAGGCCGAACGCAGCAGGTAGGTGTTTTTCGCCGGATCGTTGGGATCGTAGGCACCCATCGAGATATCAGAGCGGACATTCGCGGAGACGACGTTGGGCCGCAAGCCGAGATTGAAGTAGGGCAGCGGGTTGGAGGTGGAGGGGTAGAGCCGGGCACCGGAGCTGTAGCTATTGACGGTGGCCAACTGCCAGCCTTTGAGCAGGAAGTTGACGGCTTTGTTCTGGCGCTGGAAAGGGACGTTATAGACAAGCGAGAACGTCAGCACATGCGGATAGTCGGAGGGGTGATACGACTTTTCGCGGAGCAGGGCGTTCTGTTGGGCGGGATTGTCGTCGAACATGGCGGCGTCGGTGAGGAACTTCGACCAGGTGTAGGCGACGGTGCCGGTGAGCCCTTTGGCGTAGCGTTTGTCGAGCTTGTATTGGAAGCTGTGGTAGCTCGAGTTGCCGAAGGTGGAGCCATAGACGCCGACGTTACTATACTGCGGGAATGGCCGGAGGGCCTGATTGACGCGGGCCAAACCGCCCCAGAGGGAGGAGAAGCCGGCGAAGGGCTCCGAGAAGCCGGCGGCGCGGGCTTCGGGCGAGTTGATGTTGGCCGTGAGGAGCGACGTGGGCAGGTTCCAATACTGTTGAGGGAGTTGATTGAGTTGCTGGGTATTGGCGAGATGGCGCCCGGCATTGGCGACGTAGGAGAAGCTCATGGAGATGTCGCTGGCGAACTGGTGTTCGACGGCGAAGTTCCATTGGATTTTATAGGGGAGTTGATAGCCGGAGGGGATGACGGCCGTTACGCTTTGGCCGTTGGCGGCGGTGGGTTCTTTGACGGGCGGTCGGCGGAAGTTTTGCGGGAAGCCACCGTCCCAGTTGAAGGCCGCGGTGGTACCGCCGTCGGCGGAGGCAAAAGCGGCGGTGGTGGCATAGCCAAAGGCGGGCAGACCGTTGCCTTGGTTGATGTAGTTGGAGTTAAAGATGCCAGTGCCGGCTCGGATGACGGTGCGATTGGTGAGCCGGTAAGCGAAGCCGAGGCGCGGAGCAAAGTTACTCCAGAGGACGTTGAGATATCGGTTGCTCACACCATTCTGATTGCCGTAGAGCATGGTGCCGGGCCGGTTCCCTGCCCCGGGGTTTGGTACGGCGATATCGACGTAGGAGATGCGTCCGAGGGGATCGCTATGGGGGATGATGGGTTCCCAGCGAAGGCCGATGGTGAGGGTGAGTTTCTTGGTGACCTTCCAGGTGTCATCGGCGAAGAAGCCGAAGACGGTGTAGCGGCCGCCGGGAAGCGAGTCGCGGAAGAAGGCGCTGCCGGAGTAAGTTTCCCCGAGGAGGAAGCTGGCGAAGGCATCGCCGGAGGCGGCGACGCCGGGCAGACCGGTGGTCTCGCGGCGGTAGCGGAACGTTCCGCCGCCATTGCCGTAATTGCGATAGTTGTCGCGGTGACGCTGGACTTCGGCACCGAACTTAAGAGTATGGTTCCCGCGGATCATGGTCAACGTATCGAGGGCGGTGAAGGTATGGAAGTAGTTGTCGCTGGCGGTGTCGTTGCCGAAGCGGGTGTAGCCTTCCGTGTCGAATAGTACCGAAGGAGTGAGGTCGAATTGGAGCCCGCGAAGACCGAGTTTGCCTCCATTGGGCTGGGTCCAACCTTCGTTGAAGGCCACGGAGAAGTTCGGGTTCCGGAAGCGCGAGTAGCCGAGCCCGATGTGGTTCATGGTGGTCGGCGTGAGGTTCTGGTCGATATTCAGATGAAGGACGTTTGTGCGTACTTTCTGGAGATTGTAGTTAAGGAGTAGGGTAGCCGCCTCACCGCCAACGGGGAGCAAGCGGGACGGAGCGCCGCTCTTAATCGAGGGCCGATACGTGTCGTTGTACATGCCGCTGACGCGGGTTTTGGCCGTGAAGGTGTGATCCATTTTGAAGCCGGAGGTGCGTTCATCGGCACGGGGGCTGGCAAGGGGGGCGATGGAGTTGTTGACGAGTCCGGCGAGTTCGGGGGCCGGGAGGAAGGGGAGCATGACCGAAGAGACTTTGCTAAAGCGGTTGGCGGGAATTCGATTCCCGGCAAAGGGAGTGCGGCTTCCGGCGATGGCGGAACTGGCCGGGTCGTAGATGATCCGGCTGCCCAGTTCGCTGAAATCGCCTTGCGCCATGCGGGAGGTCGGTAGGGTGTTCAGGCCGGCCAGCGCGCCGCCGCGACGATAGAACTGGTCAAAAGAGAAGAAGAAGAACGTCTTGTCTTTGCCGTTGTAGATCTTCGGCAGGACGACGGGACCGCCGATGGTTGCGCCCCATTCGTTCTGTTTGGAAGGCGCGCGGGAAGCCGGGAAGAAGCCGCGGGCGTCCATCTTTTCATTGCGCAAGAACTCAAAGGCGGTGCCGTGAATCTGGTTCGTTCCGCTCTTCATCGTAAAGCTCGTGATGCCGCCCATGGCGTGGGCGTATTCGGCGGAGTAGTTATTCGTAATGAGCTTGAACTCGGCGATGGCGTCGACGGAAGGGTTGACCTCAGAGTCGTTGGAGAGGTCACCGCGGCTGAGGGCGATGCCGTCGTAGTAGACCTGATCTTGAAAGCCGCCGCCGCCGGAGATGGACTTGGTCCAGGTGCCGGTGGGGCTGACGCCGGGCGATAGTTTGATAAAGCTGGAGGCGTTGCGGATGCCGCCACCGAGGGTGAGGGGCAGATCGAGGAACTGCTTGGCTTCAACAACCATGCTGACGTCGGCCGACTCGGTTTGGATGATCGGATTGCCGCCTTGGACGGTGACGCTTTCGGAGACGGCACCGACGTTTAGGCCAATGTCGATGGTGGCGGTTTGGTTCGTCTGAATCTGGACGGCCCGTTGGACGCTGGCATTGAAGCCGGCGGCCTTGGCGGTGAGGTCATAGAGACCGATCGGCAGGCCGACGAGGCGGTAAGAGCCGGTGCCGGTGGAAACCGTTTCGAAGCGAGCGTTCGTGGCTGTGTTCACCACTTCGATGGCGACATTCGGAACGGCCCCGCCGGACTTATCTGTGATTAAACCTGTGATGGCTCCGCGGTCGCCTTGAGCGAACGCCAGCGTCGAAAGCAGCAGGCAACCAAAAACTTTGAGAGAGGTAAGTTTGGTCATTCACGCTGAACATTATCACATTTTAAAGCTTTAATATTTCCTTACCTGGATCTTCCGGAATTCGATGCGTTGTTTGGGTTGGCATTGTAGGCCGATGACGCCATCGGCGTGCTTGGAGTCCTTGGCATCGAGGACGGTGAGGCCGTTCAACTTTACGATGAAGTGGTCTCCTTTGACGGTGACGTCGAAGGCGTTCCATTGGTCCGGTTTGATTTTGGTGGGGGAGGCTTTCACGCTGCCGACGAGACTGCCGGTGAGGTAGCCGGCGGGCTGCATGTCCCAAATTTGCAGTTCATAGCCGGTGACGTGGGGTTCGCCTTCTTTTTGGCTGCGGAGAAAGACGCCGCTGTTGACGGTGGCGGCACCTTTGAACTCGAGTTGGAGGCGATAGTCTTTGAAGGTCTCTTTCGTGGCGATCCAACCGGCGCCGCCGCCACCGCAGACGAGGGCGCCGTTTTCGATTTTCCAGTCGCCGGTGCCGGGGGGAGCGGAGGTGGAGCGGGCCTCCCAGCCATTGAGTGTTTTGCCGTCAAAGAGCGTTTGGGCCGAAGCGGCCGTCGCTGCCAGTAGTAGTCCGAGGATCCAAATTCGCATGTTCGAGGGGCAGTCTATCACTTTGTACAAGTCTGCTTGCAGAGTTGTACAAGTATCGGTTAGCCTCAGGGAATGGCGATGACGATCTCGAAGGCGAGGCAGAACCTGTTCGCGTTGGCGGAAGCGGCGTCGCGCGGGGAGAAGCTGGAGTTCGTTTATAAGGGCAGAACGATGAAGCTGGTGGCCGAGAAGAAGGTATCGAAGCTGTCCCGATTGCGACCGATGCCGGGAATCCTACCCGGAGTTACCTTCGAGAATATCGAAGAGGACTTGCGGAAGATGAATGCGGAAGTCACCGCTGATTGGGAACGGCGCAACCGGTAGTCGGCAGAAATGAACGCCTACCTTGATACCCACGTGGCGGCTCACTTGGCCGTCGGCGACTTGAAAAAATTGAGCCGGGCGGCAAGGTCTGCGACCGAACGCTACGACCTGCTGATCTCGTCGATCGTGAGAGTAGAGCTTGAGTACCTCTATGAGGTTCGGCGCAGTCCTCATCGAGCGGACTTTGTCGTCGCCCACTTGGCGGATTCGCTGAACGTATTGGTCTGCCCACTGCCGTTTGACCGAGTGGCGCGGGCGGCTTGTCATGAGTCCTGGACTCGGGACGCCTTCGATCGGTTCATCGTTGCACACGCCCGCTGCGCTCCGGATGCTTATCTCATCACGGCCGATGAGACAATTCGGGCGAACTATCATCGGGCGGTGTGGTAGTTAGTCGACCGAGACCCATTGGCCGGAGCGCATGGATTCGTAGCCGGCATCCAAGATGCGATTGACGATATAGCCATCTTGGTAAGTTTCCCGGGGGGTGACGCCGTCGCGGACGCACTCGACAAAGTGGCGCATTTCGGCTTGGTAGCCGTAGGCGAAAGCTTCCTCGGGCAGGGGACGGGTCCAGCCGAGATCGGTGTCGGCTTTTGCGACGATGTACCCGGAACCGCGGGTGGAGAAGCCCGAGAGGGGGGTGCCTCGGGTGACGTCGGTGAAAACGGAGCCTTCGGTGCCGTGGACTTCATTTCTCAGGTCGAGCCCGCCTTTGGTGGTCCACGAGAGTTCGCAGTGGCCAAGGCCGCCGCTCGCAAACTGGAGCAGGAGCATGGCGTTGTCTTCCCCGGCGGTTTTTTCGTGATGGACGAGGCGAGCACCCCAGGCCATCACCTTTTCGATGCGGTCTTGTTTGCCGAAGAAGTAGCGGGCCGCGGCGATGCAGTGGCAGCCGAGATCGTTCATGGCCCCGCCGCCGGTGCGTTCCACATCCCAGAAATGGGCGCTGTGGGGGCCGCTGTGCGACTCGCGCGAGCGGACCCACAAGACCCGACCGATTCCGCCGGAGGCGACCATCTCCTGGGCTTTGACGACGCACGGGGCGAAGACTTCGGTTTCGGCGTAGCCGTGGAGTTTGCCGGAAGCCTCGGCCGCGTCCAGCATCAACTTTGCTTCCGCCGCATTGCGGCCCAAGGGCTTCGTGCAGACCTGGTTGCGACCGGCCTTGGCCAAGGCGAGAGAGACCGGCAAGTGGGCATCGTTGGGCAAGGCGATGATAAACAGGTCGATATCGTTCCGCTCGATGAGCGGATCGAGGTCGGCGGTAGGTTCGGCGATGTTCCAGCGGGCGGCGAATGAGGCGGCCTTTTCGCGTTCGCGGGAGTAGTTGGCGACGACGGTTTGGCCAGCGACGTTGGCGAGCCCTTGCATATAGAAATCCGCAACAAAGCCCGAGCCGAGCAGCGCGATTCGCACGTTCTTCATGCCTCGCAATGTATCATTCTTCGAGGATGATTCTTTCTTCGGCTCAAGTCGCGCGGTACCACGAGCAAGGTTATTTGCTGGCTCCGGGGTACTTTTCGGGGGAACAGATTGATCTGTTGCGGCGAGCGGCGAAGGAAGACCGAGGGTTGGACGAGCATTCGTTTTCCCGGTCCGACGGGGAAGGCGGAGCGGTACGGCTTTCGTTGTGGAATCACCCGGGGGATTCTTTGTACGGGATGTTTGCGCGTTCGGCTTCGCTCGTGCATTCGGCGGAGGCGCTGCTGGGTGGCGAGGTTTACCACTATCACTCGAAGATGATTATGAAGGACGCGCGGGTGGGCGGGGCGTGGGCTTGGCATCAAGATTACGGGTATTGGTATCAGAATGCGGTGCTGTTCCCGCTGTTGACGAGCGTATTTATCGCGGTTGATCGGGCGACGCGGGCGAACGGTTGTCTGCAGGTGATTCCGCGTTCGCATGAGCTGGGTCGGCTGGACCACGTGCTGACGGGTGAGCAGGCGGGCGCGGATCCGGCGCGGGTGGCGGCGGTGCTGACTCGGCTGCCGCTGGAACATATTGAGATGGAGCCCGGCGACGCACTATTCTTTCACCCGAACCTGCTGCATCGGTCGGACCAGAACACGTCGGAAGATCCGCGGTGGTCGATGATTTGTTGCTATAACGCGGCGCGGAATGATCCGTACGCGGACTCGCATCATCCGCGCTACACGCCGCTGGAGATTGTGCCGGATGAGGCGATTCTGGCGGCTGGGCTACTTCGATTTTCGGATGCCGGGGAAGCGTTTCTGGATCCGACGAGGGACGCCAGTACGCGAAACCTGGAACGATGATCGCGGCGGGCACCATGATCGGGTCGTATCGGATCAAGCAGCCGCTGGGAGCCGGAGCGATGGGTCAGGTGTATCTGGCTCGCGACTCGCGGGACAGCCGGTTGGTGGCGATCAAAGTGCTGGCGCATCACTTGACGGCCGACCGGGATCGGCTGTCGCGGTTTCGCCGGGAGGGCCGGGCGGCGGCCCGCTTGACGCACCCGAACATTGGGTTGATTTACGAAACTGGTGATTCTTCTTTCGGCCCGTTTATCGCGATGGAGTATGTGAAGGGGGTGACACTTAGCGAGTTCCAAGATAAGAAGCCGCTGCCGGTTCCGACCATCCTTCGCTACGGTGTTCAACTGGCCGATGCGCTGTCGGCCGCTCATGCCGCCGGGATTGTTCATCGTGACCTGAAACCGGCCAATATCATGCGAACGGAGCAGGGCGAGTTGAAGGTGCTCGATTTTGGATTGGCGAAGCTGTTTCGCCCGTCCGAGGAGTCGGACCATCCGTCCGAGAGCCTGCAGACGAACGAAGGGACGATCCTGGGTACGCTCCACTATATGAGCCCGGAGCAGGCGCTGGGTCGCCCGGCTGACCCGCGCAGTGACATCTTTTCCTTAGGCTCGATTCTTTACGAGATGGCGACGGGGCGGCGGCCGTTTCAGCAGGATTCGTCGTTGCAAGTTCTCTACGCGATCATCAACAAGGCTCCCGAGGCGATCGCTCGCGTTAACGACGCGATTCCGGCGGAACTGGAGCGGATCATCAGCAAATGCCACGAAAAGGATCCGGCGAAGCGTTATCAAACGGCGGCGGATCTTTTGATTGATCTTCGCCAGGGTAGCGGTGAACCGGCGGTGGAAACTGTGACGCCGCGTCGGAACTGGGTGGCCATATTGGGCGCCACGATCGTCGGGGGAGGCGGAGCGGCCTGGTGGTATTTCAACCAAGGGAAAGGCCACTTGCCGCGTTCGCTGGCGGTGCTGCCGTTCGTGAACGAGGCCGCGGGGGCCAATCTTGATTTGTTGGCGGAGGGTCTGATCAGCGAGCTTTCGCAGTTTCGCGATCTGCGGGTGATCGCCCGGAGCGCGACCAAACGATTTGAGGGGGCGACGGTGGATTTGAAGGCCGTGGGCCGCGAACTCGAGGTGGAGGCCGCGCTGGTGGGCCGGGTAAGTCGGCCAGGTGAGCTGCTGGAGTTACGCGTCGAACTGGTCCGCACGGGCTCCGGCGAACCGATCTGGGGGCATCGCTATACGACCCGGCCGACGTCGTTGGCGAGCCTGTCGCAGACCATTGCGGGGGCGGTGGCGAAGGCGCTGGAGCTATCTGGAGGCTGAGGTTTGATAGGATACATCGGACAAGGAGTCAACGCATGATATTCAACTCTCACATTCGCGCTATTGTTTTGGCCGCCGCTGCGGCGGTGGTCGCCTGCGCCCAGACCCCGGACAGCAAGTTTAGCTTCTTCATTACGAGTGCCGGTTCGGGCGACGGGGCCAACCTGGGCGGCTTGGCCGGAGCGGACGAGATCTGCAAAAAGCTGGCCAAGGCGGCCGGTTCGAAGAAGAAGAACTGGAAGGCTTATTTGAGTCAATCGGCGATCAACGGCAAGAAGGCCGTGAATGCCAAAGACCGAATTGGCAAAGGCCCCTGGTACAACGTGAAGGGCGAGCTGATGGCCAAGGACGTGGCTGATCTGCACAGCGATGGGAACAACCTGAAGAAGACGACTTCGCTGACGGAGAAGGGCGAAGGGGTGAAGGGCCGGGGCGATACGCCGAACCAGCACGACATTCTGACGGGGACGAAGGTGGACGGCACGGCGTACCCGGCGAGCGATCCGCGGACGTGCAACAACTGGACGAGCAACGCGGCGGACGGGAAGGCGCAGGTGGGCCATCATGACCGGAACGGTGGCGGCGAGATTGGGCCGTCGTGGAACGCGGCGCATGCTTCGGCGGGTTGTAGTCAAGCGAAGCTGGTGGGGACGGGTGGTTCGGGCCGTTTTTACTGTTTTGCTAAGTAAGCGCGAATAATTTGCCGGCGGGTGATCGATTTCGAGCGCCCGCCGCGCCCTGCCGAGTATGGACTTCCTACTCAAGATTTTGTACTACGGCAGCGGCGGGGTGAGCGCGCTGCTGATCACCTTCTTCTTTCTGGCGGGGCTTTATGACAACAATCCGGCGGAGACGTGGGTGCACAAGGCGGTGTTTCTGACATCAGGAACGACGGCGTTTGGGCTGTTGCTCTGGTCCTTGCGGGTAGGGCATTTTCAGGCCAGTTGGCTGCCCGGGATTCTGTTGGCGGTGAGCGCGCTGGTGGTGTTTGCGTTGATGACCTTCGGCGGGCTGCTTATGTTCACGCATGTTCGGTGGAACTAGGAGAGCGACGATGCGGAGTCTCTTCTATTTCCTGTACGGTGCCTTTGGCTTGCTGGGGGTTTCCTTCGTGCTGTCGAGTTTGTTTGGATACGGTTCGGTGGGGGCGAAGCTGTTTTTGTTGGGCGGGGCGATGGTGGGCGGGGCGTTGCTTTACTGGGCGTACCTGTTGGGCGAACAGCAGGCGCGGTGGGGGGCCGGGGCGGGCGCGGTGGTGCTGGCGGTGGTGGCGTTTCAGTTGACGCAGGTTGTGGCGGCGGTGGCGGTGCGGCGGTAATCGAGTTTGGCGGCAGTTGGTCCGAGGTTGGGGCTGTGGCGGCTGGGAAGGGCACTCCATTTCGGCGGACCGACACTTCGGGTGTACAGGTTCTGCGATCGGGTTGTCAAAGATCGGAATACGGTTCGTAGGCAGCGGTGTTTTGCGG